>NZ_JAPVXT010000004.1:0-208703 GCF_041431445.1 Veillonella sp. 20925_1_51
AAGCCCCCGAGTAGGGGGCAGCCAGTGGTAATAGAGTGGTTGTCAGATCATTCAATGCCCTCTTTAGAGGGCCACCACTAGAGAAAGACCCTTATAGGGTCAGAGCAAACCACCCGTTCTACGGGTGGTTATGATTTGATTTATTTAGAGAGTTTTTATTAACCTTTATTCTTACAATCCTTACATGTTCCTGCAATTTCCAAATGATGCTCCGTCACCGTAAAGCCTGCATCAATTAATTCCTGTGGCATTTCTACAACAGGGCAGGTGTGGAGCGGTATCATGGTTCCACATTTGGTACATACTGCATAGTGACGGTGCGTATGAGGGGTAATCTCATAATATGCCATATCGCTACCCATGAGTGTTGTACGGGTAACAATTTCCTTTGTTTCTAATAATTCAAGGGTACGGTAAATGGTAGACATCCATGTAGTGCTGCCATCGCCTAATCGCTCTGCGATTTCCATAGCCGTAATAGGTTTATCTGTAGTTGTTAATACGGACCAAATTGCTTCGCGCTGTTTGGTTTTTTTTATGCCTTCAGGCCAACTTGTTGTATTCATAACGCTCTTTCGATTCTGTTTTAATACTAAACTTGTTATACAAGTATAAGTAGATAATTTATTTTGCACAGGATAGCCATCTTATTTTGCTAATAGAATAGCTATCTATATATTGATGATTATCTTTGTTTACTTGCTAAATTGCATACGGCGTAGGATGGTTCTGATATTTTTAATGACTAATACTACGAGTAGAATTGCAACTGATATTAGCGATACAAAACCACCTGGAGCTATGTTGAGATAGTAGGATCCGAAGAGGCCGATAATCATGGCTAGCAAACTAAATCCAATAGAACAGAGTAATGTCGTTCTAAATCCTTTTTCTAGTTGTAATGCCGATGCTACAGGTAAGGCAATCATAGCACTTAATACGAGAACACCAACGATTTTAATAGAAATGGATACGGCAGCAGCCATTAAGATGGCAAAGATGTAATTGATAAAATCAACCTTAACACCGGCTACACGAGCTGCCTCTTCATCATAAGCGATGTAAAGAAGTGAGTTATATAAGAAATATAAGGTTAAAACAGATAGAATTGTTAGGGCTGCAATACTAATCATATCCGTAGTGTTTACGGTTAAGATACTGCCAAAGAAGAATACATTGGCGTTAGCTTTTAATTTACCTGAACTAATAAGGGTAATAGCTGTACCGATGCTAAGAGATAAGATAATAGTAAGAATCAGATCGAGATGGTGAGAAAAATATTTTCGCAAGAACTCGATAAGGGCACCGCAAATAGCAGTAAAGATAAATGCTCCTAAGATAGGATTCGTATTTGTTAATAAGCCTAATGTAATACCTGCTAGCGATGCGTGGCTCATGGTGTCGCCAATCATACTAGACCGACGAAGTACCATGAAAATACCAATACATGGACATAATAGAGAAATGCAGATAGCTACGAAGAAGGCATTTTGCATGAAATCATAACTAAACATGGTGCACCTCCTTAGTTGTAGTATCATCGACCTGAGCCTGAGCCTGAGCCTGAGCCTGAGCCTGAGCCTGAGCCTGAGCCTGAGCCTGAGCCTGAGTTGTTACATCTGTGAAGCAAACGCAGTTTTCGTGATCCATAGGATTGCGTCCTGTGCTGTGCATAATTTCACTAGCGTATTGTTCAGGGGAGCAAAGATGACCTTGACCATTTGCAATATGGTAAATGTTAGTTGAATTGGCTAAGGCCATTTCAAGGTTATGTTCCACCGAGATAATCGTAATGTGATGAACTTGATTTAATTCGCAGAGGAGTGAGTAAATGCCTTCTTGGCTTTTACGGTCAACACCAGTAGATGGTTCATCAAGTATGATGAGGTCAGGATTACCGATGAGGGCACGAGCGATAGATACACGCTGTGCTTGACCACCAGATAGTTTGCTAATTAAACGGTCTTTGAACTCCGTCATATTGGTGAGTTCTAAGACACGATCTACTTCATGTTTATCTTTAATTTTTAATAGCTTACGGTAGGAATCAAGTATTTCTTTTACCGTAATAGGGAAGCCTGCATGAGAGAAATCATTCTTTTGAGATACGTAGCGAATGTTGTTTGTATCTCGCTTGATAGAGCCTTTCACAGGTTTCAGGAACCCTAAGATGAGACGTAGAAGGGTACTTTTACCAGACCCATTGTCCCCAACGATGGATATATAATCACCGCTGTGAATATGTAAGTTAAGGTCATTCAACACATAAGGTGGCTGACCTTGATAGGAAAAATAAAGATGTTCAATAGATAACATATAAAAACCACTTTTCTAATTGACAAAATCTTGAGTAAGTTTATACTATAACTATATTACAAATGCAACTGAGTCGCAACTGCAACTATAGAATGATTAATATTCTATGAATGCATAGCGATCAGGATTAACAAAAGGAGGACTACGATGGTCAAAAAACTGGTTTTGTTAGTTGTAGGCATCATGATGGCCGCTCTATTTGCAGGCTGTGGCAATGATGCACCGAAGGAACAAGCAAGTAAGAAGATCCAAGTGGTAACAAGTTTTAATGCAATGGCTGAATTTGCAAAGGCTATTGGCGGTGACAAGGTAGAGGTATCTACTATTATTCCAGATGGCGTAGAGCCACATGATTTCGAGTTGAAACCTGACAATATGAAACAATTGGCAACAGCTCAAGTATTCGTGTACAACGGTTTCGGTATGGAACCTTGGGCACAACAAGCGATTGATGCGGCTAAAAATAGCAAGCTCATCACTGTTGTTGCTACAGAGGGCGTAGAAGCTATCAAAAATACTGATCCTGAAGAAATTAAAGAACATGGTGCGGAAGATCCTCATGCATGGTTATCTTTAAAAAATGCAAAAATCGAAGTGAAAAATATTAAAGATGCTTTTGTAAAAGCCGACCCAGCTAATAAGGATTACTACGAAAAGAATTACAATGACTACGTAGCTAAACTTGATGAAATGATTAAGAAATATGAAGGTCAATTTGCACAAGCGCCTCATAAAAACTTTGTTACAGGTCATGCAGCATTTGCGTACTTATGTCGTGACTTTGGTTTGGAACAAAATAGTGTAGAAGATGTATTTGCTGAAGGCGAACCAAATGCAGCGCAATTGGCAGAACTCATCAAGTATTGTAAAGAAAACAATATCACTACTATCTTCGCAGAAGAAATGGCTAGCCCAGAAGTATCCAAGACTTTGGCAAGCGAAGTTGGTGCTAAGGTAGAAACTATTTACACAATCGAAAGTAACGAAGATAATAAAACATACTTAGAACGTATGGATGAAAACCTTACAAAAATTGCAGCATCTTTGAAATAAGATGAATGAAAAGCAGCCCTTGTTGGGCTGCTTTTTTAGTTCTATTCATTGCTCGTAATATTTAAAGTTGTAATAACTATAATTTTTGTTCCTATAGTATAATATATAATGAAAATAAATAAAAAGGAGGTCCAATATGGTTATTACTAATAAATTAGGCATTACTGATTCTCCCACTTTGGCTAGAGGAGAAGAACGAATTAGTAAAAAAGCGGCAACAACATTGTTTGAAAAAAACTTACTTAATGATATGCCTAGTGGTACGTGGACTACCTTGCAAAAAATACATACTATATTATTTCAAGATATATATGATTTTGCTGGTACATTGCGGACTGTGAATATTGCAAAAGGAAATTTCCGCTTTGTTCCTGTCATGTATCTTGCTGAAGCGGTTAAAACTATTGAAGATATGCCGCAATCTACCTTTGATGAAATTATAGAAAAATATGTAGAAATGAATGTAGCCCATCCTTTTAGAGAAGGTAATGGGCGGAGTATGCGATTATGGCTTGATCATATGCTGTGTACAGAATTACTAAAGA
Source organism: Veillonella sp. 20925_1_51 (assembly GCF_041431445.1). Lineage (NCBI taxonomy): Bacteria > Bacillati > Bacillota > Negativicutes > Veillonellales > Veillonellaceae > Veillonella > Veillonella sp. 20925_1_51. Next base: position 3,915 of record NZ_JAPVXT010000004.1, read on the forward strand.
CTATAGACTGGAGTCAAGTTGATAAAGAGCAATATTTATCTGCTATGGAACGAAGTCCAGTAAATGATTTAGAAATTAAAACTGTCCTAGCTAAGGCGCTTACAAGTGATATCAATAATAGAGAATTATTTATGAAAGGCCTTGACCATAGTTATTATTTTGAAGGTTATCAATTATTTAAGAGTGAGGATTTATAAGGTATAGTATTATGAATGGTTTGTTTGGTCCTTATATAGAAAAATGGATGCATTTGATCACTATTAAGAATATGTTATTATTAGCTGTTATATCAGCAATCATAACTGACTTGGGGTTACATATATTATCGCTAATTTTCTCCAAAAGCCCATTTTTTAAAACATTTATTTGGGAGATTATAAGTCCCGTAGAGATTGAGGTAGTGCCTATCGTTGGATATGTGCTTGGAATTGTAGCATTTGTTTTCGCATCTTCTGGTATTTTATATGGTATTTTCAAGATCTTTAAGGGGCAGGTTACATATAAGCAACTAGTAGCAGACTTACTTTTGAATACTTGTATTGCTGGTTGGATTCATTTTATTTTTGTGCTTTTGGCTGCACCTATTTATCTCTTATTAAACTTACAAATTCGAGGTGGGTCGGGGGGATTAAGCACTATAGAACTCATTAATGTCTTTATCATGGCACAATTAATGTCTAAGCAATTTAGCCTGAGCCCTTGGATAACGGGTATTTCCTTTTATATAGTATCCTTTATCTTTGGTGTGGGTGGTATTATATTGTCCATGTCTCTTTAAATACATATGTAATTGAAATATTGATAGATGCCTTTTAAGTGTCTATCAATTTTTTATTTTCTATTCAATATCAAATTTTGATTTAAAATAAATTTATATTTATTTTAAATGTATATTATGGTAAAATGATAAAAATATGTGCTTTAGATGTTTTGGAGGGGAACATATGGAACGAAAATGGTATTTAGATTTTTGGGCTTTGATTAGAGAGCCTTTTAAACGTGGCATTCCAGAGATTGTTGAATTTGGTACAATTCAACGCGGTTTTGCTGCAACGGTAGCCATGGTTGCGATAACTTTAGTATTTTCTGCTATTACAGAGTTGCTATTGGCTTATGTATTTGGTGCTCATATAGTGAAACTGGGTAGTGTTATAGGCCGATTTGCTGGTCAAGGTGTAATGTCCTTAACGCTTGGTTTGATAGGTACGTTTTTTGTTTTAGCAATTTATTCTGTTATTTTTAGTCAGGTAGCTAATAAGTTTGGGGCCCATACTAATTACGAATCTGTTTTAAAAATCTGTTGGTATCAAAGTGCATATACTCAGTTTCTATCAATAATGATAGGACTCCTTGAGATTATGCTGGTTATCATAGCAAAGGGATTAGGCTTTTATGAGGCATCATCAACGCTTGGATTAACCATATTTAATTATTTTTTCCAAATCGTCAATCTAGGCACTTTTATTTGGTTTTTGTGGGTCAGCTTATCACTTATGGGACGTCAAATTGAAAAGGGACGACTTGCGACTTTTGGTATTGGAATTTTGGCATCTTTAATTCCTGTGGCCTTTATTGGCATATTGGTAGGCATGGTTATGCTTGCTACATCTAGATAATTACATAGTATGAAAAATATGAAAGCAAGGTATGATTATACCTTGCTTTTGTGCTATAATAATGAACAGAGTATGAATTAAAAATAAAATTATTGTTAGAAATTCGTAATCTTGTGTTGTGTGCTGCATCATTCTATATGGAATGGTGCTATTCTTGTTGAGTAAAAGGTGGTGAGAGGTATGATGGCAGGTTTAGTAGAGTTCGTTTATCGCTTATTAAACCCCATTGAAGAAAAAAATCCACGAATGTACCACTATGATGTTACCTATGGACAGCTTGCTTGGATGCTCGTATTGACGCTCATATGCTATCAATTTACCATCGTCGGTGAAAGTGTATATTTAGATGCTATACGTGCTTTGATACGCAACTCATCACTATTAGTGAAGTGGCAAATGTTTGCGCTTCCCGTAGGTCAACATGAGATACAAGTCTTTTTTGAACACTTAAGTAAACCGCGTGAGTTTTGGAATATCGGTCGGTTTGCGTGGGTAATTTTAAAAGCGGCCCTCGTGTCTGGCATTGTTATAGGCTATGCGATAATACAAAAACGTAAGTTCTATATCCGCGGCGTAGTCACTGGGGTTTTACATATGATGGCCTTTGCTCAATTAGTAGTAGCTATGATCACTCTCACGGCAGGTATTATGTTGATTCTTACGACCATACCAATTCTGTTACAAGCTATTATTGGTTTTTGTATGATTGTATTATGCATTCTTAGTACTGTATTGTTACTACAGACCATGGGACGTATTGCAGGGGCTTGTATTGATGGTAGTGCTTATGAAGGTCTAAGCATTATGTTGCTTGCCATTCTAGTGGCTTTGTTGTGCGAAGTGCTATATACATTAACTCGATAACAGATAAGGAGCATTATGACTTGGTATAAGGATATATTGCATTTATTCACGAAATTAAGTGAACAATCCTTTCAAAATATTATTAGAAATGGATCCTATGGTCGCGCTATTTTAAATCTCGTAACATCTACGGTTGTATTATATGTAATGACTTATGTGTTGCCTTTGATAGTGAAAGCCATATCGCCCGCATTAGGCATAAAACGGATGACAGGATTAACACATTTTGATATAGTGAGTGCCTTCGGGAATGCATCGTTTTTAATTTTTCAGATTATCCTAGGCGCTTTCGTTATCTGGCGATTACTTATATTGTTAGGAGGCACAGGTACCTATAAGGGAGTAATGCGGAACTATATTTATGGCTTAGCCTATACGAATGCACTCCGTACCGTAGTATTGGTATTGGTTCATATAGTGGGTCTTATATTATTCTATGTATCTATGCCAAAATATGTAGGCGATATGGCCTATCTTGTTACCATGTTTAGTCAGTATTACGCTGTCTTTATTGGGGCTCAACTCATGCGCCGCTATGTTAATCTAGGAATCGTTAAAACATATATTGTTATGTTTGTTGTGGCTTTGCTATCAGTGTCGGTATTGCCTCAATGGATCCGCTTTGTACATACATTAGTTAAATAATATAAGACATAAAATCAAGTATAACCGCAAGATGAAAGTCTTGTGGTTTTTTTATCGTTTAATTTATATTAAAATTAATTATATATAATTTAAATCTGTGAATTTATGATATAATTAAATTTATAGTATAGTTGAGAGCGGAGTTAGTTATGGATACGACATTTTTACGAGAAATATCCCTGCTGGTGCGTTCACCGAAGAAGGGAATAGATGAAATCTTCTGGTTTGGTACCTTAGAAAAGGGGATTAAAGCTGGCCTTGCCGGTTGGTGTGCCACTCATATTTTAGGCTTTGCTTTAGGTATTGTTCTGTTACCTTTGGCCATGACCTTTGGTGGTTTTTTATTTGGCTTTATTCCTGCTGTATATGGCATATTTTCTATATTGAGAGAGATATTAGGCCTTGGTATATATTGGTTTGTTGGTAGCTTTATACTGTGGAAATTACTGAGCGTTCTTTTAGAGCGTGAGTTTGATTTCAAGCAAGTATTAATGGGCACTGCTTATGTGGAAGGCTATACAGGCGCACTGGGATTAGCATTAATTTTGGTATCTATTATTTGCATTTATATTACGCCATTTTTGCTGATTCTATTAGTTCCTCTAGCACTAGCCTATGTTTGTGCCGTTATCTATGTGGCCGTTATGCTTTTATCTCGTCTTATGAAAGTAGAGCCTCTTACAGTAGGGGCTGTTTATGTGGTATTATTTATTATAAATCTCTTATATAACTGGATTATGCGCATACTATTTGCGTAACTATATGAAAACCTCCTAGTTTATACTAGGAGGTTTTTTGTTGCTTCATAATGTTGTAATAGCAGTTCTACATTATCTTCGTCGTATTCGATTTGTTGGGACCATCTTGACACTTGTTTAAGTGGAGAGCCTTCGAGGGCACTTGTCATAAGTATGTATTCCACACCATCCTTAGCATAGGAAAGGATGGCTTCTAAAGAATAATCTGCTAGCATATCGATTTGACGATATAAGATGTATTGGAATACCTTGTTGAATAGGCTCATATCGTGAGTGGCAACATAGGTTTGAACAGAGGTAGTGAGTTTATCTATATCATGAGATAATGCACTGATTTGTGCAGTCCATTCTTCATCGATAGGCTCTGTTGTACCATATAGATCTAATAGGCTTGTATAATACTGTGCGTCAGGAGATGGAATATATTGAAATAGTGCTGGATCTATATCAAAGGCTAATAGTTCAAATATATTCTGAATAGTTAAACGTTCATCAGGACTAAATTCGCCGTTATCGTCTTCGATAGTAAAGATTACTTGATTAGACTGCATGTCTTCTGCTAGCAGTTCTACCGATGCTTCACAGGATAAACCAACCCCACATAGCTCGAGGTCCTCAATATATTTATAAAATCGCGGATGCATGTGACATGTATCGCATAGGCCTTCTTCACCTAGTTCGAGCACCACCTTACAGAGGCCATTTTCATTGAGTAACGGACACATAGGTTGTTCTTTAGAAAACACGAAATGGCTACCTTCGTCATCGACAGTGATGGCTTGTCGTAAACTTTCACCAAGAGGTCCTGTCATGGCATGATAGCGTTCAGCAGTGGTCTCATCAATATCGATGGTCCACAGTTGGCAGCATGTATTTTCACATCGATCTGCTTTGCATTGAAATGTGTGATATATAGTAGGATATATTGAAATCATAATGGTCTCACTTGTAGTAAAAAATATTCTACGTGCATTGTATCATAGGGCAGTGGTCTATGCATTAATATTATAAATAAAGATTAATAAATCGTATCGATTTAGTGTATAATTGTATATATACACTATGGTCCTGTTTGAGAGATGGAGGAGCCTATGAAATCCTTATTTATAAAAGGTAGCCTTGTATTAGCCTTGGCAGCAGTGTTTGGTATGCCAAATGCAAGTGCGGCGCCTTTAGTAGCAGTAGAACCAACTATTGCAGTCGTTGATGGAAACCATGCAGCGATTGTAGGTGCAAATGGTTTATTGAATGCATTTATTCAAAATCATCCAAATGCAGCTATCACTGAAATCGCTTTTGATGCGGATGGTGGACAAATTAGATATGATGTAGAAGGTTTTGATGAAAGTGGCAAATATGAGCTCACTTATATCTATGCAACAAATCAAATCTTTGAAAAACGTGAAGGTGACTTCCATAAATCCTTAAAGAAAAAATCCTTTGATCCTCGTGAAATCTTACCACCAGCAGCTGTAGTTAACTTTGCTTATGCTCAAACACAAGGTAAAGCGACAAGCCTTAATGAGTGGTCTGTACAATATGATAAAGGTAAAATAGTATACAAAGTTAGCTTCGGTACAGAAGGCGACAAAGAGGTCAATGTACGCATTGATGCTATGAATGGTACGTTGTTGTCTGTTAAATTTGACGACTAAACTATGGTGACTAGTAAATATAACTTAATAGTAGAAGGCTTATTATCTTAAATATAAGAATGAAACTCCTTAAAATTATCTTTTTTTGTAGAAAAGGATAGTTTTAAGGAGTTTTTTTGTGAACATTTGCTCATGAAAGGGGATATTTACATTATGAGAATTACAATGAGTGTCTTCTGTTCCTTTATTTAGGGGAAAAATGGCTTTTTGGAGTTAATTCATAGAATACTTAGTTGTAAATCGAATACTATAGAATTTCATTGAAATTACATATAAATTCATTTTATTCTCACCCCAAAATAAGCTAGACCGGTGAGTTCTACATTTTTATTTCATAGATTATCGATAATATGTGTCCAGTCAAAAGACAGAACTCAAATATATCGGGAGTTTCCAGATTATATATCTACAGTCCACGCTAGATATATATTTTGGAACTATAACGATGACACCGAGTTGGTTGAAATATATATGCGTAAGATTGCATATATATGAATTATCAAGGAGGATATTATGAAAAAATCTATTTTGAAAAGCAGTATTGCTTTAGCAGTAGCTGGCGTATTTGGTGCTACTGTAGCAGTAACAGCAGCTGAACAAGCAACACCAGTTCCTGTAACTCAAGAGGTAGCAGCTACTGCAGCTCCTGTCGCAGAACCTGCTACTCATCAAGTAGTTCCTACTATTCAAGTGACTCCAGCAGCTAAAACAGAAGCAGCTCCTACAGTAGCTAAAGTAGAAGTAACTCCAGCTGCTAAAGTAGTACCTACAGCAGCTAAAGTTGAAGTGACTCCAGCTACACCAACAGCTAAAGATATTACACCAGTTCCAACAGCAACTCAAGATGTAAAAGCTCCAGTTGCTCAAGACACTGTAGTTCCAGCAGCAGCTAATCCAGCAGCAGCAACTCCTACAATTGAAACTGCAGCGGTAGCGAAAGCTCCTAGCGAAGCTAAAGTAGTACGTGCAGCAGATAAAAAAGTAGAAGCTAATAAAGACGAAAAAAATACTAAAAAAGCGCAAGCACACAAAGCGCCTAAAGTAAAAGCTGACAAAGCAGTTAAAGCTGATAAAGCTGTAAAAGAAACTAAAGAAGTAAAAGCAGATAAAAAAGCTGACAAAAAAGAAACTACTAAAGAGGAAAAAAAAACTCTAAAAGTGGAAAATCACAACCTAGCACAACAAGTAAGCAAGCAGGCGTAGTCGATCAAAATAGTATTTTCGTAATTGGTGCGAATTATTTAATCGATCAATTTGAAAATAAATATGGCGACTCTAAGATTACTAAAGTATCCTTCAAAGCTGCCGACAAAACTGCTATTTATGAAGTAGACGGTTTCAATGCTAGTGGTGCCCATTCCATGACTCTAGATGTGGCAACTGGTAATGTAACTGAAGGTACTCCTAAAGCATATGATGCATCCATGGAAGCTAGTGCTATTGATGCTGGTACTGTGTTACCTCCACATGTGGCGATCAATGCAGCCTTCGCACAAACTGGCAATGTAGCAACTGGTATTAACTCTTGGTCTGTAGTGAACCAAAATGGTAAACCTATATATACTGTAGAGTTCCATGATGCACAAAACAAACCTGTATCCATTGCATTGGATGCTAAAACAGGTATGGCCGTAAAATAAGCTAATCCTAAGCCTATCCTACTGTAAAGCAAACCCCTTTAATACACGAACACTAAACACATAATACTATACACACTTACACACATACACAACACACATACACAATACACTTACACACACAATAAACAATTACACACACGCAGCCCTCTGGATTGGATAGACAAACATTGACTCTCTCCTATGCCGTCTGTCGTTCAGAGGGCCCCTTATGCATTGTGGTTCCCTCCCAATCATAAGATTATATACTTGGTATATAATACTCTCTCTCACAATAAGAACGTAACTGCTTTACAGTACGCTAGGTATAGGAGAGCAGGAAAGCCCGTAATACATGTAGACCGCTGCATGTATTACGGGCTTTTTCTATGTCCATTCAATATAAAAATGTACCATATAAGAAAAATCCGTAGCAGAAATTGGAAAAGCGCAGATACAATGTATATCTGCGCTTTTGGTATATGGAGTATTTACTATTAGTAACAATAGTTAGCCTTTTATATGTATTGTCGAGGCACGCGTTCTGAGAAACCACAAAAGATTTCATAAGGAATTGTAGATGCAAGAGCAGCAATCTCGAGTGCAGAGATGCTTTCATGACCTTGAGAACCTAGGAGCACAACCTTGTCACCTGGTTGTACAGTAATCGTATCTGGAACGGCCACCATGAATTGGTCCATACAGATGCGACCCACTACAGGACAACGTGTGCCATGAATGAGGACTGTACCGCGGTTGGATAAGCTACGAGGATATCCATCTGCATAGCCTACAGGAATGGTAGCAATCGTCATTGGTTCAGGTGTTACATAGGTAGAACCATAACCGATACCTTCACCTGCTTCTAGTCGCTGTACATGAACTACTTCGCTATGGAAGGAGAGGACTGGTTTTAATCCTAATCGATTTGGTACATCAAGGGATGGCATAATGCCATACTGAATAATACCAGGACGGGCATCGGTGAACAAGCTATCTTTTACGGATAACAACCCAGCACTATTGGCAAGGGAGAAGCGATAGTCCGCATCAGGTCTAAATGCACGAATTTCATCGACCATTTTATGGAACTTTTGCGCCTGCCCATGAGCGTGGCTTTGATCCGCCGCATCGGCGTTACTCATATGAGAAAAGAAACCGTCTACTTCAAGATTTTCATAGGATTCAACGCGTTTGATAAATTCCACAGCATCTTCAGGCTTGATACCAATACGATGCATGCCTGTATCAACGGCAATCGCAACGCGAATGATCATATCGTGATTTTCTGCTACCTTGTCAAGCGCTTCTAAATCGGTAGATTCGCATACAGCGGGAATGGAATTTGTGTCTGCTACAAGCTCAAAGGACTGAGGTCTTGTGAGACCAAGTAGATAAATTGGTACCATAATCCCTGCGTTGCGAAGTGGAACTGACTCTTCAGGAATGGCAACGGCTAAGGATTCATAACCTTCCTCAACGGCAATACGGCCCATCATAACACTGCCGTGGCCATAGCCATTGGCCTTGATAACAGCGGTGGATGTGCTCCATTCCGGTAAACTATCTTTAATTTTACGCAAATTCTCGCGAACGAGACTTGTATTTATGGTCAAATAGGTAGGTCTCATGGTATTCCTCAATTCTATATAACATTAATATAATTGTATAACTTTTAGGGAATTACACAATACTTTTGTGAAAGTTTTATACAGAAATTCTATTTTTATGATTTTTATACATATATTATATACAATAAACGTGAAAGTATACTAATTAATATAGTTCTCTGTGATATTAATAGTATAAATTCATATAAATAATAGTATAATTTATGTAGAAGTATTTTCCTTAATAGGTGTATGTACCCCTAGATTTGGGCATTATGTATACTCTATAAAATTTAATAGCTATGTAGGAGGTTCTCATGAGCGAACGTGTGGTAGTGGTAAACGCAGGTAAAATGAATTATGACCATGCATTAGATTTTTCTATTTTATCTAATGATGTACAGGTCTATGATAATAGTACAAATGAAGAGCTTATTGAGCGTATCCAAGGTGCTCGCGTTGTAGTTACAAAAGAATTACCCGTAGGAGCTGATTTGCTTTCACAATTCCCAGATACTGTAAAACTCATCGTAGAAGCGGGTACAGGATATAATAATATCGACCTTAATGCAGCAAAGGAAAGAGGCATCACTGTGTGCAACATTCCAGCGTATAGCACAGAGCGTGTAGCGCATACGGTAATCATGATGATCCTCAATTTTGCATCTACAATGCAACAACAAATCGGTATGCTCGCTAAAGGTGATCGCAGCAACTTTACAAAATATTTGCAAGTGAGCCACACAGAAGTGAATGGTAAAACATTAGGTGTTGTTGGTGCTGGCCACATTGGTATGGAAGTGATCAAAGTAGCTAAAGCACTTGGTATGAATATCTTAATCCATACGCGTACACCAAAGGCTGATGGCGACGGCATTCGTTATGTAAGCCTTGATGAATTACTAGAAAATAGTGATTATATTACATTGCATTGCCCATTGAATGACCAAACTAAGCACATGATTAATAAAGAAACCATTGCTAAGATGAAGCCAAATGCTGTTATTGTCAATACAGGTCGTGGTCCTCTTATTAATGAAGCCGACCTTTGTGAAGCATTAGCAGCTAAACGTATTGCAGGTGCCGGTCTTGATGTACAAGAGGTAGAACCGCCAGCAGAGGATAGCCCTCTATATACATTAGATAATGTTATCCTTACACCTCATATGGGCTGGAAAGGTCTCGAAACACGCCAACGCTTGGTAGGCATCATTCGTGACAATGTACAAGCCTTCTTTAAAGGTGAACCTATTAACGTAGTATCTAAATAAAATAGATATTAGAACAAATCGAATATCAAATTGAACACTGCACTGATAGTAGTGAAAATAGTGTACCAATTATAGATATTAAAATAGTCTATAAATACAATAAGAGCCGTCCCCGGTTGTGTGGGGGCGGCTCTATTGTTTTTAGGGCTATCATAGATCAAGTCTTGGTATATATATGTATATATATCAAGGGAGGTAGTTATCCTCAAACTTGATTATGATTGATGTTGTGTTTTGATGGGACTCCACCAATGGCGTCGATAGGCCTTGATGCCTTCCACCACGGTTCTTGTCGCTTTGGCCGCTAAATCTTTTGTTGCGGCCGGTATGCCCTCTAGGCGATAGGTGAGACCTAACTCCTTATATTTAGCAGTACCCATAACGTGATATGGTAAGCAATCAACGGCTTGTAAGTTTTTCAGAGATCCTAGGAAAAAGCCTAGACGATAGTGATGATCTGCATTATCTGTGATTGTTGGAACCACAACGTGACGAACCCAAATAGGAACTTCTACATCTGCCGTCAATCGAGCAAAGCCGAGAATAGGCTCTAACGATTTTCCTGTTAACCACAGATGTTTATCAGGATCGATTTCTTTAAGGTCTAGGATGACGAGACTAGTGACACTGAGTAATTTACGGTAGGGCACCTCTTGGTGGGGATCAAAACAAATTCCACTTGTATCTAAACAGGTATGGACGTTTCTTTCACGGAAATATGTGAACAGCTCAGTAACAAAGTCGATTTGCATTAGAGCTTCCCCACCTGTGACGGTGATACCACCATTAGCATAGAATTGGCGGTTACGTTCGTACTGGTCCCACAATTCCTCAACAGTCATAAATTTAACATCATCGCTACTTTCATTCCATGTGTCGGGATTGTGGCAATAAGCACAACGCATGGGGCATCCTTGGAGAAAAACCACCATGCGCATGCCTGGACCATCAACCGTACCCATCGTTTCAACCGAATGAATACGTCCTGTCATAGGAAACCTCGATTAGATTTGTTGATGGAATGTACGGGAAATAACTTCGTCCTGTTGTTGTTTTGTCAATTTGCTGAAGTGCACTGCGTAACCAGATACACGAACAGTTAATTGAGGGTACAACTCAGGATGTTTTTGAGCGTCTAACAATGTTTCACGAGTGAACACGTTAACGTTCAAATGATGACCGCCTTTTTGGGAGTAGCCATCCAATAACTCTACCAAGTTATCAACTTGTTGTTGGTTGCTCATGGGTATTGCCTCCTTTCAACCAAGACTAACACTCGTATCGGTGCCGGTGAAAGCAGTCCGATACTATGGAAGACGTTAATTATCTTCCTTTATAGTAACATTCGGTTCGCTACACGCGAAGTTTGTATTGGAGTTAGGCAATTGAGATGGATCTAACTCAATATCAAAATCGCTAACGGACACAAATGTTTCACCAGATTTACCTAATGCGTCAGGAATGATAGAGAAGGTATTGGAAATACCATCGGAGCTATCACGCCATGGCATTTTTGCTACGGATGCCAACGAAGAAATAGCACCGTGAGTATCACGACCATGCATTGGGTTAGCACCAGGAGCGAAAGCTTCACCAGCTTTACGGCCATCTGGAGTGGAACCTGTTGCAGTACCATATACTACGTTGGAAGTAATTGTTAACAAGCTCATAGTTGGAACGGATTGACGGTATGTAGGATGTTTACGAATCTTGTTCATAAATGTGGAAACAACTTTTGCTGCCAAGCTATCTACACGATCGTCATCGTTACCATATTTAGGGAAGTCACCTTCGATTTCGAAATCAACAGCAATGCCGTTTTCGTCGCGAATAGGTTTTACCTTAGCATATTTAATAGCAGACAAGGAGTCAGCTACTACGGATAAACCAGCAATACCAGTTGCAAACCAACGAGTTACTTTGCGGTCATGCAATGCCATTTCTAGTTTTTCATAAGCATATTTGTCGTGCATGTAGTGAATGATGTTCAATGCGTTTACGTATACGCCTGCCAACCATTCCATCATGTCGTCGAATTTTTCCCATACTTCGTCGAATTCTAAGTATTCGGAAGTGATAGGGCGGTATTTAGGACCAATTTGCTTCTTTAATTTTTCGTCAACGCCGCCATTGATTGCATAAAGCAAGCATTTAGCCAAGTTGGAACGAGCGCCGAAGAATTGCATTTCTTTACCAATACGCATTGGAGATACGCAGCATGCAATAGCGTAGTCATCACCAGAGTTAGGACGCATTAAGTCGTCGTTTTCGTATTGGATGGAAGATGTTTCGATGGACAATTTCGCACAGAAGCGGCGGAAGCCGATTGGCATGCGAGGAGACCACAATACAGTGAGGTTTGGTTCTGGAGCAGGACCAAGGTTAGTCAATGTATGTAGGTAACGGAAGGACATTTTGGAAACTAATGTGCGGCCGTCAGTACCCATACCACCGATAGATTCAGTAGTCCAAACAGGGTCACCTGTGAACAAGTTATTGTATTCATGGATACGTGCGAAGCGAACCATGCGCAATTTCATGATGAAGTGATCTACGAACTCTTGAATTTGTTCTTCTGTATATGTACCGTCGCGAAGGTCACGTTCTGCGTAGATGTCTAGGAATGTAGAGTTACGACCGATGGACATAGCAGCACCGTTTTGCTCTTTAATAGCGCCAAGGTAACCGAAGTAAATCCATTGCATAGCTTCTTTAACGTCTTTAGCTGGTCCAGAAATGTCGTAACCATAAGATGCGGCCATTTCTTTCAATTCTTTCAAGGACCGAATTTGTTCTTGGATTTCTTCGCGATCGCGAATTACATCTTCAAGCATATCGCCCATTGTGATACTGAATTGTTCTTTTTTATCTTCGATGAGGTAATCAATACCATACAACGCGATACGGCGATAGTCGCCAATGATACGGCCACGGCTGTAAGCATCAGGCAAACCAGTTACGATATGAGCTGTACGAGCGGCACGCATTTCAGGTGTATATACATCAAATACGCCATCATTGTGAGTTTTACGGTGCTTTTTGAAGAAGTCTTCTGTTTGCGGATCCATTTTGAAGCCGTATTCTTCAATAGCAGATTTTGCTGTACGCAAGCCACCATAAGGGAACATAGCGCGTTTTAGTGGTTTATCAGTTTGCAAACCAACGATTGTTTCGAGGTCTTTGTCGATATATCCTGGCGCATGGGCAGTAATGTGTGTGGCCACGGAAGTATCGGCATCGAGCATGCCGCCTTTTTCACGTTCTTCCTCGTAAAGCTTCATTACTTGATCCCATAATTTTGTCGTTCTTTCTGTAGGACCAGCAAGGAAGGAATCGTCCCCTTCATAGGGAATATAGTTTCTTTGAATAAAGTCGCGTACATCAACGGCTTTATCCCACACACCTGTGTTAAAATCTTTCCATGCAGTATGTTGCATTTTGCACCTCCATAAAAGGATATAACTATAGATTTCTATGCCTATAGTGTACAATGTTTGTCCTGATTTAACAAATTTTAAATGATATATATTTTCAATACATACTATGCGATTTTCGTAAGAATGGATGTTATTTGTAATTTAATAATATTGAAAACACTATATAAATACATTGAAAGTATAACTAATTACTTGATTTATTTGAGTTTGGGTTTTGAAGAATCAATTATTATATTATCTTTAAATAATGAAAATTTATATCAATAAATAGAGAGTGTTCGATATGTTGTGATGTATCTTCTTGGAATTGTAGGGGCTTATTATGGTAATATTTAGATAGTATTGATTATGGAATTACGTAGAAAGGTAGATGCTAATGACAAATCGTATGAAAGCCATTTTAGGGGCATCTGCCACCATTGCCGTTTGGGCTACGGCGTTTCCTTTTGGTAAAGTAGCATTGCAATCAGTAGATGCATTGACACTCTCGGTAGCAAGGGTTGTAGGTGGTGCTATACTCATGCTAATTATTGGTGTATTTAAGGGATTACATATACCTACATCTTGGCGTGAGTGGGGCATATATATTTTGTTGGGGGCTACAGGGAACTTCCTTTATCAAGTTGTTTTTAATGAAGGACTTCGCACAATCCCAGCAGCTACGTCAAGTATTATTATGGCTTTAACGCCCATGACGACAGCACTTTTAGCGTTAGTGGTGTATAAAGATAGAATACGTCCCGTCGGATGGATCTTCACTATCACTGCATTTATAGGTGTAGCTATTATTATTCTTTGGAATTCTACTCTTACAATTCCTATGGGCGCAATATGGACGTTGTTGGGTATGATACTGTTTGCGATTTATAACATCCTCAATCGTGGCCTTAGCCTGAAAGGTTATAACTCCATTACTATCGCCATGTGGTCCATGTTTACAGGTGCCATTATGGCACTACCTTTTGCAGATCATGCTATTGAAATGATTGGAGCTGCACCAATTACTGCAAAGCTTGCTATGGTATACCTAGCATTCTTTTCCAGTGCATTAGGATTCGTATTCTGGAGCTATGCCTTTGAACATGCTGAAAAAGTTTCAGATGTAACCAATTTTATGTATATCTCGCCAATCGTGGCAGCCGTAGTAGCCGCCTTTTTATTAGGAGAATATCCTAATATGGGACTCTATATTGGAGCGCCCATTATACTAGGATCATTGTTCTTATTTAATCGATATAGATGATGGCTTTGATGTAAAGGACCTGTTTTAATCTTAAATAAAAGTATATAGATACGAAAAGAACCTCAACATTTTTGTTGAGGTTCTTTTTGTGTTTGACAGTCATTATAAATTGTAGTAATCTAAGTATACAATTAAAACATACCTTAAAGATATGTTTTAGAAAGATGTTAATTCCTACTAATGTGTAGGGAAAGAGGTGGTACAGTGATTGCTATACGAAATGTAACGAAAGAGTTTGACGTTAATAAGCAAAAGGTTACTGCATTATCTGATGTAAACTTTACCATAGAAAAAGGCGATATATTTGGCATTATTGGCTTTAGTGGAGCTGGTAAATCTACACTGCTTCGCATGATTAATGCCTTAGAGGTACCTACCTCTGGTCATGTTGAAATAGATGGTGTGAATATCAATGGTTTAAGTTTTAATGAGCTTAGAAAGGTTCGTAAGCGCATCGGCATGGTTTTTCAACAGTTTAATTTGTTGAATGCTAAATCTGTGTATGATAATGTGGCTATCCCGCTAATTCTTAATAAGGTGCCAAAATCCGACATTGATAAAAAGGTTAAAACCTTATTAGACTTTGTTGATTTAGGCGATAAAGCAAATGCATATCCAGGCGAATTATCAGGTGGTCAAAAGCAGCGCGTTGGTATTGCCCGTGCGTTAGCTACAGATCCATCGATTCTTTTATGCGATGAAGCGACAAGTGCTCTTGATCCAGATACAACAGAGTCTATTCTTCAATTATTAGAGCGCGTTAATCGTGAACTTGGGGTAACAGTTGTTATCGTAACTCATGAGATTGATGTAATTCAAAAAATTTGTAATCGCGTTGTGGTTATGGAACATGGAAAGCTTATAGAGAGCGGCTCCGTACTTGAGGTGTTTAGTAAACCTAAACATGAAACAACTAAACGATTTGTACGTACTGTAATTCCTGATGAAATTCCATCAACAGTGAAACATACCTTGGCTTGTGATAAAAGGCCATATACAATTCTTAAGATGCACTTTTTAGGAAATAATACGACCGATAATGTTCTATATCATATTAATAAAACCTTTAATTTGGAAACGAGTGTATTATTCGCTACCGTAACAGAGCTAGAGCATACAGTACTTGGTATTTTTATTGTTCAGTTTATTGGCGACGATCTTGAGGTGGGCAAGGTGAAAGAGTATCTTGTGACACAAGGTATTGAATGGCAGGAGGTGACACTATAATGGACTTCTTCATGCAAGAACTTGGTGTTCCAGGTTCACAGTTATTACTAGCTGCAGAACAAACATTATACATGGTGTTCCTATCTCTATTCATTGGTACCGTACTAGGGCTGATTATCGCAGTGACACTGGTGGTAACAAATCCGAATGGTATTGTTAAAAATAGCATTGTTTACACCATTACAAATACAATTGTTAATATTGTGCGTTCCGTCCCATTTATCATCTTGATGGTGTTTATCTTACCGTTGACTAAGATGATTGTTGGCACTCGGGTTGGTACAACGGCGGCCATCGTACCGCTTGTTATATTTATTGCGCCTTATCTTGCTCGACTCTTTGAAAACTCTATTTTAGAGGTTAATAAAGGCATTATCGAGGCTGCACAATCGATGGGGGCCTCCCATTTTGAAGTGATTTGGCATTTCCTTTTACCAGAGGCAAAGGGTTCACTTATCTTATCTATTACGACTGGTACGATTGGTCTAATCGGTGCTACTGCTATGGCTGGTGCCATTGGTGCAGGTGGTGTAGGTGATTTGGCCCTCACCTATGGTTATGAACGGTTGAACTTCCCATTGATGCTATTTACCGTTGTTATTTTGATTATTTTTGTTCAAATTATTCAAACAATAGGTAACTACTTTGCACGTCGTGCGCGTCGTTCCTAGTTTGATGAAATAGATTTTGGTTATATTGATTGTGAAAGCATAGGAGGATGTACTATGAAATTTAAAAAACTTCTTGCCCTTGGTGCGGCATTAGTATTTAGCGTAGCTTTTATCGCAGGCTGCGGTTCCAATAATAGCGATAATGGTGCTAAAAAGGAATTATCCTATAGTAAATCTCAGGGCCCTTACTCTGAACTATTTGAAAAAGGTGTTAAACCAATTTTGGAAAAACAAGGCTATACCTTTAAAGGTGTAGATATGTCTGACTTGGTACAAGCGGACCAAGTGTTGAGCGATGGTGAAGTAGATTTCAACGTTGAACAACATACAGCATATATGAAAAACTTTAACGAAAAGCAAAATGGTCATCTTGTAGCGTTGACTCCAATTCCAACTGTACCAGCAGGTATCTTTAGCGGTTCCAAAACATCTTTAGACCAAGTGGCAGATGGTGATACTATTGCGGTACCAAATGATGCATCTAACATGGCACGTGCCTATGCGTTGTTGCAAAAAATCGGTTGGATTAAACTTGATCCAAATAAAGATTTAGCAACAGTAACACAAGCTGATATAATTGAAAACCCTAAACATCTTAAATTTACAGAAATGAAATCCCTTACAATTCCTTCTGTACGTACTGATTTTGACTATATTGTTATTACCGGTGCTATCATCTATAATGCAAAAATTGATCCTAAATCTGCATTAGCAAATGAAGATGTATTGCCACAATGGTTGTTACAAGTCGTAGTTAACGAGAAAAACAAAGATGCTCAATGGGCAAAAGATATTGTAGCTGCTTACCACTCTCAAGAATTCAAAGACTACATGGAAAAAAATAACAACGGCCTATGGTTCGTACCAAAAGGTGAATAGAATATAGAAATATAAAAGAACCCCTAATAAGTTTTTACTCATTAGGGGTTCTTTGTTTGTCGGGAATAATTTGAGCTCATTAGTATCTACTGCAAGTAGGTTGGTTACCTTTGGTAGACTTCCTTATACGGTCATACCTGCCGCATAGTTTTCATAGAGTTCTTTATAGTGACCACCGCGTTCGATTAGTTCGTGATGTGTTCCTTGTTCCACAATGGTACCGTTTTCTACTACGAGTAGGATGAAATTTATTACTAAAAGTTTATTATCAATTAATAAGTGTTATGATTAAGTTTATATCATCTTATTAAAATTTTTGATATACTAAATAAGCATTTTTTTGTAATTTTTGTTTTGAAGTAGTAAGGAGAGTTTCTAATGAAGTTGAATTGGAAATTATTCGCACCGCTTGTAGTAGCTATTCTTGTATGGCTCATCGGTGCTCCTGAAGGCCTTAGCGCAAATTCTTGGATTTACGTAAGTATTTTCGCTGGCCTCGTGGTAGGTTTGATTTTAGAACCAATGCCACCAGCTTTTATCGGTATCATTGCAGTTACCGTATCTATGTTGTTTAAAGTAGGTCCTGCCCCTGTTGTAGATAAAGCAACTGGTGTAGCAAAGGCGATTACTGATGCACAAGCTATCAGTTGGGGCCTTAGTGGTTTCTCTAATGCCATCGTATGGTTGATCTTTGCAGCTTTCATGATCGGTATTGGTTATGAAAACTCTGGTCTTGGCCGTCGTATTGCCTTGTTCTTGGTAGCAAAGCTTGGTAAGTCCTCTTTAGGTCTTGGTTATGCCATTGCTATTACTGACCTTGTGTTGGCTCCATTCATTCCAAGTAATGCGGCTCGTTCCGGTGGTACGATTTATCCAATCGTATCTAGTATTTGCCCAATGTTCGATTCCTATCCAGATAAGAACCCTCGTAAAATTGGTTCCTATTTGAACTGGGTAGCGTTGGCAACTACATGTGTATCTAGCTCTATTTTCTTGACTGGTGCAGCGCCAAACCCATTGGCTCTAGAATTGTCTGCTAAATCTGGTATCGTAGCTGCTAACTGGGGCACATGGTTCCTTGCATTCTTGCCAGTAGGTCTCATCTTGTTTATCATCACTCCATTGTTAACGTATGTATTCTGCAAACCAGAGGTAAAAGGTTCTCCTGAAATTGCAGCATGGGCAAAAGATGAATACAAGAAATTAGGTTCTATGACACGTAGTGAAATCTTCATGGCCTTGATTTCTGTATTGGCTCTTGTATTGTGGATTGGTGCTTCTACATTCAAAGTAAACCCAACTACAACGGCTTTAATTGTTATTATCTTGATGATTTTCACTAAGATTATGACATGGCAAGACTTCCTTGCTAACAAACCAGCATGGAATGTTTTGACTTGGTTTGCTACACTCGTACCTATGGCTTCTGGCCTTAAAAATGTAGGCTTCTTAGACTGGCTTGCTAAATCTGCTGGTGGTTCTTTGGTTTCTTTAGATCCTACAATGGCAGTTCTTGGTTTGTTATTAGCATTCTGCTTACTTCGTTACTTCTTTGCTTCTGGCACTGCTTATGTAACAGCTATGGTAGGCTTGTTTGCTACTCTAATTCTTCAAATTCCTGGCGTTGATCCAGCGCAAGTTATGTTGATTCTGTTAGTACCGATGGGGATTATGGGTATCCTTACACCATATGGTACTGGTCATAGCCCAATCTGGTTTGCTAGTGGCTATAACAAAGGCCCTGAATTCTGGAAATTGGGCGCTATCTTTGGGATTATCTACCTCGCGATCTTTATCGTGGTGGGGATTCCATGGATTGAGTTCGTAATGCCACTTTTAGGATAAAGTGCTCCGCCGCATTGTATCTCCTTGCGCTCCATTCTGACGCAAGTCGCTTAGAAGATACAATGCGGCTTCTTTTTATCCTGAAATAACAATACTCACTACCGGAAACGCAAGTCGCTGGACAGACATATGGCGGCTTTTTCTATCTTAAAATGGCAAAACTCACTTCAGGTGCGCAAGTCGAGCTTACAGAACACTACGAGGGGCTTTCTTTATATCTGGAAATGGCAAAGCTCCACAAAACTCGACAAATCTAAAAAAATAAATATAATAGTAGAGTGATAGTGAATTTCTTGTCTAGTTTCTGATGGAGGTGTTTGTTATGTCTGCTTCAGAGCGTGTGGTACAGTCGATTTTGTATGAGCTTGGTTGTATTTTAATTGGTTGTTTGGTAATGCAGTTTGTTCCTCATGAGGGACAGCCTTTTGTATTAATGGTTATTTTTTCCTTACTAGCTATGGTTTGGAATTTTGTGTTTAACTGGATTTTTGATAAACTAGTACCAGGTGATCGATTAGCGCGAGGCCCAATCATTCGTACGGTTCATGCTGTGTTATTTGAAGGCTTATTTATGATTGCAACGGTGCCAATTATTATGTACATGATGCAGATGAGCTTTTGGATGGCTTTTATGACGGATATAACGATGACATTGGTTATCTTAGGTTATACGTATGTGTATAATTGGGTATATGATCGAGCGCGTCTATATTTTGTAGAGGCTTAATTTGAAATATGAGGTGGGTACCTCTTGTGAAATCTATATCGTATAGTAGGAGGTTCTTATGTCTACAAAGTCTATTACGGGCACAGGTCTATTGTTGGCCGTAGCCTTATTGGCGCAAAGTTTGCGTCTCATTTTTCCATTTATTCCTAATCAGGTGAGTATGTTCCTCATCGGTTCTATTACATCTGCTACATTTGTACTCGCCACATGGCGCTATGGTTGGAAAAATGGTCTTGTTATTGCTTGGATTGCACCAGTAGTAGCACATTTACAAGGCATGTTGCCGTTGCCACCGTTTATTTTGATTACCGCCCTTGGCACGACAGCCTATGTATTCGTAGCGCACTGGTTACAACATAAACCGAAAGTATTGCTTATTATCGTGGCGGCCTTGGTAAAAGCAGGTGTTCTCTTTGGAGGATATTCCTTGTTCTTTTCCCTATTCCAATTCCCACCGAAGATTGTAAATACTATGTTATTTGTATCTAGTTGGCCTCAATTGGTAACATCTTCTTTGGGCATTATTTTGGCTCTACTTATTACAAAACGTACTAAAAATTAGTCTAACGTAACTTATAGTTATGACAACCCATTCAAAATAGATATGACTTTTTCGGGGCACTCAGGTTGTATGAGTGCCCATTTTTATTGACCTTAATCATTGTCTACTTTACAATTAACATATTGTATACAAATATGAGGAGTTGATTGGAATGAAATTTAATACAAAATGCGTTCATGGCAGCGGTAGACCAGATAGTACTGGTGCAATTTCCCCTGCAATTTATATGTCTAGTACATTTTCTCATCCACAGTTGGGTGATACGACAGGTTACCAATATACGCGTGAGTCTAATCCGACGCGCGACCGCTTGGAACAATTGATAGCAGGCCTTGAAGAAGGTACGGATGCATTAGCATTCTCCTCTGGTATGGCCGCAGTGGATGCAGTATTCCATCTATTTTCCCCTGGAGACCATATCATTTTAGGCGATGACTTATATGGTGGCTCTATCCGTATGTTCACAAATATTTACGAACAAAATGGCATCGAGTTTACCTATGTAGGTACATCTGATCTTGATGCGGTGAAAGCAGCTTTCAAACCGAATACAAAGGCTGTTTATATTGAAACACCAACAAATCCTATGATGGAGATTACCGATATTCGCGCTCTCTGCACGTTAGCCCATGAGCGTAATGCGCTTGTAATCATCGACAATACATTCTTGAGCCCATATTTCCAAAAACCTTTAACGTTGGGTGCAGATATTGTCGTTCATAGTGGTACAAAATTCATCGGTGGTCATCACGATGTAATTTCTGGTTTCACTATTGTGAAAGACGATGAATTGGCTGCTAAATTGCGTTTAACTTACAAAACTGTAGGCGCTTGTTTGTCCGCTATGGATAGTTGGCTCGTAATCCGCGGCGTCAAAACATTGGCCCTTCGTATGGAACAACACCAAAAGAATGCCATTGCTCTTGCGGAATGGCTCAAAACACAACCTAAGGTTACTAAAGTATTGTTCCCAGGTCTTCCTGAACATCCAGGCTATGAAATTAATAAAGCCCAAACGACTGGTTTTGGTGGCATGTTATCTTTTGAAGTAGATAGCGAAGAAACGGCTAAAACAGTATTGGAAGGCATTGAGCTAATTCAATTTGCTGAAAGTCTTGGTGGTACAGAGTCCTTGTTGACCTACCCTGTAACGCAAACACATCCAGATTTAAAACCAGAAGATGCTGAGCGCAAAGGTATTACACGTCGCTTATTGCGTCTATCTGTAGGTATTGAAGATACTGATGACTTGATTGCGGACTTGGAACAAGCTTTCAATAAATAAAGGAGTTCCTATGGGACAATATAATTTTGATCAAATTTTAGATAGAACCCACACAAAATCCTTGAAATACGATTTTGCTGTAAAGCGTGGTAAACCAGCAGATGTATTGCCATTCTGGGTAGCGGACATGGATTTTGAAATCCCACCTGAGTTAAAGCAAATTTTATTGGACCGCGTGAACCATGGCGTGTTTGGTTATACCGAATCCGATGACGAATACTTTAAAGTGCTACAAAATTGGTTTACTACGCGCTTTAACTGGACGCCAGAACGAAAATGGCTCGTTAAAACTCCTGGTATTGTCTTTGCTTTGGCCATGGCTGTTCGCGCTTTCACCAAGGAAGGTGAAGGGGTACTCATCAATCAACCGGTGTACTATCCATTTAGTATGGTTATCGATGATAATGACCGTCGTCTCATCAATGTGCCATTAATCAAAGGCGAAGAGAAGTACACCATTGATTTTGAAGGCATTGAACGGGCTATCGTTGAGGAAAATGTAACATTATTTCTTTTATGTAATCCGCATAATCCAGTAGGTCGCGTGTGGACTGAGGATGAGTTAAAACGACTTGGCGATATTTGTATTAAATATAATGTACTCATCGTAAGCGATGAAATCCACGCTGACTTTGTTTGGAAAGGTCATACTCATAAGGTCTTTGCTGACCTAGGTGAAAGCTATGCAGAACACTGTATCGTATGTACAGCGCCTAGTAAGACTTTCAACATCGCTGGCCTTCAAGTAAGTAATATTTTCATTCCTAATGACTCCTTACGTGGTCGTTTTATTAAAGAAATCGACCGCGCTGGTTATAGCCAGTTAAATACGATGGGCATCGTTGGTTGTGAAGGGGCCTATAAAGTTGGGGCACCTTGGCTCGACGAGTTGAAAGAGTACATTCAAGATAATATTCAATTTACCATCGACTATGTAGCAAACTATATGCCGAAAATTCATGTATATCGTCCGGAAGGGACGTATCTCATGTGGTTAGATTGCTCTAAGTTGCCATTAAGCCCTAAAGAGCGTGATGAATGGATTATCAATGAAGCTAAATTGTGGCTTGATACTGGTTCCATGTTTGGTGTAGATGGGGAAGACTTTGAACGTATCAATGTAGCGTGTCCTCGTAAAACATTGGAAGAAGGCCTTGAAGCTTGGCGCCGTGCCTACGAGGCTAGAGGCTTTTAATCAGATTGGTTAGATTATTTAGATTAGTTAGATTATTTAGATTAGGTTATCAAATTGTTTAGTGTGTAGAGGTGATAATATGCCTATTAAAGTAATAAAAAATTTACCGGCCATAACGAAATTAGCTCAAGAGAATATTTTCGTTATGGATACAGAACGGGCGGAAAATCAACAAATCCGACCTTTGAATATTCTGTTAATCAATTTGATGCCTACTAAAGAGATTACAGAGACTCAAATTTTACGTGCTCTTAGTAATAGCCCATTACAAGTTAATTTAACCTTAATACATACTGCATCTCGAAAATCAAAAAATACAGATGAGCAGTATTTAGAAACTTTTTACCGTACCTTTGAGGAGGTAAAAGACGAGTTCTTTGACGGCATGATTATTACAGGGGCTCCTGTAGAGTTAATGCCTTTCGAAGAGGTAGACTATTGGCCTGAGCTAGTAGAAATTATGAATTGGGGCGAAGAGCATGTATACTCTACGTTCTATATCTGCTGGGGCGCTCAAGCTGGTTTGTATCATCATTTTGGTATTAATAAATCCATTATGGATGAGAAATTATTTGGCGTGTACGAACATGATATCTACAATGATCGACCATTACTCTTACGTGGCTTCGATGAAAAGTTCTGGATGCCACACTCCCGCCATACGACAGTTTCCTTGCAACAAATTAAGGAAAATCGCGATTTGGAACTCTTAGCGGGTTCTGACCCAACAGGTGCAGCTATTGTTCGTAGCTTAGACAATAAACATATCTTTGTCTTTGGTCATGCCGAATACGATTGGGATACACTCAATCGTGAATATGAACGGGATATCAAAAAAGGTATGGATATTGCGGTTCCTGAAAATTATTTTCCTAACGACGATCCAAAACAACGTCCTATCGTACGCTGGCGTTCAGTAAGTACATTATTATTTACAAATTGGTTAAATTATTATGTTTACCAAGAAACACCGTACATTATTGAACAAATTCAAAAAATGAAATTTGAACGCGATAAAAATTTAGGTGCCTATATCTAAACTATCGTATGTAGCTATTGCCCCTAATTACTTCTGATAGTCTCTAATATGGACTAGTCAATTAGAAGTTACTAGGGGCTTTTCTGTACATTCATTTATACAGTTACTTAGCTCGCTAGAGTAGGTTGAAACTACTTGGTGACTTTTAAAACCCACCATAGTTTTAAGTTATGGATAAGTTCATATAAAAAATAGTAGACATAATTTTTAAAGCATAGTACTATACTAGGTATAAACAACGAACTAAATTCACAGTTAACATAAAGGAGTTGTCATAATGAGTAAACAATACAGATTTGAAACATTACAATTACATGCCGGTCAAACGGTAGATCCAACAGGTGCGCGTGCAGTACCTATTTACCAAACTACATCTTTCGTATTTAAAGACGCAGAAGAAGCAGCAGGTCGTTTTGCCTTAACTAATCCTGGTGGCATTTATTCCCGCCTTGGCAATCCTACTACTGATGTATTGGATGCTCGTGTGGCACAACTTGAAGGTGGTGCTGGTGGTATCGCAGTAGCATCTGGTTCCGCAGCGATTACATATTCTATTTTGAACGTAGCTAATGCGGGCGACAATATCGTAGCAGCTTCCACTTTGTACGGTGGTACTTACAACTTGTTCACAGCTACATTGCCACGTCTTGGTATCGAAACTAAATTTGTAAATCCTGATAACTTAGAGGAATTTGAAGCAGCTATCGATGAAAATACAAAAGCTGTTTACATCGAGTCCATTGGTAACCCTGGCATCAACCTTATCGACGTACAAGCAGTAGCTGATATTGCACATAAACACAACATTATCTTGATCGTAGATAACACATTTGCATCTCCATACTTGTTCCGTCCATTAGAACATGGTGCTGACGTAGTTGTTCACTCTGCTACTAAATACCTTGGTGGTCATGGTACAACATTGGCTGGTGTAGTAGTAGAATCTGGTAAATTCGATTATAAAGGTTCTGGTAAATATCCTGGCTTCTCCGAAGGTGATGAACACTATAATGGTTTAGTATATGGTGATTTGCCAATTCCATTCACTGTAAAAATCCGCGCTCAATTGCTTCGTGATACTGGCGCATGCATTACTCCACTTGCATCTTGGCAAATCTTGCAAGGCATTGAAACATTATCCTTGCGCGTAGAACGTCACGTTGAAAATACTCGTAAAGTAGTAGACTTCTTAAGCAAACATCCAAAAGTAGCGTGGGTAAGCTATCCAGAATTAGAAGATAACAAATACAAAGCATTAGCTGATAAATACTTCTCCAAAGGTGTTGGTGCTGTGTTCACATTCGGCGTAAAAGGCGGTAAAGAAGCAGGTATTAAACTTGTTGACTCCTTGGAAATCTTCTCCAACTTGGCTAACGTAGCAGATGCTAAATCTCTTGTTATTCACCCTGCATCTACAACACATGCACAACTTAACGAAGAACAACAAAAATCTGCTGGCGTAACACCAGATATGATCCGTTTGTCCATCGGCCTTGAAAATATCGACGATATTATCGAAGACTTGGCTCAAGCTTTGGATAAGGCATAATTTCCTACTCCAAATATTGAAATACTATAGATCAAACTTTCAGAACATACAAATGACATTCTTAAGCTTTGACCTCGCTTAAGAAATAGAACACAAACTATCAGACTTATAAAACTTATACAAAAGACCTCCCTTCGTGGGAGGTCTTTTTGTGTTGAAGTATGTATTCTAGTTAATTCTAAATTAGATTGTTGTGTTATGGTAGATATCTATAAATATATAGTAATATCTGGAGGATAGAAAAAAAGACCTTGAATTCAACGATCCAAGGTCTTTTAAAGGGAGTATAGTGTGTGTAACGTTTGGTCTGTGGTGTGTGAGCACAGACCCTTTACCTATTGTGTGAGATAGGGTTTTGGGAGAGCCCTTTATGAGTTACAGGGCTCTCTAAGTTTGTGTGTTAGTTTGTGTTAGAGAGTGTATCCATTGGGATACTGTGTGTATAGTATGTGTGTTATATGTGTAGTGTGTCATCTTAGTGGGTTAGGATAGGGGTTCACTAGATGAAAAGAGCTTCTTAGTATTTTGTAGTTTTTACTTTGGAGCTCAATACTTTACCGGATGTAGCGTCAACTTTTACTTCTGCTTTTTTGTCGCCACCAGTTGTCATATCGAATTCGTATACAACTTT
This sequence comes from Veillonella sp. 20925_1_51, assembly GCF_041431445.1. Taxonomy (NCBI): domain Bacteria; kingdom Bacillati; phylum Bacillota; class Negativicutes; order Veillonellales; family Veillonellaceae; genus Veillonella; species Veillonella sp. 20925_1_51. The sequence continues at coordinate 30,240 of NZ_JAPVXT010000004.1, forward strand.
ACCGTTTTCACGTTCAACAGTCCATTCCATAGTTTGGAAGTCAGCACCAACTTTTTCGATAGCTTTTGTTTCAGCTACTTCAGGGATGATGATGTTTTGAACGTTGATAGCTTTATTGCCTATTGTGTAGCCTTTAACTTCTTTACCAACGATTTGACCAGTTGCTTCGTCTACTTTAATTTCTACTTGACGGTGGTTGTAGTAACCTTCTACTTCATAGTAAGGGTTGTGTTTAGCGTCGTAGGAAATAGATTTTACAGATGCGCCAGGGAATTGTTGTTGGAATACTGTAACAGCGCCCATGTAATCAACAGAATAGTTAGCTTGAGCGGATGGAGCTACGCTACCAACGCCTTTCCAGTTGCTATTGTTGTTGTAAGCATGGTTGCTAGCTGCGCCAACTACGCCTGCTAATAATACTGTACTAACGCCAAATGCACATAATACCTTTGATACTTTTTTAACATTTTTCATAATGAATGCCTCCTAATATAAGGTACGTTTATATACTGTTTTGTGAAAGTAGATTTTACTCAATCTACTTACGTATAATTTAATGTTGCTACATGAATATAAGATGAAATACAAAGTTTTTTGTATGAAGATGAGTATATCTTTTAGTTATTATAAATGATTAGTAATAACTATAATGTATAGTCAAAAAAATAAAATACTTGAAATTGCCATATATATAGTATTAGACTACATAGTTAACTAAAAGTCAACACACGTAGTTGACAATTAAAAATACAAGTGTTTTAATTTAGGTAGTTAGTAGTTTGTTGATGTGTTATTAATGGAGGTATACCATGAGTTCTACCGTGTCGAAACAAGGTCGCATCACTACCCGTCAGTTAACGATGACAGCACTCTTTGTCGCATTGATTGCCGTAGGTGCTTTTATACGGGTACCATTACCAAATTGTCCATTTACATTACAAATCTTATTTACTACCCTCGCAGGCATTGTATTAGGCAGTCGATTGGGGGCTGCTAGCGTTGGTATTTACATTGTCTTAGGTTTAATTGGGGTACCGATTTTTACATCCGGTGGTGGGCCTGGTTACATTTTACAACCTACCTTTGGTTATTTAATTGGTTTTATGGTAGGTGCTTATGCAGTAGGCCGTATTGCAGAGTCTATGGAGACTTTATCCTTTAAACGATTATTAGCAGGATCTATATTAAATCTATTTATCGTGTATGGCCTTGGTATGATTTATCTATACTTTATTATGAACTTATACTTAGGCAAACCAATTGGGGTTGAAGCTGTTATTATTACATGCTTCTTGATTCCCGTAGGTCCAGACATCTTCCTTTGTGCCGTTGCAGCATCTCTTGGCAAACGAATTGTTAAAGAATTACATCGATAATATAGTCTTTATATAATACTATTATATATTTATTAAAACCGAGGCGTTATGCCTCGGTTTTATTTGTTTACAGATCTATTTAAGACTGTTTAATGATGTCTCTTTAAGATTTATTAAGACTGTTAATTTAATATTATTTATTTAAGGATATACATAACCTAAAATAGGCTCTGCTGTTTTTATTTTGGTTACTTCTATATATGGTTGAGCACGACCGTGGAAGTCTCGTGTAGATACTTTGCCTTCGATAGAAACCCATTGTTCATTAGCTAAACTATCGCCATCTGTTTTATAAGCTGTCATGCCAATGGGTGCTACGTCAGCGATGCAACAAGACATGGCCATACGAGAGATGGTAAATTCATTAGATTTTAGCGTATTATCATCGCGATTTACATAACCTGTCATATATACAGTGTAGTCCTTGTATTGGTCTACATTAGATCCAACCTTTACGATGGTTTGATAGAAGTTATCGGAGTTTAGTACGATTTCTTTTTTGTCTTTAGAAATGCCAGGCTCTTTGCTTTCACTATTAACGGTAATAACCTCACCTATAGCATCATTTGTAAAATCAAAATTGTTCGTATCATCATTAACCCGTGTTGCGCCGTGAACACCAGTATTAGGAACTAGGACAGGGGGCACAATGAGCAAAACTACGGGGATAATAATAGGTACGATAGAACGTAAATTGTGCTTGTAATAGCGGGATGGAGCCCAAATGATAGTTGCTAATCCACCTAATATGAGAGCTATGCTACTGATGCCGAGCAGTAGTTCATATCGGGGTGCAATATAGTTCAAATAACGGCCCGTCAGAATTAGGTATACACAGCAGATACCTAAGATGAGATAGAGAGCGCCTTTCACAATTGAAAAGCGATCTTTCAGTCCTAATTTCATAGAATCATCTCCTTTTATATTTATTACGAACTGAAATGGTAATGACTAAAATTAGCCTACAAAGAATTGAAAACCTAATGCTGTTATATAAGACATAATTACAATAGTTATGCCTAGACGAAGTATGAATGAAGTTGGCATATATTGTTTTAAAATATATACATTTTTAATATCGAGCATTGGTCCTAAGATGAGGAAGCCCATAACTGAGCTTATAGGAAATAGGGTGCTCAAGGATTTGCCTATAATAGCATCTGATGTAGAACAGATTGAGAAGAAGAAAGCTAATACTAGCAAGATTGGAATAGCCCACACGATAGGTAATGTGATACCCGCATTGATGAGCCAAGGTTTTCCATATACTTGGACTACTGATAAAACAGAGGCTGCCATGGAGAAATAGAATAAGAGTTGGGAAAACTCTTTTTCCATATGAATTAACAATCTTTTTTTGTTGATGTGTTTACTCCTAGATGACTCTATTAAAACCTCTTCGTAGCTAAGATTCTGGGTATTTCTAGCTTTCATTAGTTCCTTTGAAGGTGGATAGAAGCGAAAAGATAATGCCACTAATAAAGCTACGCCAAGTCCAAGGACGATACGCCATACAGAAATCATGGGATTATCTGGAAAGGCATACCAAGTGGAGAGAATGGTAATAGGATTGATGATTGGGCTGGCTAGCATAAATAGGAGGGCCACTGATAATGGTACGCCTCTATCTGTGAGTGCTTTAAATAATGGAATAATGGCACAGTCACATACAGGTAAGGCTAGGCCACTAACCATGGCGGCACCATAGCTTTTCCAAGAATAATCGCCTAATAGTTTTAGTAGTACGCTTTGTGGTACAAAATAGCGTATAACGGTTGAGCCAATAGTTCCTAATAAAAGGAATGGAATCGCTTCGACAATGAGCCCTGTAATGATGGCAAAGCATTGATGAATGGAGTAAGGAATGTCATGACGGAACGCGGTAACTAAAAGTATATAGGCGGTAATGCCGATAACTAATAGATTTGGTATGAGGCCCCACGTAGAATTGCGACATAATTGCTCTACCTTTTCTGGCGTTGGCGCTGTTATAATCTTGGCCTCTCTATTATAGGTCCGTAATAAGGTATGATGTGTATCGGTCTCCGTGATGATGCAATCTGCACTGTATAATTGGCTTGTTACGTCATTACCTAAACCAGGTAACATCGATGCGACGAATTGATCCGTACAAATATATAATACCTTTTCGATTTGTAACATGTGACGCAGCTTATCACTGTATAGCAAGGATTCTAGTTGATAAAAGCTGACCATACCATTCCATTCAATCCATATTTCTTTGGGATTTGTCTTATTGATATAGGTTGCGATCTCGTCTGCTATAGAACTATAGGTGTCAGGTTGATTAGGCGTGATTGCACTGAGTTTATCAGGGCTAAGTTGTAAAGCATCTTTAATAAGTGATACAGAACCTTGTTCGGCACTGATACATGCTGTGCCGCCCAGCTTTTTACGGTATTGTAATTGTTCATTTATAAATGTACTTTTACCAGAACCGATAAATCCGGTAACGATATAAACAGGTATCATGATTGACACACTTCGTTATGTACCATTGGCACATTAAAATCAGTACCAATAACGACTAAGCTGTAGTCAGTGGATTCGCTAGGTACTAGGGAGCAGTAATGCGTACCGTATTGCAACTCATGGGGACCTTCGGTGGTCGGTACAATACCTTTAGCGCGGAGCACACCGTCTGGCATACCTTCTAAAATTGTTTTCCACTGTAATACAGTGAGTGTACGCAAGTCTTTAAAGGTATGACTCATAAATAGATGCTCATCATGTAATGAATTGTCATCATGACAGTGATAGAGGCGTTTAATATAGTCTCGTAAGGAAATGGTATCCCATGACTCTTCGTGAATAGGTGTGTTGGGAGCTAAGTCGTGAATCATGCGCTTTGTAATACTTGTTTGTTGAACATCTTCGGTGTGACTCAAGAAGATAGCGTCACTGTTTGTGATTTGATCTTTAAAGAATAAACCAAAGTTTTTGATAAACATAGGTGCTTGCATAGCATCCACCGTTGTTACTGAGGCGTGAACATAGGCGGATTTCGCAATGTCTTCATCTTCACATGTATGGATGATTTCGCTCAATTTGCTGACCCCAGATGGTTCAATATAGATAATATCTACATCATAATTTTGAAGAATATCGAGTAATGCTTGTTGGAAATTTCCTTGTAGGCTGCAGCAAATACAACCAGACGTTACTTCACGAATAGTAGCACCTGTTTTAGCAAGATTTGCCGCATCAAGACTAGTTTCGCCAAAATCATTTTCTATAATTAAAACCTTGTCTGTAGGTTTATGTTCTTTTAGTATATGTTGTAAAAATGTTGTTTTTCCCGAACCTAGAAATCCGGATATGATAATAATAGGAATCATACGTGCCTCCTGAGTAAGATAAACACAGTATACACCTATAGGATAACACAGAAAATACATCCTAGGGTATATGCATAGTTATGAGAGTTCTATTATTCTTAAAATTCTCTTTAAATATATGGATTATATACATTATATGAGTATATTAACAGATGTATTTAATATTCATAATTAATTGTGAAAAACGTAGGGATTATCAATTTATCCATATATGAATGAATACTCTTGTTTGAATATATATTAATTTTATATTTTTTTGAAAAACATAAAAAAATCCCTCCTATAGAAGGTTCAGTCGGGAAGAGTTGACTGAAGCCCTCATAGGAGGGGGGAAGAGAATTCGTTATATAAATCTCTAATTAGATTACTTTTAGTATACCAAATTATATATGAAGTATATAGTCATTATTTAATATAGTATATTTATTGTAATTTTATTGTAACTTTATTGTAACTTAGCTAACAATGCTTTGAGGTATACATACACGTTTTCAACGGATGGTAAATGAACGCGTTCCATTGGTGTATGTGGACTTACGATAGTAGGTCCAAAGCTAATCATTTGGGTGTTTGGTAATACGCCTTTCAACAAGCCGCATTCAAGACCTGCATGAATAGCGTTTACATTAGCTGGTGTATCAAACATTTCGTTATGTAAGGAAATAGCTTGTTCTTCAAGCTTGGAGCCTTTATCGTATTCCCATGCAGGATAACCACCAGTACGCTCTGCAGATACACCTAGTGTTTTCGCAAGTAATATCATTTTCTTAGCCAAGAATTCAAGACTGTTGCTATTGGAGCTACGAATGGAAATGAGTATTTCAATAGTATGTTCGTTTTCTCGTACGATAGCGATGTTGTTAGAAGTTTCTACAAGATTTGGGATAGATTTGCTTACAGAATGAACACCATCTTGTGCAAGATAGATATAAGTAATAAGAGCTTCTGTTGTGTCATCTGCATATACTACATCAGGAGTAGCGACATCTTCTACAACAAATTTAAGACCTGGATCTTGGATACCATATTCATGGAGATATTGCTTTTCTTGGTAGGCAATTAATGTTTTAATGGCCGCTACATCTTCAGCGCGTACGGATAATACAGCAACTGCTTCAGAAGGAATGGCATTATGTTTTACGCCACCTTCAAAGGATGCTAAGCATACAGGATATTGTTGTTGAATATCATAGAGTACACGTGTTAATACTTGGTTAGCATTAGCACGTTGTTCGCAGATTTCAATACCGGAGTGACCACCTTTAAGGCCTGTTACGGTAAAAGATAAGCCTGCATCATAACCAGGTTGGTTGTTTTCGCGCAATAATGGAATGTTTACGTGAACATGGCAACCGCCAGCACAGCTAACAGTGAAGTCGTGCTCTACCTCTGTATCGAGGTTGAGTAAGTAATCGCCACTTACTTGGCCTTCTTTAATGGCGAAAGCGCCATCCATGCCAGTTTCTTCATTTGTGGTGAACAATAATTGCATAGGTCCATGTTGTTGACTATCATCTTCGAGGATGGCAAGCATCATGGCACCACCCATACCGTTGTCCGCACCTAGTGTAGTGTGGTCTGCGTGCATCCATTCACCTTCGATGATGTTTGCAATAGGATCCTTGGAGAAGTCATGATTGGAGTCATGATCTCGTACACAAACCATATCGATATGGCCTTGTAAGATGATAGAAGGTCGGTTTTCATAACCTGGAGACGCTGGCTTTTGGATAACTACATTAAATTGATCGTCTTGATGAGCTTCAAGCCCCAAATTTTTAGCAAAGTTTACGATATAATCGCTGATGCCTTTTTCGTTTCCTGATTCACGAGGAATTTGGCTCATTTCTTTAAATATTTCTAATACGCGTTTTGCTTGAACGATTGATTCCATAATGGTTCCTTTCATTCTCATGTAAATAATAGATATATATGTTGATTGATTATACGGAATACTTAGTGTTTTTATTAGTATCTGAATTTGTAATACTAATAAAAGAGTTCATTCCAGTGATAACTTTTACCGACATATATATGGAATATATAAATAGTTAGTATATATATAGTTATATCACAAGAATGATTATTAGGATAGTTTATGGAAACTGTAGTATATGTATGTACTAGCTATATAGGAATAATAATGTATAATGAGGGTATACGATTAACGATTAATTGAATCCATTAGATTTTAGAAGGTTGGTGAACCGATGCAACACGACAGTCGCAATATTAGTATGCTTATGGATTTTTATGAGATGACCATGGCACACGGCTATTTTACACAACATGAAAATACGGATCGCGTCGCTTTTGATGTGTTCTTTAGACGTAATCCAGATAAGGGTGGCTTTGCCATTTTTGGTGGTCTTGAACAAATCGTTGAGTACATTTTAAATCTACATTTTGATGAAAGTGATATTGATTTTTTACGGAATCAAGGGATCTTTAGTGAGGAATTTCTAAACTATCTTAAAGATTTCTCCTTTACTGGTGATGTATATGCGTTTCCAGAAGGTTCGATTATTTATCCAAACGAACCAGTTATAACCGTCGTAGCCCCTCTCATAGACGCACAAATCGTAGAAACTGCAGTACTAACTATGATGAACCATCAGTCCCTTATCGCTACAAAGGCTAATCGCATCGTTCGTGCTGCGGATGGGCGTGTAGTAGCCGATTTTGGGGCTCGTCGAGCTCATAATGTGGATGCCGCTGTATATGGTGCGAGAGCAGCCTACCTTGGTGGGGTACAGTCTACGGCAACTGTTTTAGCAGGCCAACAATTTGGTATTCCTGTGAGTGGAACCATGGCTCATAGTTGGGTTATGTATCATGATTCTGAATACGAAGCTTTCAAAGCTTATGCTGAAGTGTATCCGGATGGGGCTGTATTCCTTGTTGATACCTATGATGTATTAAACTCTGGGGTTCCTAATGCTATTAAAGTAGCTAAAGAGGTATTGGAACCTATGGGAAAACGCTTAAAAGGTATACGCCTTGATTCAGGTGACCTTGCTTACTTAGCTAAAAAAGCTCGTCGTATGCTTGATAAGGCAGGCTTAGAAGATTGCAAAATTATGGCTTCCAATAGTCTTGATGAATATACAATAACCTCTTTATTGGGACAGGGTGGTCCTATTGATATCTTTGGTGTAGGTGAAAGACTGATTACCTCTAAGAGCGACCCTGTATTTGGCGCCGTATACAAGATTGCTGGCGTTGAAAAGAATGGTGTGTGGGAGCCTCGCATCAAGATTTCTGAATCTGTTGAAAAGATTACGAACCCAGGTTTTAAAAAGGTGTATCGCGTATACAATGATAAAGGGCGTGCCATTGCAGATTTATTAACATTGTTAGCAGAGGTGCCAGATACGACAGAACCATATCGTTATATCGATCCAGAACAACCATGGCGTGAATTGTACTTTGAAAATTGCACCTTTAAAGAGATGAAACAACTCATTATTAAAGATGGCAAGCTTATCGTAAAATTGCCGACATTAGAAGAGCTTCGTCAATACGTTAAAGACCAACTAGACCGCGAAATTTGGTTAGAAGAACAGCGCTTTGAAAATCCACATCGTCATTACCTTGATATGAGTCCAGGATACTATCAAATGAAAATGGATTTATTAAATCGTATTTTCCGAAAGAAATAGGAGGGCTTATGTTAGACAATCCAGAAGCAACAAAAGAGGCTCTCGTTCAATGGATTCGAGATTATTTTAGTCAAAATGGGCCTAGTTGTAGCGCTGTAGTGGGTATTTCAGGTGGTAAGGATTCCACAATCGTAGCTGCTTTATGTAAAGAAGCCCTTGGGGCAGAACGCGTAGTAGGTGTTCTTATGCCGAATGGAATTCAGTCTGATATCGATGATGCTAAGGCTGTAGTGGCACATTTGGGAATTCCACATATCATAGTGAATATTGGAACTGCCTATGAAGCTTTGATGAATGCTATCATTCAAGGTGAAGGTTATACAGCAGTTACTGGTAGATCAGATATATCCAAAGATGCAGGAATTAATACACCACCGCGTCTTCGCATGACAACACTATATGCAGTAGGGCAAAACTTGCCAAATGGGGCACGCGTAGCTAATACATGTAATGGATCTGAAGATTATGTAGGGTATTCTACAAAATATGGCGATAGTGCTGGGGATTTTAGTCCTCTTGCTAATCTTGTCGTAGAAGAGGTGCGCCAAATAGGTCGATTACTTGATATTCCAAAATATCTTGTAGATAAGACGCCTAGTGATGGACTCAGCGGTCTATCTGATGAGGATAAATTAGGATTTACCTATGCTGTATTAGATCGATATATTAGAACTGGAGAGATAGAAAATCCTGAAACGAAAGAGCGTATTGATTATTTAAATCGTATTAATAAGCATAAATTAGAATTGATGCCGTCCTTTCACCGACAATGTTGAGAGAGGACTTGTTTTAGCTAGTCTAATTCATGCTAATGTTGATTAACAAAAGATTTACTATTTCTTATGTATTTTATGATGGAGGTAATATGGAGACAAAAATTGCGTTGATTGGTACGGGTGGTACAATTGCTGGACAAGGTGCATCCGATACAGATTTGACGGGATATACTGCAGGTGTACTAGGCCTCGATGAAATTTTAGACTCCGTACCAGGTACAGAACCATATGGTCCATATACATATACTCAGTTTAGTAATATTGAAAGTTCCGATATTACTGTCCAGCATTGGTTGGATTTATCTAAGTTAGTACAAGAATTAGTCAATCAAGAGGATATAGGCGGTGTTGTTATTACTCATGGAACAGATAGCATGGAGGAGACAGCTTATTTTCTTAATCTTACTGTTCATACAGATAAACCTATCGTTATTACTGGCTCGATGAGACCTGCTGGGGCAATCAGTGCAGATGGCCCTATTAATTTATTACAAGCGATTCAAGTGGTAAGAACACCTGCATCTGTAGGTAAAGGTGTGCTTGTTGTTCTAAATGGCTATGTTGATGGGGCGCGTGATGTGTCCAAACGGAATACAACTAATGTGGCTACCTTTGACAGTCCATTAGTAGGGCATCTTGGTATCGTCCAGGATGGTGTAGCTCATTATTATAAAGCCTCTACTCGTCGTCATACGAAAGAATCCATCTTTGCTGTACATGACTTTAAGGAATTGCCTCGTGTAGTCATTTTGACTTGCTATGGTGGTATGGATGACATGGTGCCAATGAGTGTAGTTGCCACTAATCCTGATGGACTCATCTTGACTGGATTGGGTCATGGTACAATTCCTCAAAATGTACGTCAAATAACACAAAATACAGCATTCCCAACTGTACGTGCCTCTCGTACAGGGAGTGGCATGGTATCTGCTGTACCACAAGATGCACTAGCAGGCTATCTCGTAAGTGATACATTGAGTCCACAAAAAGCTCGCATTTTATTGATGCTGGGGCTTACAAAAACTAAAAATCTTAAAAAGTTACAACAGTTTTTCTATGAATATTGATTAGAAAATAAAAAAGATTTGAGAAAAACTCTCAAATCTTAATTTGATATTCATTTTCAAGTATTATACTATGTGTAACAGTTTTATATGCAATGAACCGCACATCACGATCGCTTAGGATGTGCGGTTTTTTATTTCGCCTAGAATGCGTATTTTTTATTCGGCGCCAATAGCATTTTCTAAGGCTCGTTGTATACCTACATAAACCGCTTTAGCCAATGTGTCTCCAAATAGGGAGAAGGAGCCGGCGTCCGTTAACACATCACCATTTGTATCTATGGTGAGAATGATACCGTCTGTGGATGTTCCTGTAGCAGAAGTCTTGCGTTCTTTTGTGATGGCATCAGGAATATCTTCGTTGATAAATGGATAGAGGCGTACACTTTCAACACCCCAATCTTGGATGGCTGCGGTTTTAGCCTCCGTAATTGTCATGATGGCTTTCACCATGGCACTATCTGTTAATGCCTTGTTTGTAAAGACAAGAATATTAATGGTACCAGGTACTATGAAATTACCATCTCGCTCCTCGTAGCAATAGCCTGTTCCTGCACGATGGGCCGTCTTTTCATAGCCTGCAGTAACGATGGTCTCCACAATCGTATCGTGTTCTTCAACCTTAGCGTACGCGTGAAGGTTCATTGTAGCAGACGTAAGAAGCGCTGTACTAAAATGAACAGGTGTATCGATGTGTTCAAACTCTTGTGCTAAATAATTTGCTACAGAGCCGCCGGGCAAATCTTTTTCTGTTTCAATTTGATACGTCAATTGCTGATTTCGTACGGCCAAAGTATGGTGATATCCGCCATTGAGTTGACCACTAGATAAGGAATAATGGATGTCATCAAAGTGTACGGTAACGGAATTTAACTCTTTTGTTACATGACCTCCTGTTGCAAGCTCTTGTGGTGCTTCATATGGATTGTTAAACATATAAGTCTCCCTAGGTTTAGATTGTTATATATATAATATAAGGATATAATAGTTTTACTAAATTATTGTAAAATACATATGTTAGATTATAACACATATGTTTATTTCGAATATATTTCCGATTCTACCGAATGAGCGTTATATTTTATTCATGGAGGTTAGTATGAGTGATCTTTTAAATAGGGCTTCTGAATTACTGTTTAAAGATGCGAATGTATTGATTCAATTTCGAGATTGGTTCTTTTCTCAAGCAGGCAATATATTATTAGCTCTTATTATATTTTGGGTAGGTCGTTATGCTATTAAATGGGTGAAAACCTTTGCTGTCCGTATTATGACTAAGGCCTCTTATGACTCTGCTGCGATGAGCTTTATTACGCAGATCATCAATTATGCATTGCTAGTAGGTCTAATATTGATTTGCTTAAATCAAATTGGTGTCCCTACTACATCCTTTGTAGCTGCCTTTGGTGCCTTTGGTTTAGGTATTGGTTTGGCCTTACAAAACAACTTATCTAACTTGGCATCAGGCTTATTAATTCTTATATTTAAGCCTTTTAGAGCAGGTCATGTTATTCAAGTTGGAGATACTGTAGGTAGTGTTAAGTCTGTTCAATTTATGTATACTATTATCACTACTAAAGATCAAAAAAATGTGTATATACCAAACTCTATCCTTACCTCCCAAGCCATAACTAATATTGCTTATACCCACGAAAGGGTTATTCCGTTCGTCTTTGATATTGGTTATAACAATAATCATCATGAAGCAATTAAAATCTTAAAAAATATTTTTGCTGCTGATAAACGTGTACTCAATCCTAAAAATATGGAAATTGGTATTTCTGAATTTGGCGATAACTCTGTACGCATTGCTGCCTATGCACGCGTTAAGTCGAAAGACTTCTTAGATGTGCAATATGGAATTATGTCTGATGTAAAAGATGCGTTCGATAAATATGGTATCGACATTCCATATCCTCAACGTGTTGTATATCTTCAAAATGTAGATAACTCTACTGGTGAAATTAAGGGAACTAAGAAAAAAGCAAGTGGAACGGATGTTGCCATTGATGATAACCCTGAAAGTTAATATGTGATACAGAAAGTGAGATATATGATATCTTTAACAACTAATGTTTGTATAGTTTGGAAACGACTTATTTTGATGATAGCCTGTATAGGCGCTATTATTTTCAGTACTAGTGTTTCTCATGCGGCGTATATTGCGCCGCCATCTACGATAGGTGAGGCTGTTGTTCTCATTGATGCGGATACAAAAGAAATCCTATTTGCAAAGAATCCTGATAAGTGGATGCATCCTGCGAGTACTACGAAAATGGTTACATTGTTAACAGCTCTAGAACTCAAAGGTACACAACTTGATGAACTGGCGACTATTAGTAGTTATGCCACTAGTATGGAGGAATCCAATCTGGGGGTTCGTGTTGGTGATCAAATTACCTTGGAAGGCGTTCTTGAAGGCATGATGGTTGCCAGCGGTAATGATGCGGCCGTTGTAGTAGCAGAAAATGTAAGTGGCTCTGTAGAGAACTTTGCAAAGGACATGAATCGCGTTGCTGCAAAAGCAGGGGCAAAAAATAGTGTATTTTTAAATCCTCATGGTTTGACACAAATGGGACATCACTCTACGGCTCGTGACTTGGCGATGATTGCAGCGTATGGTATGAAATACCAAATGTTCCGCGATAAAGTAGCCAATGATTATTATAAGGTGCCTTATCAAAACCGTACGCCAGAAACAATTCGCACCACAAACCATTTCATTCGCAATAAATATCCCGGTGCTAATGGTTTAAAAACTGGCTTTACGAATGCGGCAGGAGAATGCTTGATTGCATCGGCTACCCGTAATGGCCATACTATGATTGTAGTTATGCTTAACGATGATAACCGTTGGGAAGAAGCAGTACAATTCCTTGATTACGGTTTTAAACTTCGTGGAGTTATTTAGGGGAACTATTGTGTAATGGGGGATATATGAGTTCATTCTTTGCCTTTTTAAAACGCATGCGCTTTATCAATCGATGGAGCCTCATGCGTAATACAGAAATTGAAAATATTCAAGAACATAGCCTCGAAGTAGCGATGGTAGCTCACAATTTAGCAGCTCTCAAAAATGAATACTTTGGTGGTAATGTGGACATTAATAAGGTAGCGGTCATTGCCATGTACCATGAGGTGAGTGAAATCTTTACAGGCGACATGCCAACACCGATTAAATATTTTGATCCAAAACTTCGTGAACTGTATGGTGAAGTTGAAACATTAGCACAAGAGAAAATGTTATCTACCTTGCCAGAACGATTACAAGCCGTTTATAAGCCTTTCATAGTAGATGCAGAGGATAATCCTGAGTGGCCTATCGTTAAGGCGGCAGATACAATTTCGGCCTATATGAAATGTGTAAACGAACTCAAGGCAGGGAATGATGAGTTTAAAGAAGCACATGACTCCATTTTGGCTAAATTGAAAGCACTCAACATGCCAGAAGTAGATATGTTCCTTGAGACTTATATGCCTGCTCTTGGTAAAAGCTTGGATGAGCTAAATTACTACGAAATCAAATAATGATTAAAAAAGAGACGACCAGCGGTCGTCTCTTTTTATTCTATAAAAATAGCCATAACATCTTAATAGACGTCACAGCCATTTTACATCTCAAATACAAATTATAATATCTATTTTTCTTCAATAATATTTTGGTTTCTCATTAATATTTTCTTCCCACGCCACGAGAATGCCCGGTGCCCATATTTAGCTTTGAACTCTTTGTTTGTAAGCATTTCTAGTTCATTAATATCGATGTGTGGTTCGATTTGTTGGAACTCGGGAATTGGTGTTGTAGGAATACCTTGATTATGGGGGCACACCTCTTGGCATACATCGCAACCAAACAATAATGGAGTTTTAGCTATAATATGTTGTTCTTGGTCGGTGAGTTCGCCTTTTTTCTGTGTTAAGTAGCTTTTACAAGTATCATATTTGAATTCTTCGTGCCCTAAGCATTGACCTAGACAAGCGGTAATACAACGGTTACAACCCATGCAAGATTGTTCAAGTGGTGTGTTCGACTCAAATTCTAATGTGGTTAATATCGTTCCTATTACTACGTAGGATCCCCATTTAGGACTGATAAAACAATTGTTTTTGCCATAAAAGCCAAGGCCCGCTAAGTATGCCATGTAACGGTCTGCGAGGGGAGAGGTGTCACAATGTATAGAAAACTGAGCTGAAGTATTCATTTTTTGTAATTTTTCAATAAGTTTTTCTAAATATTCATTAATGACCAGGTGATAATCTGTGCCCCATGTATAGCGGGATAGATTGGATGGACCGTTATGTTCTACGTAGTATGGAAAGAGACAGACAATAGCACTTTTAGGTGTGAACTCAGTTGTTCCTAGTAGTCGTTCCTCCACATCTGCAGCTGTAAATGGACAGGGATTAGTTTCGTACAAAATGGTTTTTGCATTTTCAGGTAGAGGCCAAGGGGCAATCCCAAATTCATAAATATGTAATTCTTTGCAAAATTCCTGTAAATTTATATCTTTCATCATAGATTTAGTGGCGAATAATTGGTAAAATAAAAGTATAAGAAACGTGAGGAATTCTATAGATTCCTGCTAAGTTTGTAGTTCGGTGATATCTGTATTTTTGTGGTTATCATCCAGTTCTGTTAGTATTAGTATACCATTGAGAGGACAGATTATGTTAGCATTTATGAAAGTATTACAACCGAAGACGGTGGAAGAGGCTTATGAATTAGCCACAAAAAACAAAACTGCCCCAATGCTAGCTGGCGGCTGCTGGTTGCGTTTAGGTCGGCGCACATGGCCTGCAGTGATTGATATGGCTAGTCTTGACTTGCGTTATGTTCGCGAAGAGGATAACGAATTTGTCATTGGTGCTATGGCAACGCAAGGCGACGTGGAACGTTTTGAGCCATTACAACAATTCTGTGGTGGTGCTGTTGTTAAAGGTGTTAAAGAAATTCTTGGCATTCAATTCCGCAACACTGCTACTATAGGTGGATCTGTAGCAAGCCGCTTCGGCTTCTCCGACATTATTCCTGCATTAATGGCAGTACATGCAGACATCGTTACTTTTAAAGGCGGTCGCATGTCCATACATGACTATATGAAATACAGAGAACGTGATATCTTCGTGGAAATTCGTATCCCTAAAGTAGATGTGCCTGTAGCTGTAGAGGCTCTTCGCATCTCTCGTGGTGATTTCCCAGTGTTGACAGGTGCTCTTCGCCGTGATGACAAAGGCGTTGAAGTGTACATCGGTACAAGACCTGGCGTGCCTCAATTAGCAGAAAAAGCAAGTGCTTTGCTTTCAGAAAAAGGATTGTCTGCAGCAAAAGAAGCAGGTCAATTAGCATCTGAAGAGTTGGTTTACCAATCTAACTCTCATGCTTCCAAAGAATATCGTATGGAAATGGTAAAAGCTATGGTTCAACGCTTGTCTAAGGAGGTGGCACAATAATGGAACTCGTACTTAATATTAATAATAAAAATGTAACTGTTAATGTGCCAACTGATGAAATGTTATTGGATACATTGCGTAATCTTGGTTACTATAGCGTACGTTGTGGCTGTGACACAACAAACTGTGGCCTTTGCACTGTATGGGTAGATGACGAAATTATCTTGTCTTGTGCATATCCTACATTCCGTGCACCTGGTCATAAAATCACTACATTAGAAGGCTTGCAAGAAGAGGCTGAATTATTAGCGGCTTGTATTGCTAGCGAAGGCGCTGACCAATGTGGCTTCTGTACAACTGGCATGATGATGAGTGCTATCAACTTGAAACGTAAAAATCCAAAGGCTAGTGATGATGAGATTCGTGAATACCTCATCGGTAACTTGTGCCGTTGTACTGGCTATGAATCACAACTTCGAGGGGTTCGTAAATTCTTAGAAGGAGGCCTAAAATAATGAATAAGCACATTGGTAAATCCTATGACAAGGTTGACTCTAAAGGTATTTTGACGGGTAAACCGTCTTATACTGGCGATTTTGTTCCAAAAGATGCGCTCGTTATTAAGGTTCTTCGTAGTCCTCATGCACAGGCGCGCATTAAATCAATCGATACATCTAAAGCTAAATTGATTCCTGGCGTAGAAGCGATCTTTACACATGAAGATGTGCCTAATACTCGTTTTACATTGGCTGGTCAAACATACCCAGAGCCATCTGCTTATGATGCTCTCATCTTGGATCCTGTAGTTCGCTATGTAGGCGATGAAGTGGCTCTTGTTGTTGCAAAAGATGAAGCTACAGCACTTAAAGCGATGCCTCTTATCAAGGTTGAATACGAAGTACAAAAACCTGTGCTCGATATGCATACGGCTATCGACCATGAAACAGTAGTCCATCCTGAAGATGATATTCATAATAATATCCCTGTAGGTCAAGATTATAAACGCAATATTTGCGTATCTTATCATAAACGAGTAGGCGATATTGAAGCTGAACTTGCAAAATGTGATTATGTAGTAGATGGCACTTACTTTGACCAGGCTACACGCCAAACAGCAATGGAACCATTCCAAAGTTATGGTTACATTGATGCATTGGGCCGCGTAGTTATCGTATCTTCTACACAAATCGTATTCCATGTACGCCGTCATATTGCACGTGCACTTGGTATTCCTGCGACAAAAGTTCGCGTAATCAAACCTCGTATCGGCGGTGGATTCGGTTCTAAACAAACGGCTTGTACAGAAATTATGACAGCTTTTGTGGCATGGACATTGAAGAAACCTTGCTATCTCTTATACGATCGTACGGAAGCGCAAACTTGCTCTACTACACGTCATGCTCGTGAGTGGAAAATCCGCGTAGGTGCTACAAAAGATGGTATTATCAAGGTCATTGATATGGATTCCATTACTGACGCTGGTGCTCATGCAACTCACTGCTTTACTACAACTACAGCTGGTGAGCATAAGTCCATTCCTTTATACAATAAAGCGACAGCAATTCACTATGGTACAGAAGGCGTATACATGAACCATACACCAGGCGGTGCATTCCGTGGTTATGGTGCTACTGAAGCGTTGTGGCCATTAGAGTGTGCTGTTAATAATTTGGCGGATAAAATGGGCGTTGACCCTGCTGAATTGCGTCAAAAGAACTTGATTGCTCAAGGTGAACAAAGCTTGGTATACGCTCCAGATGAATACCTTGACTCTGGTCTATTCCAAGATACAGTAAACCGCGTAAAAGAAATGGCTCGTTGGGATGAGCGCCCTCATTCTTGGGATATTGACGAACGTTATCGCGGCGGCCTTGGCATGGCATTAGCGTTACAAGGTTCTGGTGTTGCTAACATTGACGTAGCATCTGTAGAAATTCGTCTTGGTGATGATGGTAACTACACATTGTATACTGGCTCTTCCGATATGGGCATGGGTGCTAATACTGTATTGACTCAAATGGCTTGTGAAATCATTGGCTGTCCTATGGAATACATGACTGTTGTTGAATCTGATACAGACATCGTACCATTTGATCCAGGTTCCTATGCATCTAGTACAACATACGTAACTGGTACGGCGGCGAAAATGGCTGCTGAAGAATTACGCACTAAGATTATTGCTAAGTTTGCTCAATTCTTCGATACAGATATAGAAAATATCGACTTTGATGGCGTTGTAGCTACCACAAAAGATGGTTCTCAAACTATGGATATCCATCAATTAGCTCCAAAATTATTAGTAGGCGTTAATGCAGAACAATTGTCTGGTTTCGCTACATGGGGCAGTCATACGTCTCCACCTCCATTCATGGCAACTATTGCAGAGGTAAAAGTAGACAAACAAACTGGCAAGGTTATTCCGCTTCATACATATTCCTGCATCGATTGCGGTACTGTTATTAATCCTAAATTGGCTCGTGTTCAAGTTGAAGGTGGCGTAGTACAAGCTATCGGCATGGCGTTGTATGAAGATATACGCTATTCTAATAATGGTCGCTTAGAGACTAATAACCTTATGACTTATAAAATTCCAACCCGTCAAGATATTGGCGAGTTACATGTAGACTTTGTAGAGTCTTATGAGCCGACAGGCGGATTTGGTGCCAAATCTATTGGTGAAGTTGTTATTAATACGGCTAGTCCAGCTATTCAGCATGCTATTAAAAATGCAGTTGGTGCGGACGTTCGTACATTACCTATGACACCTGAGAAGGTATTTGTGGCTATGGACGAGAAATATAAAGTATAGAGATTTCTATTTACTTTTCCTTTCTAAGGAGGCCTGGTTTTATGACATCACAAACATCCTATTGGAATCGATTGATTCAGCCGGGAATCGTGGCCCTTGTTGGGGCAGGCGGTAAAACGACTGTGCTTTCAAAATTAGTAGAATATGGAAGGCTGAAAGGTCAGCCCATCGTAGTTACAACTACGACTCGACTCTATGAATCTCAAGTGGCTCATTATGAACCGATTTATACTCGAAATATTAATGAAGCTGATGAATATTGTACTGATCGTATTTTGCGTGGATATTGTGGTGCGTGGTTCTCTGGCATTACAGGAACAAAAGTGGACTCCTTAGATTGTGATCTTATCGATGGTTTAGCAAAATTGCATCCGAACTGGCAAATTGTAGTGGAAGCAGATGGGGCAAAGGAAAAATGGCTTAAGGCGCCTAAGACGACTGAGCCAGTCATCCCATCTCTCACAAAGACTACGATTGGTCTTGTGAATTTACAAATGTTAGGAGCGCCGCTTGATGATGAGCACGTACATAATATCGAGCTCGTTCAAGATATTGTGAAACGCGATATGGGTGCCATTGTAACGCCACGCATGTTGGCTGATCTTGTGCTCCATAAACAAGGTTTATTCCAATACAGTAAAGGTAAAAAAATTCTGTTCTGTACTGGTTATGAAACGGTGCAACATCGTATTATTGATGATTTTATTGATCATATTGTAGATAGCGACATTTCCGATATCATCTTAGCTGATGGATACAAAGCAAGTTGTGAAATCCGTCGCATTATTCAATGTCGGTAGGTACTCATGACTTATGTGAAAGCAAAATCTAATACCGCTTTCAGTCCCATGAGAGACCCCATAGACCGTCGTCCTTTGCATATTGGCATTGTCCTTCTCGTAGGAGGTCAATCCAAGCGCATGGGATGTAATAAGCAACTTTTGCCTTGGCGTGGTAAAACTGTTTTAGATGCGGTCTGTGGGGCTCTTCATTGTGGATGGAATGATTCGGTAGAACTTACTGAATCCTGTAAACTACCTTTTGTAGCGGTTACTGGTGATGATCATGAAAGATTAAAACCTATAGTTACGAGCTATGGGTTTGAAGTGGTTCAGAATGAATATCCTAATCGTGGACAAGGTCTGTCCATAGCGATAGGAGTACATCATTTGGTAGAAAACTCACCGATACCGCTAGACGGCATTCTTTGTTCTGTAGGGGATCAACCACTATTGACTGGGAATGTTGTACATCAGGTTATTAGTGCATTTAGTGATAACTTTCATTCGAAAACTATCGTCGTCCCGCATTATGGGGCGAATTATCAGTCGGGAAATCCTGTTCTATTTGGTTCACATTGGTTTGAATCATTGCAACATATCCAAGGGGATCAAGGTGGCAAAACTATCATTCGCGGTAGTGGTAAAGACCATGTTATCAAATTGTGGATTCGTGACGATGTTGGATATGATATTGACACACCCGATGATTTTGAGCGTTTGAAACAACGTGAAAGTGAGGCATTATGAAACCATTAGTCCTTATGCGCGGAGGCGGAGACATCGCTTCTGGCGCTGTATATAGATTGAAACGTGCAGGCTATCCTGTGGTGGTTAATGAAATAGCCATTCCTACCATGATTCGCCGTGAAGTATGTTATGGCAATGCTGTACATCGTGGAGAAATGATTTTGGAACGCTTTGTAGCACGTCATGTAGCCCTTAGTGAAGTAGCAGATACGTTGGCACAAGGTGTTATTCCTGTTGTGACTAGTTCATATGAAGAGCTACTTGATACATTGAAGCCAGCTATTGTGGTAGATGCTATTTTAAGTAAAAAGAATCTTGGTACCAAACGTGATGATGCAGATCTCGTCATTGGTGTGGGGCCTGGATTTACTGCAGGGTATGATGTGGATGTTGTTATTGAAACCATGCGCGGTCATTACTTAGGTCGTTGTATCTATGATGGTCCAGCGCAGCCTAATACGGGGATTCCCGGTAATGTAGGTGGTTATACTCATGAACGTGTTATTCACTCACAAAAGGCTGGTCTGTTTACAGCTAAGCGCCATATTGGCGATTCTGTACAAGCTAATGAAGTCATTGGTTATGTAGATAAAGAGCCAGTGCGGGCAAAAATTACAGGTATTCTTAGAGGTATTCTTAAGAGCGGACTCATCGTATCCGACCATTTTAAATTGGCCGATGTAGATGCTCGTTGTGAAGAATCTCATTGTTATAGTATTTCAGATAAATCCCTTGCCGTTGGTGGCGGTGTTTTAGAAGCTGTTACTGCATGGGAGTATGAAAGGAATCAAGATGGAAACGATCTATGATGTGATGAAAGACCGTCTTCAGCTTACAGAAACTACGCTGATGGTTACTGTATTGTCTGGCCCTCGTCAAGGGGATAAGACAATTTATGCTGAAGATGGTAGTGTTTTGTATGGTACACCAATCGAAGGATTTATGGTAGATAAAGCAAAGCTTAATTCTTTATGTATGGTAGGCGAAGCGGAATGTTTCGTACAACCTGTAGAAAACGATCCATCTGTCCTCGTATTGGGTGCTGGTCATGTGAGTCGTGCTATTACCGATTTATTATTATTTATCGGGTGTCGTGTAACCGTTGTAGATGACCGCCCAGAATATGTAGTTCCTGAATTCTTTGATGAACGTGTAACTCGTAAATGCTTACCGTTAGAAAACTTTAAAAATGATCTACCTCTTGATGAATATAATGGGTTTATCATTGTTACTCGTGCTCATGAGTATGATAATGTATGCTTAGAACAATTGCGCGATTATTTGCCAACTTATATGGGTGTTATGGGCAGTCAAAAGCGTATTCATTATGCATTTGAAGTATTGCGTGAACAAGGTTGGACGCAAGAAGAATTAGATATGGTATATGCACCAATTGGTCTAGATTTAGGTGCACAAACTCCTGAGGAGATTGCATTATCTATCGTTAGTGAATATTTGGCAGTGGTGCGTGGTAAAAAAGGCGGCTCATTGCGGAAAGGTAGAGTGAGCCATGAATCGTGAGTTTATTGAATATTTAAGTGATCGTAAAAATGAAACACTAGCTGTAGCTACTATTTTATTTACCCGTGGTTCTACACCACGTAAGGCTGGTACATCTATGGTAGTATTCCCAGATGGATCTATCTTTGGTACTATCGGTGGTGGTCGTGCTGAAAATGAGATTCGCCTAAGTGCTGTTGATTCCTTGAATAAAAAAGAAGCACATCGTCGTATCGAAGTTCTTTTAGATGACGATGTAGCCGTTAAAGAAGGTATGGTGTGTGGCGGACAGATGGATGTGTGGATTGAAACACAAAATATTTAAGTCTATAACTATAGAAAAATCATAGCTTATAATTGTTTATAAATTTACAGTGCTTCTAAAATGAGTTAAAATATAAGGTACAGCCAAGTAGTTGGTTGTACCTTATTATTTTGTATAAGGAGCTATTTTTATGCATATTGACGCACTTATACATACCTTTAGGCTTCTTGATATTGCTGATATCTTAATCGTTGCCGTAGGTATTTATTACTTATATAAATTGCTTAAAGATACACGGGCCGTTTCTCTTTTAAAGGGCCTTGTTATGTTAGCAATTCTAAATTTATTGAGTCATTTGTTAAATCTATATGTTATCAATTGGATTTTGCAACAAAGTATGACCGTTCTTCTCTTCGCATTACCTGTAGTATTCCAACCGGAATTGCGTCGTGCTTTAGAACAATTGGGCCGTGGTCGAATTTTCAGTAAGGCACAGAATGTCAACGAAGAGGAAATGGATATGGCTATCAATGAAGTGATGGCGGCGGCTCGCGTTATGTCTCGTGAGCATACTGGGGCACTTATCGTTTTTGAACGTGAAGTGGGCCTCAATGACTTCGTTGATACAGGCATTTTAATTGATGCTGTGTTGAGCCGTGAACTAATTAAAAATATTTTCGTTCCTAGTACACCACTTCATGATGGGGCGCTAATCATCCGCGATGGTCGCATTCGTGCAGCTGGTTGTTTATTGCCACTAACTGAGGATCGTACATTGAGTACTGAACTTGGTACACGTCACCGTGCAGCCATCGGTTTGTCTGAACAAACTGATGCTGTCGTTGTTGTGGTCAGTGAGGAAACGGGGACAATTTCCTATACCTATGGCGGCCATATTTATCGCCATTTACCGGAAGATCAAATTAAAGAAGCGTTGCGTACATTTATGGAACGCCCTCGTCAAACCATTACTGGTATGTGGAAATGGGGGGCAAAAAAATGATGATACATTTGAAACGCAATTGGCCAGCTAAGTTGTTATCATTGCTAGCGGCTATCGTCATGTGGTTCTTTATCATGCGAGATCAGAACCCTGTGATGGAGGTAACCTATACAGTACCTGTTCAAGTCCAAAATCTTGATTCCCATTATATTATAGAAGATGCACCTGATGTAGCACGCATTGTCCTTTCGGGCCCTCGCGATACGATTATGGCTATAAAGGCAGATAATCTTCGTGCATATATTGATGCATCTGGTGTAAAACCAGGTCAAAATAATGTAACCATTGGATTTACCCCTCCAGCGGGGATGAGCCTTGTGGAGGTTAAGCCTGATACTGTAACAATTAATGTAGACGAATATGCAGAGCGGAAAATACCGGTTGAAATTGTTCCAATTGGTAAGTTCTCCGACGATGTTGCTCTCAAGTCAGTAACCATTGTACCGAAAGAGGTAACTGTGTCTGGACGTAAACAGCTTGTTAACGCTGTAAATAAGGTTGTTATGAAGGTTAATATCTCTGGTCAAACCAAGAACTTTAGTGCTGTTAGTACGTTAGAAGCCTGGGATATATCTGGTAATGTATTAGATGTACACATCAATCCGAGCCAAGGTCAAGCGCAATATGAACTAAACTTATTGCGTAAAGATAAAGCGGTTCCTATTACGGTACCAACTGTGGGAACGGTAGCTGATGGGTATGAAGTTAAGTCTATATCCGTTACACCAACTCAATTAACTGTGACTGGTCGAGAAGAAATGATTGATTCTGTTTCAGAAATTCAAACAGAACCAATTGATCTTACCGGTGCAACGAAGGGTATTCAAGGCAATTACAACTTAGTATTGCCAAGCGGTGTCAATAGTAATGTCACAACAGTACATGTTAAGGTGGATATACAAAAGAAAACTACGTAGCTAAAAAGACCCTATACGTAGCTAAAAAGACCCTAATAGAGTAGATTCATAACTCTATTAGGGTTTGTTTTATTATTCATATATTAGCTTTTATAGTAGTGTTGTATAATAAAAGTGTATGACCATTTTCTTGTAGGTCAATTGTTAGAAATTTAGGTCAAATAATAATGATATAAGCTGCCTCAAAAGGGAGCCGAAATAGGAAAGATATGATTAGAATAATAAATCTCCGCGTGGCTGTTACGGTCAAGTTGGATATAAAGGATATTGTAGAAAAGAAATATCCTCAATTGCGAGGCGCCATTGAAACGATTCACGTTGTACGACGCGCTGTAGATGCTCGTAAAAAACCGAATATTGTATTTGTGTATACCTTGTTTGTTGAGGTTCATAAGAAAGCTCAAATCATGAAAAAACTAGGTAAACAAAAGGATGTATCTGTATTTACTCCAGAGGATCCAGAACCTATTGTTTATGGTAATGTGCCTTTAGCACATCGCCCTGTAGTGATGGGCTTTGGTCCAGCTGGAATGCTAGCTGCCTTTTATTTAGCTCGTGAAGGGTACCGTCCAATCGTTCTTGAACGAGGTCAAGACGTTGATACTCGTAGCCAAGATGTAGAAACATTTTGGAAGGAGGGCGTATTCAAGCCTGAATCTAACGTACAATTTGGCGAGGGTGGTGCAGGTACCTTCTCTGATGGTAAACTGACAACCCGCGTTACACATCCAAGATTGCATGAAATCTCCAAATATTTTGTAGAGTTCGGCGCTCCAGAAGAAATCTTGTATAAACATAAACCTCATGTAGGTACAGATAAGTTGCGTACCATGGTAAAAGCTATGCGTGAACGCATCATCGAATGGGGTGGTGAAGTTCGCTTTGGCGCTAAGATTACCGATTTATTTATTGAAAGTGACCATATCGTAGGTGTTGAAGTTAACGATAACGAACGCATTGATGCGACGGTTGTGCTTTCTGGTGTAGGTCATAGTGCACGCGATACGTACGAGATGTTACATAAACGCAATGTAGAAATGACTGCAAAACCATTTGCTATTGGTGTTCGAATAGAGCACGATCAAGCTGTCATTGACGAGTCCCAATATGGTGTAGAACCATCCAGCTTGGGCCTTGGTGCCGCAGAATACTCCCTTGTGTACCACGATAAAGAAACAGGCCGTACGGCGTATAGCTTCTGTATGTGCCCAGGTGGTCAAGTAGTAGCATCTGCATCAGAAAATGGCGGCGTTGTTGTCAATGGTATGAGCTTGTATGCTCGTGATAGTGGTGTTGCGAACAGTGCCATCGTAGTTAACGTAGGCCCTGATGATTTTGGTAACCATCCTCTGGATGGTGTAGCTTTTCAACGGGAATGGGAACGCAAGGCATATGAATTAGGTGGCTCTAACTTCCATGCACCAGCGCAAACAGTAGGTCAATTTTTAGGACTTTCACAAGCACCAAGCGTACAAGATAGCACTTATAGCTATGAACCAGGCGTAGTAAATTGCGATTTACATGATTGTTTGCCACCATTCGTAACGTCTGTATTGGAGCGGGCATTGCCATATTGGGGACGACGCATTCATGGATTTGATAATCCTGCAGTATGCATGACGGGCGTTGAAACGCGTACCTCAGCACCATTACGCATGGGGCGTAATGAAGATCGCGTTTCTCCAACTGTAGGTGGATTTTATCCTATGGGGGAAGGTGCTGGCTACGCTGGTGGCATCATGAGTGCAGCCCTTGATGGGGCAGAAACTGCCATTATATGCATGGCAAAATATGCAAAACCTAACTAGTTAGTAGTAGAATGTATTGTGAAGTAAACTACAGTATAGGTTCATTTTGGTACTGTAAAATACTATATCTATATAGTATATATATGTGTGGTGTATATATTGTGATATAATACACAACAGTGAATATATGAGGATTTGTGATTTTCACAATCCCTAGAGGAGGATAATTATGGCTCGTTTATTTGGTACAGATGGTGTACGTGGTGTTGTTAATGAATTTTTAACACCTGAATTAGCCTATCATTTAGGCCGTGCAGCGGCTACATATTTTGGTAAAGAAAAAGACCATCCTACATTCTTGATTGGTCGTGATACGCGTATTTCTGGCTCTATGCTTGAAAGTGCGTTAGCATCCGGTATTTGCTCTGTTGGTGGCAATGTTGTAATTGCCGGTGTTATTCCGACTCCAGCAGTAGCTTACCTTGTACGTCAACAAGGCTTTGATGCAGGTGCTGTTATTTCTGCATCTCACAATCCATATCCAGATAATGGTATTAAATTCTTTGATGGCAATGGCTATAAATTGCCAGATGAAGTAGAAGATCAATTAGAACAATATGTTCGTCAAAGTGCAGATAATGAATTGCCACGTCCTACAGGTGATGGCATTGGTACCATTGAGTACAACAGCAATTTAGCTCATTTCTACGCTCACTTTGTTCGCCACACAGTTGATACATCCCTTGAAGGTTTGACTATCGTATATGATGGTGCAAATGGTGCTGCATCTAGCGTAGGTCCTGAAATTTTATCTGGTCTTGGCGCTAAAGTAATCAACATCAACGTAAATCCAGATGGCTTGAATATTAATCATCACTGTGGTTCTACACATATCGAAGGCTTGCAAGTGGCTGTACAACAACATAATGCAGACCTTGGTATCGCTAACGATGGTGATGCGGACCGTTGCTTATTGGTAGACGAAAAAGGTCAAGTTCTCGATGGTGACCAAATCATGCTATTGTGTGCGCTTAAATTGAAAGAAGAAGGCAAACTCAAAGATGATACTGTAGTTGGTACTGTTATGAGTAATATTGGATTCCATAAAGCAGCAGAAGAACTAGGAATGAAAACAGTTTCTACTGCTGTTGGTGACCGTTATGTTTTGGAATACATGCGTGAACATGACCTCTCCGTTGGTGGTGAGCAATCTGGTCACGTAATCTTCTTAGATCACAATACAACTGGTGATGGCATGTTAACAGCTGTTCAAGTGGCGGCTCTTATGAAAGAAAAAAATCAACCACTTTCTGAGTTGGCTGGCATTATGACTAAGTATCCTCAAGTTCTTATCAACGTTCGTGTTGCTACAAAAACAGGTTGGGAAGACAATGATATTATCAAAGCAGCTATTGTGACAGCAGAAGGTGAACTTGGTGATGAAGGCCGCGTTCTAGTTCGTGCATCCGGTACTGAACCACTCATTCGTGTAATGGCTGAAGGTCCTAACCAAGAAGAACTACAAGCACTATGCCAAGAAATTGCTGATATCATCGGTAGAGAACAAGGGGTGGCCGAATAACTCTTAATGAGTAGTTTGATACTACTCCGTTTGGTTCCATTCTACAATTTCATATTAAAGGTATACCCTCCTATATATGTCCCTTTGCTCCGTCCTACGTAAAGTCGCTGCAGGAACATATATAGGAGGGTATTTATTTTATATTTATTTAGGATGGTTACCGAATGGAACCGTCACTATGGCGCAAATATTTCTGCATTATACCATTTCTACTCATTAAGAGTTATTTCGCATATGAGGGGGAGGATAGACGAGATGATGCAATTCATCTTATATATAGTTAAGAACTGTGTTGCTGTTACTATAGGTACATATATAGGATGTAATTTATGTTATTATAGCGATATAGCGAGAAATGAACTGAAAAAGCACTACTTTGAATTGTAATAATTCAGAGTAGTGCTTTTGTTATTATTTATCAGCCACAACGAGTTTGTATCCATTCAAGTGAATGTTACTGTTTGTTGTGTCTTCGTTTGTTAAGGATTTTACATAGCTGTCGCCTGTGAGTGTCCAGGTAGAGTCTTTGCTGAGTTTCATTGTAATTTCTTTAGCTGTGTTGTTTGTGTTTACAGCGCCAACGAGACTAGATCCATTTGTCATGTCTAGTGAGACAGTGCTGATGGAGTCAGCTACGATGTTACCGTTAAGTTCTTGGTTGGATGCGCGAAGTGTGAGGTGACCACCGTTTTCACCATCTTTACCCCAACGGGAGTCTGCCGCAGCTTTCACCAGTGTAGTAGTGTTTGGCATTAAGATTGTGTTGCCTGTAAGGTCTGCTTCAGTAGTGGTGTTGTTTACATAGATGAACGCACCTGTACCATGAGTTGTAAGTGTGTTATTTTCCGCTTTTAAACGAGCGATACCGCTTTCAGCATCACCGGAGAAACTTTGGTAAAGCATAAAGCCATTATCGTGGTAGCCTGTTACATTAGAGTTGGTAAGGGTAATAGAGTTTTTACCTTCTACGACACCAATTTCACTCTTGTTGGCCACGCCGTTCACATTGTTAGCTGTAATATTGCCAGTGGAGTAGATAACAGGACTGCCTGTGCCAGAGGTTGTAAGCTTAGCTGCTTCTGCAGTAATAGTGCCTTCACCACGGTCTGTAGCAAGGGTTGCGGAGTGAGCACCTTCGGTAGTGATAGTTAGGTTTTTACCGTTTACAGTGCCTTTGTATGTTGCATCTAAGCCGCGAGAGGAATCACCTTTTGTGTGAATATTAGTGTTCTCTACGTTGATAACAGATCCTTCGCCAGTGGCAAATACCGCATTAGATCCAATGCTATTAGATGTAATATTACTATTTTTAATGCTCGTTTGACTGCCTTCGATGCCGAGCACTACTGCGTTTTGTCCGCGAAAGTTACTGTTATCATCATTTGTGGTATTGCCTTGTTTATCAAATACGCTACTATCGATGATAATAGTAGCTTTGTTTTTTCCGATGAAAGCATTTTGGTCGCTTGTAGTATTGTCGAACCGTTGGTGTTCTAATGTTTGACTTTCACTAATCACAGATGTGCCTTTGAAAGTACTAGGATCGCCTTCCTTATGAGGCGTTGGTTCATTAATTTCTCCTGTCTTTACATCATCTGGTCTAGGTACATCGTTTTTAGGTGTATTAGCGTTAGGCACATCAGCCTTAGGGGCAGATATGCTTTGTGTTGGAACATTAGCTTGTATTGGTTCTGCACCAAAGGTAGGGGCGAATGCGAGTGCTGCGAGGGCGCCACCCGCTAAAGCGGGAACGATGAAACGTCTTAAAGTTTTATAATTACGTGAATGTGTCATATATAATAACCTCCAAATATTTATTGCGCGATAAAATCGAATTGTGTAAAATTAAGATTGTAAGAAGTATAGTAATTATCTGTGAAAATAGTATGAATGATACATTGGGTTTATAAACGAATACTAAATATGTAATCTATAGATATATATGAATATTACGTAAGGTTATATAGGTCATAGAATTCATAGATTCCTAGAATTTAATAGTTCATGATATCCATAGGATACTACGGTAGCATATTTATATATGTCGATAAGGATGCCTTGCTTTCATCATTACTTATCACGTATAATATAGATTGGTATATGATGTATACTGTTAAGATCTGCCGTATCTTATAGAAAGGAGTTCCCTAATTCGTAAAGGCGAATAGCGCAAGTACCCGCGAAGGCAGTCGTTAGGGTAGACGAGGTGAAGAGTGATCGAATAATCAGCGGATGCTCTTCCGGCATATTCATGTCGTAACAGATATTAAAAATCCCATCGGTAACAATGGGGACAAAGTATATCTGAATGAATTGTATTCAAATACTATTTGATACATAATTTGAACATTAACTTAGATCGTTAAGTTAGAATAGTAATTTATTAGCCTTAGTTGTTGGCTGGGGCTAGAATGCCCCCAGTAATAGGAGGATATATTTATGTGCGGTATCGTAGGATACATTGGCTTTAATCAAGCATCTGATTTCTTGTTGGACGGTATGGCGAAATTAGAATACCGTGGTTATGACTCTGCAGGTATTGCTGTTATCGGCCCTGAAAATGTGATTAAAATTCAAAAGAAGGTTGGCCGCCTTGCTAATCTTGAGGCGATTGTAAAAGCAGATCCTAATGAAGGGACTATAGGTATTGGTCATACTCGTTGGGCTACTCATGGTCGCCCATCTGATATGAACGCCCATCCTCATGCATCTGAAGATGGTAAATTTGCTGTTGTACACAACGGTATTATTGAAAATTACATGCCTTTAAAAGAAGAGCTCATTGAAAAAGGGTACCATTTCAAATCTGAAACTGATACAGAAGTAGTAGCTCATTTATTAGAAGATATGTATGATGGCGATTTCGTAGGCACAGTACGTCGCATGCTAGCTCGTGTTGATGGTGCGTATGCTCTTGAAATCATCTGCGCTGATGAGCCAGACAAAATCATTTGTACTAAAAAAGAAAACCCATTGGTTATCGGTCTTGGCAAAGGCGAAAACTTTGTAGCATCCGATATTCCAGCTATCATTAACTACACACGCGATACATACATTTTGAGCGATGGTGAATTAGCTATTGTAACTCGTGATAATGTATCCGTATTTGACCGTGAAGGTAATCCTGTTGATAAAGAAGTATTCCACGTTAACTGGAATGCAGAAGCAGCAGAAAAAGGTGGTTATGAACACTTCATGTTGAAAGAAATTCATGACCAACCTAAAGCTGTACGCGATACATTCGGTACACATATCTCCGAAGATGGTAAAACAGCAATTTTTGATGAGTTGAATTGGACTGCTGACGATGTAGCAGCTTTCAATAAAATTCTCATCGTTGCATGTGGTACAGCATACCATGCAGGTCTTGTAACTAAACAATATATTGAAAACTTGGCGCGTATTCCTGTAAATGTGGAAATTGCATCTGAGTACCGTTATAGCAATCCATTGACTGATGACAAAACATTATGTATCGTTATCAGTCAATCCGGTGAAACATCCGATACATTGGCTGCTTTGAAAGAGGCTAAACGTCTTGGCGCTAAATCCTTGGCAATTACAAACGTAGTAGGTTCCAGTATTTCCCGTGAAGCAGATAACACTGTGTACACATGGGCAGGTCCTGAAATCTCTGTAGCGTCTACAAAAGCGTATACTACTCAATTAGTAGCAGGCTTGTTGTTTGCTGTATATCTTGGCCAATTAAATGGTAAAATGGATCCGGCTTTAGGCGGAGAAATCCTTTGCGGTGCTAAAAGCTTGCCTACATTGATTCATGAAATCTTTGAAGTAGACGAAGATATGAAAGCCTTTGCAAAACATTATGGCTTCAAATCTGATGCGTTCTTCTTGGGCCGTGCTATTGACTACGCAGTAGCGATGGAAGGTGCTTTGAAATTGAAAGAAATTTCTTACATCCATGCTGAAGCATATGCTGGTGGCGAGTTAAAACATGGTACATTGGCGCTTATTGAAGAAGGCGTACCTGTTATCGCATTGGCTACACAAGAAGATGTGTACGATAAGATGATTAGCAACATCCGTGAAGTAAAAGCTCGTGAAGCTGTTGTAATCGGTATTGGTATGAAAGGTGACGAAGAATTATCTAAACACGTAGACCATACAATCTATGTGCCTCGTGCAAATAAATTCATCGCTCCAATCCTTGCGGTTGTACCATTGCAATTATTGGCGTACTACGCAGCGATTACTCGCGGCGCAGATGTAGATAAACCACGTAACTTGGCTAAATCTGTAACCGTAGAATAATATATATAACCAACAGTGCTTCGGCACTGTTGGTTTATTTCAATATAGGGAGACTATTATGGCAGTTATATTTTCCGGCATCCAACCAAGTGGGGAATTAACACTTGGTAACTATTTGGGGGCTTTACGTAATTTCTTAGATTATCAAGATACTGATGAATGTTATTATTGCATCGTTAACCAACATGCGATCACTGTACCGCAAGATCCA
This sequence comes from Veillonella sp. 20925_1_51, assembly GCF_041431445.1. NCBI lineage: Bacteria > Bacillati > Bacillota > Negativicutes > Veillonellales > Veillonellaceae > Veillonella > Veillonella sp. 20925_1_51. The sequence continues at coordinate 61,704 of NZ_JAPVXT010000004.1, forward strand.
AAAGAGTTATTCCAAAATACTCGTAATTTGGCTGCGTTATACCTTGCAGTTGGCCTCGATCCTAAAAAGGTAACATTATTTGTGCAATCCGAAGTGCCTGAGCACGTTAAACTCGGTTGGGTTATGCAATCTATCAGTTATGTTGGCGAATTAGAGCGTATGACACAGTACAAAGATAAGTCTCAAAAGCAAGGTGACTCTATTCCTACAGCGTTGCTTACGTATCCACCATTGATGGCGGCAGATATTTTGTTATATGGTACTAACTATGTTCCAGTAGGTGAGGACCAAAAACAACATCTTGAGTTGACTCGTAATTTGGCAGAGCGTTTTAACCGTAGATTTGGCGAAACTTTCGTAGTACCTGATATCAAGGTAGGCGAAGGTGGTGCTCGCGTTATGAGCTTGCAAGAGCCAACTAAGAAAATGAGTAAATCTGATGACAACCAAAATGCTACGATTCGTCTTTTGGATGCACCAGATTTAATTGTGAAAAAATTGAAACGCGCTCAAACTGACTCTGATAACGCGGTGCGTTACGATAAAGAAAACAAACCTGGCATTTCTAACTTGATGGGCATTTACCGTGCTATCACAAAAGACAGCTATGAAGCTATCGAAGAAATGTATGCCGGTAAAGGCTATGGCGTTTTCAAATCCGATATCGCAGACCTATTGGTGGCAACTCTTGAGCCAATTCAACAACGTTACAATGAGTTGATTACAAGCCCTGAACTCGATGTTATTCTCGATGAAGGTGCTGCTAAAGCTCATGCTAAAGCAAGTCAAATGTATCGTAAAGTAGAGCAAGCTATGGGCTTGTGCCGTAAATAAAATCATATAGTAGACTTTCAATTTGTGAGGTAAGCCATGACGAAACAAGAGGCGATGGAACGCTTTTCATCAGGTACCGTACAACAGAGCTTAGAAATACATCGTGGAATTCAGTGGACCGGTCGTATCATCGGTCTATTGGTTTGTGCCTTAATTGTAAAATATATGCCCGCCGATTGGGCTGAGCGTATATGGTATTATCTGTTGTTACTCGTAATATTGTGGACCCTTCATAGATTAGGTGAAAGTCAAGCATTTATCTGTGAAAAGGGCCTCGTGTTAAAGCGAAGGCCTTTTTCTGTGAAAGAATACTTTCACAGCCTCTTTCATGGCGATGAATATTTTGTCTTTGTCGATTATGAGCATATAATTGGATTTACTGAAGGTTGGCGTGAGTTGCAGGCCATGAATGGTCATGGTGGGATTTATGTAATACCATTAGATCTCGCACAGGTAGGGTATAAAGACAAAATGGCCATGATTGAAGCGATTCATAAGCATTCAGATACATAATGTATGCGTATATACAAAGGATTTAGTACTATAATCCTGTATGATCCATGAGAGAACTAAAAAATCCTAAAATTCATCAAATTAGCTATTTACAACTTTAATGAACTAAAGTATAATACAATCATCGGGTATAGACATGAGTTCTGTACAGCATATATTAGCAAGTAGTTAAAGGTGTAATACACCGTGGAGGATAGTTATGAATTGGAAAAAGATGATGGCCGTTGGCCTTGCAGCAGTATCTATGATGGTATTTGTAACGGGTTGTGGTAGTGATACTAAAACTGCTAATAAAGAATTACCTAAAAAAATCGTTATCGGCTTAGATGATAGCTTCCCTCCAATGGGCTTTAAAGATGATAAAGGCGAAATCGTAGGTCTTGATATCGATATGGCTAAAGAAGCAGCTAAACGCGCTGGCATGGATGTGGAATTCAAAGCTATCGACTGGTCTAGTAAAGAAGCTGAGTTGAAATCTAAAAAAATCGACGCTTTATGGAATGGCTTAACAGTTTCTCCGGAACGTGAGAAGAATATCTTGTTCTCCAACACATATATGAAGGATAAACAATACATCGTTGTTCGTAATGAAGATGAATCCATTAAATCTAAAGCAGATCTTGCAGGCAAAGTAGTAGGTGTTCAACAAGCAAGTACTGGTGAATCTGCATTGCAAAACGATCCAAGCGGTAAAACTGTGAAAGAAACTAAATCTTATGCTGATTTTGTAAGTGCTTTCATGGATCTTGGTATTGGACGTGTTGATGCAGTTATCGCAGATGGTGTTATCGCTCGTTATCTCATGACAAAAGAACCTGGTAAATACAAAATCGTAGAAGGTACTGATTACGGTGTTGATAACTTCGCTGTTGGCTTCCGTAAAGATGACACTGCATTGCGTGATAAAATCAATGGTATCTTAGCTGAAATGAAAAAAGATGGTACTGCTGATAAAATCGTTGAAAAATGGTTGGGCTCTAGCGCAGACCTAGATAAGAGCGATGCTAAATAGTACAATTCGTGATATACTAATAGTACTATGGTCAGTTTGTACAACAGATAATTAAAGAACGAAATGTACACTAGAGAAGAGGCCAGATGCCTCTTCTCTAGTCGTGTTTTGAAGGAGTATTCCATGTTAGATTATTTATTGCAGATTATCCCAACCATCGCTGATGGTTTGAAGGTAACAGTATCGCTATTCTGTATTGTATGGATTTTATCCATTCCTGGCGGTATCTTACTTGCTTTGGTACGTTTATCTAAATTTACAGTGCTCGACAAAATCGTTGAAGCCTTTGTATATTTGATGCGCGGTACACCATTAATGCTACAAATTTTATTCGTATATTATGCATTACCTATCATTACAGATGGTGCAGTCCAAATGGATGATGCTACAGCCGCAGTGCTTACATTCGTATTAAACTACGCAGCGTATTTATGTGAAATTTTCCGCGGTGGTATTCAATCCATTTCTCGTGGTCAGTACGAAGGGGCAAAGGTTCTTGGTTTTACCTATGCACAAACAATGCGTAAGATCATCTTGCCACAAATGTTTAAACGCGTATTGCCTCCACTTGCGAATGAGACAATTAACTTGTTGAAAGATACTTCTCTTGTATACGTATTGGCTATGAACGATATCTTGCGTATTACAAAATCTATCGTACAACGTGACTTTGACATCTCTGCCTTCTTGGTGGCAGCTTTGTTCTACTTGATCTTTACCTTTATTTTGACAAATATCTTCAACTACTTAGAAAGAAGATTTGCTGTATACGAAGATTAATCTATTCTGTAGTTGCTTGTCGTATTTTACATCCAATTATTGTTCATATAGCGGACTAATACTTAATGATTAGTATGTTTAGATAAAAGGATGCGACGATTTAAGAGGTACTTATGACATTTGTAAATATGGAGCGTATTGAAAAACGCTTTAACAATCAAACTGTATTGCGCGATGTATCGCTCAAAATGAATAGAGGGGAAATCGTTTCTATTATCGGTCCTTCTGGGTCTGGTAAATCTACATTCTTGCGCTGTTTAGGTCAATTAGAGACTATCGACGGTGGTTCTATTACTGTAGATGGCACTGTTCTTGCTAGTACTGATGCTAATGGCACTGTAAACTATGCAAGCCAAGAAACACAACATGACTTGCTATTACGCATGGGCATGGTGTTCCAATCTTTCAATTTATTCCCTCATATGACAGTGCTCGATAATATTATGATCGCACCGCGTATGGTAAAAGGCATGAAAGATGATGAGATTTTACCGATTGCAGAGCGATTACTTAATAAAGTTGGCCTATGGGAAAAGCGCGATATGTATCCATCCCGTTTATCTGGGGGCCAACAACAACGTGTGGCCATCGCTCGTGCATTAGCGATGAATCCAGAAATCATGCTCTTTGATGAACCAACATCTGCTCTTGACCCAGAGTTAACAGGTGAGGTTCTAAAGACTATTAAACAATTGGCCGATGATCACATGACGATGATTATCGTAACTCATGAAATGAACTTTGCTCGTGAAGTATCTGATCGTGTCATCTTCATGGCCGACGGTGTCATCCAAGAGGAAGGCACACCAGAGCAAATTTTCAATAATCCACAGAACGATAGAACGAAAGCGTTCTTGGAGAATATGTTATAGGAGGTCTTATGAAGTTACGTTTTATTGCTGCTACGTTAGCTGTAATGGCTATGGGCACGACCTCTATTATGGCGGAAGGTTTGCAGGGGACGCCTAGCACACCAATAGCTATTGTAGACTCACAAAAAGACTCTGCATCTATCTTGCCAGATCAATATAAGTCCTATGCTACTACGATGAATACAGTGGTTAAGGATTATAAAAATGGCTATACCTTTACGCTTCCTTGGCGTGTAGCAGATGGTGTTAAACTGGATATGGATGTGCGCAGTGAAAGTGAGCATATTCAAGGCTATTCTTTCAATTTAGCAGGTCCTACACAAGATGATTCCTATACTGTGTCTTTTACAAAGCGCAATAATACACCGCAAGATGGGGTGTCTCAAAAGGAATGGAATACGACTTGGTATGGCGTACCAATCAAGGGTATGTCTGATGAAGAATACTTGAGCATTTGGCGTCAACATAGTAATGCCTTTGAAAATAATGATATCGTTGGTGGCTTCTTTAACAAGAAAGGGGCTATATCAGCGCGTTGGGATAAGACGACACCAAAATCGTATGCTGAAATGACCTCTACAGAGCCTGTTCAATCCGTATTTGAAGCGGAATTCATCATGGATAAGGACCCAACACATCGCTATAATTTAGCGAGTACTTATGCTCCTATTCAAGGGGAGTTTATGGAACAAGGCTTGATGGAACATACGATTCCGTCCTTTGAATTATTAAATAAAACTGGTTCTAGTACGATTAAAGGTGTTAAACAATTTATCTCTGGCACTAGTGACATTAGCGTAGCTGAAGGCATCAAATTTAATTATCCAAAAGGATTTACCCGTCTTAATGAAAAGGGGAAAATTGCTTTCACTAAGCATAATGTACGCCTTGATATTGAATCTTTTACAATTCCAGTACAAGCAGTTAGCACAGGCATGCCTACGATGATGGGCAAACAAATGCTAGGTGATTACTATCTTAAACAATTGGTTGAGGTGAATAAGGCAACCATCACTCGATACGAAACGCATATCATCGATGGTAATGTTATGTTCTACTTGGCAGGTCATATGAAGAATCCTAATACAGCTGATACATCTGCAGCGGCACCGGTATCCTTCGCAGCTACTATTATCTTAGGTAATGAAGGCAATGTAGCTGTGGCTCGTATGATTGGCCCAGCAGGCACAAGCCTTAGCACACCAGAGCTTATCGATGTGCTCGATGGATTCAAGTTGACTACTACATTGAATACGAACCAATCTTCGCAAGTGTTGTAATATACACATAATATTCTTTTATTTGTATAATTCTGTATAATTTGTGCTATAATAAAAGAAATCCTCTAGAAAAAGAGGAGTTTTCCTTGATGGTCTAGAATATAATAATATAGGCTAAACGATCTTTGATCATATCCCCTTTGAGGGATTAGAAATAGGAGGGGTTATTATGGTTACCTACAAAACTATTGTCGTACCTACTGATGGTTCTGAAAATGCTAAACGTGCGTTGGAACATGCTCTCGCTGTAGCGGACCGCAACCATGCTGAATTGATTATTGTTCACGTTGCAAATATTGTGTCTGCTATTTCCAATTTCGATCAAACACCAATTTCCGGTGGCTACGTATCTGAACAAATTGCGGAAGATATGGAAGAAACTGGTAAAGAAATTCTTAACGATGTAGTGAAAGAAATTCCTACAGGTGTAAAAGTTAAAAGCGTATTCGAAGTTGGCTCCCCTGGCCCTGCATTGTTGGCAGTAGCTAAAAAATACAATGCTGATCTTATCGTAATGGGTAGCCGTGGCCTTGGTCCATTGAAAGGCTTGTTCATGGGTAGCGTAAGTAGCTATGTAACTAGTCACTCCACTTGCCCTGTATTAATCATTAAATAATTCATATCCTGTATAGATATGATATAAAAAGAGACTTTGTTTAAACAAAGTCTCTTTTTTAATATAATAAAAATGATATAATATTTATATATATGCCCCACGGGGTTACAAATGAGTAAGAACATAAGTAATATAAGAATGATACATAAACATGAATAGTGATTTAAGATATGGGGGATTATATGAGCGACAAACAAGAAGCATTGCTAAAGCTAGCAGAACTGTTTAAAATCTTGGGAGATCCTACGCGCCTTAAAATAGTAGAATTATTATTAGAAAATGAAATGTGTGTTAATCATATTGCAGAAACAATGGGAATGGGTCAATCTGCTATTTCACACCAATTACGTGTATTACGTCAAGCACGCCTTGTAACCTATCGTAAGGAAGGGAAAACTGCATACTACTCTCTAAACGATGATCATGTAGAAGGTCTCGTAAGAATGGGTATGGAACACGTATCTCATCAGTAAGTAATACGATAATTGTTTAAAGTGTACAAAAGGAGCCCTTTAAAAGGGCTCCTTTTTGTATAGGTATACTAGTATCAATATAATGGGAAAAGGTAATAGGCGATTGTAATAAATAGCGGCATAGTTACTGCCGATAGAATTGTGGTGCCCATAACGATTTGCGTAGCATATTCAGGATTATTCTTCATTTCAATAGCGATGAGTGCCATATTAATAGCTGTTGGGACACTGTAGGTAATGACTATAGTCTGTGCTGCTATTGGATGCATTGGGCCATAGAACATAATAAAGAGTATCGTAATAACTGCTGCGATAAGAGGGCTTACGATGAGTCGTAAGGATGTAGCGAGCATAACATCGGCCTTAAAGAAGTTTAATGGTGTTCTATTAATTTGAACCCCTAAGGCAATCATCGCAACACCAACAAAGGCATTAGCAAAAATCTTAAGAGGTGCAAAGAAGAAGAGGCCATGTAAATCAAAAGGCAAAAGCTGACAAAGTAATGCTAGAGGGATAGCGTATACCATTGGCATATGGAATACTACGTTTAAGGCATCTTTTGTGCTCAATCGGCCAGCACCAGCTTGGTAGAAACCATAGGTATTACTCGTAATGGTTTGTATAATCATGATAGATACAACGCTAACGAGGCCTAAGTCAGCATAGGGGGTTGCGCCATCAATGATATAAGGCACATTCGTAAATACGAAGATGGCAAGAGCAATACCCATATTTCCAACGTTATTAAACATGACGCAGTTTTTTAATGTTGCAATTTTGGCCACGTCATAGCCTTGGATTTTACCGACTATACCAGAAAGTATAGAGTTTAGGATGAGTACAACTAGTGCACAAAATACAATTTCTAGTGTGCTAGATGTAAATTTTGCTTCATACATGGCTCTGAATACAAAGGTTGGTAGTAGTATATAGAAATTCAATTTACTCAATGTATAGAGGTCAAGTTTGAATTTCCTATCTAGTATAAATCCTACGCCGATGAGTATGAAGATTGGGATCATAGAATTCATAAATATATGACCAATTAATTCAAATATATTCATTGTCTCACCTGGAGTTTCTCATTAATTATTAGAGTATCATTATATAGTATTTATAGTATTATCATACCATAGGATGTATTGTTTTGGGGCTTAAAAGTTGATTCATTATGATTACTTATCATATTCATCAGAAATATATATACAAATGTGAGCTTTTACATACATAATAATTAACAAATGTATAGTATAATGTGAATATATTGTATATTTAGTTTGTTCTTTGATGGTGTCTCTGCGGTTAGTAATCATAGCTTTCACAGTGTGGAGTCCAAAGGGATGCACAGGAGGAATTATGAAACGAATTCTATTAGTATTAATGAGCGTTTTCATGCTTGCTTTTCTAGTAGGCTGTGGTAACGATGCAAGCAAACCGGCAGAAACAGGTAAACCAAGCACATCTGAAAAGATTACTGTACAAGCTGCTGCCAGTCTTAAAGGGGCTCTTACAGAACTCGCTGATGCTTACAAAAAAAGCCATAATTTAGCAGATGATCAAATTGCTATTAACTTTGCTGGTTCTGGTACATTGCGTCAACAAATTGAACAAGGTGCACCAGCTAGCTTATTTATCTCTGCTGACGAAAAAAATATGAAAATGTTACAAGAGAAAGACCTTGTAACTGATGTTAAACCTTTCGTAACTAATGAGTTAGTTCTTGTAGTTCCAAAAGGGCAACCTAAAATTGAATTAAATCAAATTGCTTCTGTTAAACGTATCGTTTTAGGTAATCCTGAAACAGTACCAGCTGGTAATTATGGTAAACAAGTATTAACAAAATTAGGTGTTTGGGAACAAGTTGAACCAAATGTAGTATATGCTAAAGACGTAAAAGCTGTAACAGCATCTATTAGCCAAGGTGCTGGTGATGCGGGCTTCATCTACAAAACTGATGCCATTGCAGCAGGTGATGCCGTTCAAATTTCTGCAGTAACACCTGCAGACTCTCATGATCCAGTTGTCTATCCAATCGGTATTATTAAAAAATATGACAATGCATTGGCAAAAGATTTCTACCAATATGTAATGAGCCCAGAGGGACAAAAAGTATTAGAGAAATACGGTTTCTCCACTTCTAAATAAGGGTAAAACGCTAGCTCTCATGGCTAGCGTTTTCTTATGATACAATATATATATTATTATTGTTAGTCCTAGCTGGAAATATATGATTTCAGCATTATTAAATAGAAAGGGGGTATAGCATGAGTCCATTCTGGCTATCGCTGTGGGTGGCGAGCATTGCTCTCGTTATTGTTATCTTAAGTGGCTTAGCCGTTTGCTACTGGATGAATCGCTGTAAATGGGGCGGCATTGCTATTCTTGATGCTCTTATTACATTGCCACTAGTATTACCGCCAGTAGTCGTTGGTTTTGCGCTGCTTATGGTATTTACACCGGGCTATGCCTTTGGGGCTTGGCTTGAAGCTCATGGCATGAGTGTCGTCTTTGCCGCTTCTGGTGCTGTCATAGCCTCTTCTGTTATTGCATTTCCACTGTTTTATCAAACAGTACGTTCTGCATTGCAGTCCGTAGATCATAATATGGAGGATGTAGCTCGAACATTAGGTGCTTCAGAGCTACGCATTTTCTTTACCATATCTGTACCGCTCGCATGGAAAGGTATTTTAACAGGTAGTATTTTAGCGTTCTGCCGTGCCATGGGCGAATTTGGTGCGACCATCTTGATTGCTGGTAATATTCCAAAGGTAACACGCACTATGCCATTAGCTATCTACTCCTATGTAGAGGCCGGGCAGTACATGGATGCCTTTGAGCTCGTTATTTATATTTGTGTTCTTACATTGGCGTTACTGAGCGGGATTCATCTTATTACAAAAGGTTCCTTGTTCCGCCATACAGATAATAATTAGGAGGTTCTATGATTACATTTTCTTTTACTGTAGCTAGACCTTCTGTAACTGTGAAAGCTGAGGGTACATTGACTTCTGGGATTACTGTATTGACTGGACAGTCCGGTAGTGGTAAAAGTACGTTCATCAAATGTATTGCAGGCCTCGTAAAACCCACAACTGGCAGTATTCAATGTGATGAAACAACGTGGGTTGATCGGGATAAAAAAATCTGGGTACCTGCTCAAGACCGTCAAGTAGGCTATATGCCACAAGGTAATATCGTATTTCCTCACTTGTCCGTAGAAAATAATATTACCTACAGTAAGCGCGGTACACCTGAGATGTGCGATACGCTATTACAACGTTTAGGTTTAGAAAAATACCGCCATACTAAGGCGGGTAGCTTATCTGGTGGTGAGCAACAACGGGTTGCATTAGGTCGTGCGCTCTACTCTAAACCGACTATTTTGCTCCTCGATGAGCCTTTATCTGCACTCGATTGGAACTTGAGAAAGCAAGTTCGTGAGGATCTCGTATCTATCATCCGTGAATGGGATGTACCTTGCGTATGGGTTACCCATGATGAAAGCGAAGCAGAAAGCGTAGGAGATAGACACTGGACCTGTGAAAACGGGCTTATTACGATTGCTGAATGATGATAAACATTTAAACCATATGGTTTTGATACAGTGATAAAATACTTTAAAATTAAATAGAGATACATAAAACACCTTCATAATCCTATGAACTACATGCCAAAAATTGGACACAATTTTGAGATGTATAGTTCAGTAACTAGTGGATTGTGAAGGTGTTTTCTTTTTAGATAGTTGATAGCAATGATAGCAGTGTACTTACTATTATCTTTAATCTTTAGTATTGAATTAGTACGTTTATAATAGATGTTACTTGCTAATGCTACTTAATTTCTGTTGATATGTGCGCTGTTTTACTTATAAATCCAACGATAGTTGTAACGACAAATGCCATTGTAAAGGCTGGTAATGTAGAACCTATTGTGCTTTCACTATGTAACATATAGTGGTATAAACCAACGGATACCGCCCAGATTAGTCCTCGTACGAGATAGGCTGAAAGTGTTTGTACTTGTTGGCGATTGATAAAGTAGTCCGCCAATAAGATGGCAATCATCGGCGCAAATACAGAGCCGATGAGGTATAGGAAGTCTGTAATATCATCCATTGGATAGAGAATAGCTGCAATAGTGCCCACAATAGTAACGATGACGGCGATACCTTTACTAGAGGCACCATTATAGATAGTTGTACTAGATACGCCTGCAGAGTAAGCGTCCATAAAGGTTGTAGTAACGGTAGAGAAGATGATAACGATGAGGCCCGCAATGCCAAGTCCTGCATTCATCATGATAGTAATGATGGAGTCGCCACCGCCAAAGATTGCGGCACTAAGACCTAAGGTGTACATAACGATACTTGTTACAGTGTAGACTGTAGCACTTGTAAGTGATGCGGAGAAAGGTTTTTTACTTTCTCGGGTATAATCACTGATGAGAGGTAGCCAAGATAGTGGCATGGCAATAGATAATTCAAGGGCAGCGATGAAACTCATATTTCCGCTAGTTAGAAGGCTAGCCTCACTAGGCCACTGCGATATCATGTGAGCGCCCATGTAGAGGGTGAGTCCTAGCAATAGAACAGATACGATGGCTTGAATATAGCCCGTATTGTGGAGGCCGATGAAAAGCCATAGGATGACAAGTGCTCCAATAGCTATCGTCCAAATCATAGGGGATAGAGGTGCTAGCTCTTGTAAGGCTAGCATAGCATCGTAGATCATGATGCTAGTCCAGCCGATAAGTTGAAGCATATTTAAAAAGGCAAAGCCTTTAGCTCCTAGTGGTCCAAAGCTGAAAGCGGTAGTATTCATACTGCCTTGCCGTAAACGTCCACCGATGAGGCCCGCTCCAAAGAGCAATATACCGCCGATGATATGCCCTAGTATGATGGCATATAGACCTTGGGTGAGCCCTAAGGGTGCCAAATAAGTTCCTGTCATAATTTCCGCTATAGATAGAGCGGCGCCAAACCATATCATGGCGAACTGTGGTTGTGTAATGTATGTATCTTTCATACGTCCTCCTTGCCTGGAAGTCATAGAAAAAGCCGAGTCCCAAAAAGGAACTCGGCTATTAATCCTCTATGTTCCCTACGTTGGCATTATCCAAATCAGGTTATGGGTTAAAGCGATAGCTTACTCTCAGCCCACTCTTGTGAGCACCCCGTTATGGCTTCATTATATGCGGATAATAGGAAACCGTCAATTCTTTTTGTTGCATAGATTGTATAATGATGTTATAACTAGAGTATAAAAATATATTGCCACTAGGGGTGCTTTTGCTGAGATTGACCATTCAAAACCCTAGACCTGATCCAGATAATACCGGCGTAGGGAAGTGGAGTGCAACATAATACTAAACTATTACGAGACCATTCCATTTGGAGTGGTCTTGTTTTTATATGTTTGGAGGTATTATGAAAAAACTGATTATTGCTAGCATATGTGTGGCCTTAGGTGTAGTATTATCTACTACATCAATTCCTGTTGGGCCGGCTCGTATTTTTCCGTTTCAACATATGATTAATGTTATCTTAGCCGTTGTGGTGGGGGCAAGATTTTCCGTAGGTGCAGCCTTTAGTACATCTTGTTTACGGAATGTATTGGCACTAGGTTCTCCTTTAGCCTTTCCTGGCAGCATGATTGGCGCTTGGTTATCGGCTTATTTATATAAGAAATATAACGCTCTATGGGCGGCAGCTCTAGGCGAAATCATTGGTACCGGCCTTATCGGTGCTCTTGTGAGTTATCCTATAGCCAATTTCTTGTTAGGTAAACCTTTGGCATTGTTGACTTTGATTACATCCTTCGCCATGAGCTCTGTAGCAGGTGCTTGCATTGGTTTTATAGTATTACAAATCTTATCTCGTCGTCATCTATTACATAAGGAGGCATAATGAAACTACATACTGCATTGACAATTGCTGGCACTGATCCTAGTGGTGGTGCTGGTATTATGGCCGATTTGAAATCCTTCCAAAGTCGTCACGTATACGGCATGGCTGTTGTTACCTCTGTGGTAGCCCAAAATACGACGGGCGTACATCATGTAGAACATCTGTCGCTAGAGAGTATTGACCTCCAATTACACGATGTGTATTCTGACATTGAACCTCAAGCCGTTAAGACGGGCATGATTGCCTTGCCGGAGATGATGGACCTTATCTATCCTTATGTGAGTAAACCAATTCCTTATGTAATGGATCCCGTTATGATTGCTACTAGCGGTGACCGACTCGTATCAGATGAGGCAGTAAATTTCTTAAAATCTAAACTTATTCCGACGGCTACAGTGATTACACCTAACCGCAGTGAGGCTGAGGTCTTAGCGGACATGTCTATTGATTGTGAAAGTGACATAACAACTGCGGCGAATCGTATCTTACAGGACTTAGGACCTCAAGTAGTTATCATTAAAGGCGGTCACATCGGCGAAGATGCAACGGATTATGCTTTCACTAAAGATGGTAGCGTCCGTACTTGGACAAGCCCTAAATATGATACGGTACATACTCATGGTACAGGCTGTACCTTCTCTGCAGTGATTACGGCGGAGCTTGCAAAGGGCCGTGATGTAATGGATGCCATTGGTATTGCCAAGGACTATATTGCACTCGCCATTAAGCACAATCCCGGGCTAGGAAATGGCTGTGGTCCCGTTAATCATATGGCTTATGGACTTTTATCTAATGGACCTGAAACGATGGATGAGCTCTTGAAAAATGACGAGAGGAGATAGTGATATGACCTATGAAAATCCATATATGAATGGTCAAATTTGGCCTGAACTCAATATATTAGAAATCTTGCGCCAGAGAAACCCTCTCGTTATTTGTATTACCAATGATGTGGTGAGGACCTTTACAGCTAATGGTTTACTCGCCATTGGCGCATCGCCTGTGATGAGTGAGTGTAGTGAAGATTTAAAAGATCTTATCGTTCATGCATCGGCGCTACTCATTAATATTGGTACTCTTACCCCAGACAAAGTTAGTTACTACAAAGATGCCATAGCACTGGCGAAGAAACATGAGGTTCCTATCGTTTTAGATCCTGTAGGTTGTCATGCTGGTGCTTATCGTTTATCTGTGGTGTTAGATTTGATTAAGATTGGCAACATCTCTCTATTACGAGGTAACCAAAGTGAAATCAAAGCTATTTATGATGCGTTAAGTCCCGATGATACGGCTAATAATTCTACTGTAGGCAAAGGTGTAGATGGAGCACAAGTTGAGGATAGTGCTGTTATTGCTTATCGACTCGCACGTCTTATCAACTGCCCCGTTGTAGCAACTGGCGAAGAGGATTATGTTTCTGATGGAGCTCGGGTGTTTGCCGTACCGCATGGTCATCCTATTATGACAGCTGTAACGGGAACAGGTTGTCTATTAGGAGCTGTTTTGGCGGCTTTCTTTAGCGCTTATTATCCATATAAAAACAGACTATCTATCGGTGAGTTTCTCGCCTATGCATTGGCTTACTATGGTTTGGCCGGTGAAAGTGTAGTGCAGGTAAGTGGCGTGCAACCTGGTAGCTTTAGTGTAGCCTTTATGGATAGCTTATATACACTCGATGATGCAGTGCTTATGTCTGAAAATCGTATACGCCCTATAGTTGTGCCAGATCAATTAGAAGTATATTTCATCAGTGGTACGCAAGATGTGGAACTGAATGAAAATCGTTTGCTCTCTATCGTAGAGGACGCTTGTCGAGGCGGTGTGACTTGTTTCCAATTTAGAGAAAAGGGCGTAGGTACCTTAGTGGGGCAACAGAAACTAGAGTTAGCCCAACAGTTAAAACAAATTTGTGCAAGGTACAATGTACTCTATGTTATCAACGATGATGTAGACTTGGCAGTAGCTGTTAATGCTGATGGCGTTCACGTAGGACAAGAGGATATGAGCCTAGAAGCAGTTCGTAATCTTGTAGGACATAAAGTAGTTGGTATTTCTATTCACTCTGTGGAGGAACTTCATAAGACTGATGTAATCTACGCTGACTGTGTAGGCGTAGGACCTATGTACGCCACAAGTAGTAAGCCTGATGCACAAGAGCCATGTGGACCGGAGCGTGTCGCTGAACTACAAGCAGAAGGCTTGACCTTACCATGTGTTGGTATTGGGGGAATAACTTTAGACAATGCGAAGCCTATACTAGAAGCAGGAGCCTGTGGTGTTGCCATCATATCTGCTATTGCTCATGCAGATAACCCTTATGAGGCGGTACAACAGTTTAAGCATTTAGTGGATAGTACTAAATAGTTGCTATTACTATAAGATAATTTATGGATTATTACGCTCTATTAGCAATATAAACACGGCATATAATCAAATAAAACACAACCAAAATATAACCTTAATAGCGAATAGAACACAAAAAAAGACGATGACCTAAGTCATCGTCTTTTTGTTAAGGAAGTTGTTAGTACTTACTGTAAGATTATATTGTACTTACAGGTGTGTTTAATTTAAATCTGTACTTACAGGTTGTTAGTTTAGTTAGTGTCGTATTTACAGATTAGAAGGATTCAACCAAACGTTGGAAGAAAGCTTGTGGGTGAGCACATACTGGGCAAACTTTAGGAGCTTCTTCACCAATGTGTACATAGCCACAGTTAGCGCAGATCCAAGCTACTGGTTCGTCGTTAGTGAATACTTTGTTACCAGATACTCGAGCTGCTAATGCAAGGTAACGAGCTTCATGACGAGCTTCGATTTTACCAACTTCGCGCATTTGGTAAGCGATTTTTGCAAAGCCTTCTTTTTCAGCTTCGTCAGCGAAATCTTTGTACATTGTAGTGTGTTCGTAGTTTTCGCCAGCTGCTGCATCACGAAGGTTAGCTTCGATATCGGAAGATACGTCGCCACCATGAAGAGCTTTGAACCACAATTTAGCATGTGCGGATTCGTTGTGAGCTGTTTCTTCGAAATAATCAGCGATTTCGTTCATGCCAGCTTTACGAGCTGCTGCTGCGTAGAAAGTATATTTTTGGAATGCTTGGGATTCGCCAGCGAATGCTGCTTGAAGATTTTTTTCAGTGTTAGAACCTTTTAATTCTGCCATTTTAATACTCCTTTGTACTTACGATAATTTTCAAATTTGTTACTTAACTTATATATTCATAACCACTTGGTTGTGAATTCAAATAATAGAATACTTATTCTACAATTTTCGTGTGCGACTTCGCCTTAGTAAGAAAACTTATTCTTAGATTAAATAGACACTTGCCTAACTCTTAAAATAGTACTTACCGATTTTTGTTTTTTCGGCACTTGCCGTCTTAACAGTTTTATATACAATGGGATATCCGTATACTTAACGAATAATCATTGTTGACTATATTGTAACATACTAAATGAGAAATGCAAGTGTTTTTGTAAAATTTATTTCGAAAATTTTCTAAATGATAAATATTATCAATGTAGTAAAAATGCGGTTTTTTAAAGGTTGAATAGTACAGGGTTTATAAAATAAGTTCATTTTGATATTGAGAATGATAACTAAATGAAAAATCATTATTGATTACGTATTAATAATCTTTTGTTAAATGTACTAATAACTCCCCATAAAATAACTATATAACTATAGAATTCTGATATGTTTATAGAACATTGTATTTTTTGTATAATAAGTATATAAATACTGAACGATATAAAAGGAGGCGCTATGGCATTTGTTAGATATTATATAGGCGATGTGGTAAAAATGAAAAAGTCACATCCCTGTGGCAGTGATGAATGGGAAGTTAAGCGGATTGGTACAGACTTTCTCATCGTATGTAATGGTTGTGGTCATCAACTCTTGATGCCGCGCCCAAAATTTGAAAAGGCAGTTAAGAAAATCGTATCTCGATTGCCTGAGAATGAATAAGGAGGACGGATGGTACGACTCACTGATTACGTAACAAGTGGGGGCTGTGCGTGTAAGATTGGGCCTCATATATTAAATCGTGTATTAAAAGCAGTGACACCTGTTACCAATGAACACGTACTGGCAGATATGACAGGTGCTGACGATGCAGGGGTATATAAACTTTCAGATACACTAGCATTAGTGCAAACATTAGATTTCTTTACGCCCATGGTTAATGATCCTATTTTATTTGGTAAAATTGCGGCTGCTAATGCTTTGAGTGATGTATATGCTATGGGCGGTACGCCTTTAACGGCTATGAATATTGTGGGGTTCCCTGTGCCTCTTGTTGAACAAGGTATATTAACAGATGTATTAAACGGAGCGGGATCCATCGTGGCTGAATCTGGTGCTGCCATCGTTGGTGGTCACAGCATTGAAAATAAAGAGCCTATCTTCGGTATGTCTGTAACAGGGCAAGTGAATCCAAATCGAATTTGGAAAAATAAAGGGGCTCAAGTAGGGGATGTGCTGATATTAACTAAGCGAATTGGTACAGGGATTATGAATAATGCTCTAAAAGGTGATTTGTTTCCTGTAGGTACTGAGCAGGCCGTCGCTAGCATGAGTACGTTAAATCGGGTGGGGGCAGAGGTAGCGCATAACTTTACCGTTCATGCTTGTACTGATGTGACTGGTTTTAGTCTCATGGGGCACTCCGTAGAAATGGCTAGTGCCTCCGATGTGACAATACATATCAAGGCTTACGACATTCCTCTCTTTGATGATGTCATCGAAGCGGCTCAAATGGGATTAGTACCAGCTGCATCCTATGGGAATCAAAAAGCTATAACAGACGTTCAAGTAGATCAGGCTTTGGACCCTGTATGGACGGATATTCTCTTTGATCCCCAAACCTCGGGTGGCTTACTCTTCTCTGTGCCTGCTAGTGAAGGTAATAAATTGGTTGAGGCCTTACACGAATCTGGCATTGACTGTGCTAGTATTGTTGGTACTGTTGAAAGTTTCAGTGGCCTAGCGGTACGTGTTACAGAATAGATTTATAAAAAATAGGTTTTCTACTATTGGCTATCGATATTTAATTACAATATCATTAGCTGATAGCTGATAGCTGATAGCTGATAGCTGATAGCTGATAGCTGATAGGTAATACTTTTACAAAACATATAATGTATATAATATAGAGGTGTATGATGAGCAATACAAATGAATTAACTGTAGATGTACGTGGTAGCTTGTGTCCAAAACCTGTGATTGAAACTAAGAAGGTTAGCGATGCGAATCCAGATGCTGTTATTACTACTATTGTAGATAATGAAGTGAGTCGCGATAATGTAGAAAAGTTTGGCAAGTCTCGTGGTTATGGTGTGGCAATCCGCCAAGATGGTAAGGATTTCTACCTCACTATGACCCCTAATGCAAATCCTGTTACAGAAGCGAGTTGCGAACCGATGAACTATGGTAACCGAGTTATCTTGATGACAAAAGATTATCTTGGTGAAGGTAGTGAAGAGCTTGGTAGAAATCTGATGAAAACCTTCTGGGTGTGCATGGTAGAAGCAGATGTGAAACCATCTAAGATCTATTTCATTAATAGCAGTGTTAAGATGGTAACTAAGGATTCTGTTCATTTGGAAAATATTAAAAAACTAGCTGACGCAGGTGTTGAAATCGCAGCCTGTGGCATTTGTCTCGATTACTTTGGCGTAAAAGAAGAGCTTGGTGTAGGTAGTATCACAAATATGTACGCTATTACGGACTCTATCCTTGGGGAGAATGTAGTTAAGTTATAATTCTTAGCACTATCATTTTAACGGACCGATTTAGACGAGACGCCTTAGCTTTAAATGGATAGTCAATGTTATAACAATGTAATGGTATATGCTGTGGTAGGAGGTGAGGCCTTGGAAAATAAAAAATTGTTAGTCGTCTTTACGTCCTATTATTTTGGCGATAAAGCAGACAAGATACTAACAGAATTAGAGGTGCCTCATCAATTGATGGCTACACCTCCAGAGCTTTACGATATGTGTGGTTTATCTGTGCAAATAGATCCAAGTATTGTAGAGCAGGTTCAGACTATTTTAAAAGAACATAAGATCAGTACATCTGGCCTCTTTTGGTATGAAAAAGGTGAGCTGGCAGTACCATATAAAGCCTAGACATCGTCTAGGCTTTTTCTTGTTTTTTATTAAAATTTGGATCCTTATATAATTTAACGGCTAACTATGATACTATAGATATATGATATTTTTTATCATTATGGAGGTATATATGAGCAAGTATGAAATAGAAAATGTAAAATTAACCGCTCCAAAATTGGATCGTAACGATTTAGAATATGCTATGACCTATCGTTATGCATGTAAAAAGTTTGATAGCAATAAGAAAATCTCTGAAGAAGACTGGAATGCTATTCTTAATGCGGCACGTTTGTCTCCTACATCCCTTGGCTTTGAGGCTTACCAATTGTTGGTGATTCAAAATCCAGAAATTCGCGAAAAAATGAAAGCTCATGGCTGGGGGATTTTAGCAGGTCTTGAAGCTAGTCATGTAGTAGTTATCTTGGCGCGTAAAAAAGTTGATCTTGAATTCGATTCTCCATATATTCGTCATATTCAAGAAGAGGTTAAACAATTACCTGCTGAAGTTGATGCAGCATACCGTGAGAAATATGCTCAATTTACTACAAGTGACTTTAAAACCTTTGAGTCTGAACGTGCTGCTTTTGACTGGGCTTCAAAACAAGCGTATATCGTTATGGCGAATATGATGACTATGGCGGCGTATGAAGGCTTAGATTCTTGTCCATTAGAAGGCTTCAATCAAGATGACATGACCGCACTCTTAGGTGATGAACTTGGTCTGTTCGATACTAAACACTTTGGCATTGCTGTAATGGCTGCCTTTGGTTACCGTGATGAAGAACCACATCGCAATAAAACGCGTCGTACAATGGATGAAATTGTAACAGTAGTTGAGTAGATCATATATGTAGAACTAAATCGAAATTCTTCATTTAATCTTTAGAATTGAATGTTATATTATAAATATACACAAACTCTAAAATATTTATAAATACTGTATTATTTGATAGGATTTATGAATATTTTGATTGAATAGGAAGGAGTGATTATATGTTATGGTCAATTATTGTTGGTGGTTTTATTGGGTTCCTAGCTGGTGCCATCACTAACAAAGGCGGTGCAATGGGCATTATCGCTAACGTTGTTGCTGGTTTAATTGGCTCGTCCGTAGGTCAGTCCCTATTTGGTACCTGGGGTCCTAGCTTAGCAGGAATGTCCTTAATTCCATCTGTATTGGGTGCAGTCATTGTTGTTGCTGTAGTCTCATTTTTCTTCGGAAAAAAAGGATAGCCCTCTACTTGTAACAGTAGATTTTATATGGTTAAACGTGATTTTACATGAAAGGAGTCACAATTATGGCATTAGAAGATAAATTAGATCAAGTTAAAGGTGCAGTAAAAGAAAATGCAGGTAAATTAACTGATGACAAACAAATGCAAACAGAAGGCGCTGTTGAAAATACAGTAGCAAAAGTAAAAGATGCTGCTGATAGTGTTGTTAATGATATCAAAAAAACTGCTGATGATGCTAAAGACGCTGTAGAAGGTGCGATTAGTGGCCTTAAAAATGCATTGGGCAATGATGACAAATAAAGCTATTTTTAGCATTAAAAAAACCAGTAAATCGATCGATTTACTGGTTTTTTATTGTTATTAATTTGTATTATACGTTGAAGCGGAAGTGTGTTACGTCGCCGTCTTTCATAACGTAGTCTTTACCTTCTAGGCGTACAAGGCCTTTTTCTTTAGCCGCATTTTGGCTACCGCAAGCTTGTAAGTCATCGAAGGATACGATTTCAGCACGGATAAAGCCTTTTTCTATATCGGAGTGGATTTTACCAGCCGCTTGAGGTGCTTTTGTGCCGTTTACGATTGTCCAAGCACGAGCTTCCATTTCGCCAGCTGTGAAGTAGTTGATAAGACCTAAGAGTGCATAACTTGCCTTGATAAGTTTAGTTAAGCCAGATTCTTCAAGGCCAAGATCTTCAAGGAATGCAGCGGATTCTTCTTCAGATAACTCTGCAATTTCGGACTCGATACGAGCAGAAACAACAACGATGCCAGCGCCTTCGTTTTTCGCATATTCCTCTACGCGTTTTACATATTCATTACCGGAGTAATCAGATACTTCATCTTCAGAAATGTTAGCTACATAAAGAGATGGTTTTGCTGTAAGCAATGTTAACTCTTTGATCATTTCTAATTCTTCTTCTTCGAGACCTTGTGCACGAACTGGTTTTGCTTCACCTAAACCTTCGATGATGCGTTCCAGCAATGGTAACTCCGCACGCGCATCTTTGTCGCCGGATTTAGCGATTTTTTCAATACGTTGTTTACGTTTTTCAACGGACTCAAGGTCTGCAAGGCAAAGTTCAGTATTGATGATTTCGATGTCGCGGATTGGATCGATAGAACCTGCAACGTGAGTAATATTAGGATCCTCGAAGCAACGGATAACTTGAGCAATGGCGTCTACTTGGCGGATGTGGCTAAGGAATTTATTGCCTAAACCTTCGCCTTTGGATGCGCCTTCTACGAGGCCTGCAATATCTACAAAGCGCATAGCTGCAGGAAGGATGCGTTTGGAGCCGAACATTTCAGCCAATACAGCTAAACGATTGTCTGGAACATCAACGACACCTACGTTTGGCTCGATTGTACAGAATGGATAGTTGGCAGCTTCAGCGCCTGCTTTTGTAATAGCGTTGAATAATGTACTTTTACCAACATTTGGAAGGCCTACGATGCCTACTTCTAAATTTGTGCTCATGGTACCACCTTTTATTAACTAATTGATTTCGTTCTTTGTGAAAGCTTCCGTAGAAACTCTATCAAATAAATATTATATCATATAGAAGCTATAAATTTGTACTAAAAAAGTGACACTACTAGTCACATAGGTGACTAGTAGTATCACTAAACAAAATCCCACACACTAGTGTGGGATTTTTGTTATATATCTTATAGAGAGTGAGCTCGTAATTCTTCAGCAGAATGAGTGGAAATCCAAGCTGGTGGAATGTCGAATACTGTGTAGCAACCTGTGCCGCCGTGTTTAGCAAGACGGTAGATACCACGTGCATAAGCAATAAGTGCAGAGCCAGTGAATTCAGGGTTGGAGTCAAGTTTCAAGGAGTACTCAATAACATGACGTGTGCCGTCAGTGCTTTCACCAGAGCGAAGAACGAAGCCACCATGTGGAATACCTTTATGGTTGCGATCAAGTTCTTCTTGAGAAATGAAGTTTACTACTGTTTCATAACCTACGAAGTAGTTTTCCATAGTTTTGATTTCGTTTTCAATTTTAGCTTTGTCAGCATCAGGAGCAGCTACTACATAGCACTCACGAAGGTGACCTTTGTAGCCATCAACGTCTGGAGTTTCACCATTGCGGATTGCTTCAAGGTATTGTTCTTTAGGAACAGTGTATTGACGAGCATCAAGAACACCATCGATACGACGAATAGCATCGGAGTGACCTTGGGAAACACCACGGCCCCAGAATGTATAAGATTTACCTTGAGGCAAGATGCTTTCAGCATATACACGTTGTAAAGAGAACATGCCTGGGTCCCAACCGCAAGAAATCAATGTAGCAGTTTTAGCTTCTTTAGCTACTTTGTCTACATTAGCAAAATGCTCAGGAATACGTGCATGTGTATCGAAGGAATCGATACAGTTGAAGTATTTAGTTACCATTGGAGTTTGTTCGATAAGGTCTGTTGCAGAACCACCACAAAGAACCATAACATCGATTTTACCTTTGAAGTTTGGTAGATCCTCCATAGTATATGTAGGAACACCAGAAACTGTTTCTAAACCTTTACGTCGAGAGAATACACCAACAAGCTCCATATCAGGTTGTAATTTTACGGATGCTTCAACACCACGACCTAAGTTGCCGTAGCCAACGATACCAATACGAATTTTGCTCATATTAGCCTCCTATATAAATCGAGAAATTTAATTATTAACATTCTTATTATAGCACAAAATAAATGTATTTGATATTTTTCTATAGAATTTATTGCGGTGGATTAGAGAAGCACTTAATACATAGAGTGGGACATCGATTTTGGTACAACTATATCGATACATTGCGTGTTGTTATAAGGGGCAAACTAAAAATCATATGAGTAAAAATTGACACATATACCCTCGGTCTAGATACAATTGAATTAGCTCTATTTATAGTTTGAAAGTTAGAGAAGGTATGAGATGATAAGAAAGGTAAACGCTGCTGTTATAGCGGCATTGATCGTAACAGGTGCAAGTGCTTTTACCATGGTATCCGCTACGACTGTTGAAAGTCATACAGATGGCAAATCTATCGGTCTTAATTTGTGGGGGGAAAATAAACACTTTACAGATGACTTAACTGTCAATGTATCTGGTCTTGGTGTGAATGGTAAAAAATACCATAACAATGTGACTGGGATTTATGCACTTGATGGTACACAAGTAGCTATCGACAAGAATGTAACCGTGAAAATTACGAATCCAGCACCGGCGGAAAGCGGAGAAAAACGCAGACCTGATTTGGCACATTATTACATGAGTGGTATCTATGCTGGGTATGGCGGTTTAACCAGTGATGGTGACAATGATGATACGCGTGTAACTGTAAAAGGCAATGCAAATATCGATGTAGTCGGTGTTGGTTTGCAAGCTAATAAAGACGGTTATATCCGTGTGCTGGGTGGGGCCGATATAAAAACAAATCCACTTGATACATCTGATACGTATTCTGCTTTATCTGAAGAAGGATTTGTCTATGTAAATACTGGTATGGATGGCTTAGAACCAGGCACTAATGATGTGAAAATGTATGGTAATGTGGGTTTTTTAGATAAAAATTATGGTATAGAGAAAAATCCTCATAACCATGGTTCTGAAATTTCATTAGGCTTAACGACACCCAATTCTAAATTAGTAGGGGGTGTGCTTAACGAATTTGATGAAAGCAATAATAATCCGTATCATGGTGGTTTGCGATTATATTTACAAAATGGTGCTACATGGCGCAATGAATGGTTAGGTGCTGAGCGCGTATATCCTACGCAAGGTCGCCCAGATAATGCAAACTATTTATATACTGGTAGCCGTGTAGAACATTTCATAGGTGGTAAAGATGCAGCTAGCAAAGGTATTATCCAAGCTGTAGACGCTCGTCCTATTACAATTAATAACTATGCTGGTCATACAGCTATCGATTACGAAAAGGGTGCTCCTGCATCTGCACAAGGTAAAGGCCAAGTAGTTATCAATCATGCTGAAAAAGGCTCATCTGTAACTATGCACAGTTCTGCAGAGGCCCTTAAAGGTTATGCAAATATTAATAATCCTAGAGGTACATTGCACCAATTAGCAAATAAGTTAACATACACTAACTTTAATAAAGGGGAACGTAATTTAGGTGTAAATGTACAGGTTGATAGTGGCCTTATTAGTCCTACATACTCTACTAATCTAGGTACAGAAAGCTTTGCTATCGATGGAAAAGCTAGCGTTACGGATCAAGCTGTGATAACAACTCGTGAAAGTGAACTTGTATCTGGCGCTAAGAGTGCACTGGCTGCCTCTATGATGCAAATGAAAGCAGATACAAATGATTTACAACGCCGCCTCGGTGATGTGCGTCTTAATTCTGATAAACATGGTGTATGGGGTAAATACATTGGTGGTAAGTCTAAAATTACAGATGATGCCTATGTAAATCAAACGTACAACATGGCGCAAGTCGGTTATGATACATTGCGTGGTGACTGGACTGTTGGTGGAGCTTTACTATACGGCACAAGCAATAATGATTACGCTCTCGGTTCTGGCTCCGGCAAGACGGCTGGCTTAGCTGTATACGGTGCTAAACAATTTAAGGATGGCCGTTATTTAGACATAATTGGCAAAGTGAACCGTTTGAAAAATGATTTCACTGTACGCAATACCTTAGGCACTACGTTGAGTGGTGATTATCGTAATACAGGGGCGTCCTTAAGTGTTGAATACGGTAAACGTATTAAAAAGGACAATGGCTTTTATATCGATCCTAATGCGGAATTGACGTTCAGCCGTTTGTCTGGTGAAAGCTTTGATGCACGTACCAATACAGGCAGCACAGTACATATTGATTCTGATGCAGTAAATTCTGTTATTGGTCGCATTGGCGTAGGGATTGGCAAGGAAAGTAAAAACAGTAATGTATTCCTTAAAGCTGCGTTAGCTCATGAGTTCTCAGGTAAAATGAATGCTACGTACAGCATGACTGGTGAGCCAACTACAGGTAGCGAAGTGAACCTAAAAGATACATGGCTTGACCTTGAACTCGGTGGTTCTTGGAGCGTACGTCCTAATACATATATTTATGGTACTTTCACTAAAAACTTTGGTGCTACTGTAGATAACTCCTATCGTATTGATGCAGGCATTCGCCATAACTTTTAATAGATAGATGATAGTACTCATAATAAGGTTCTAGCAATTGGGGCTACTATTAACATATCTACTATTAATTATAAAAACTAAATAATCATATATATTAAGGCATAGAAAAGACCGATTACCTTCCTATTATAGGATTGTAATCGGTCTTTTAGTTTTATAGGTATTAGAATTGTAACGTTTTAATTCTTTCAACGGCGCGAATTGTATTTTCACGGCTACCGAAAGCTGTTAAACGTAGGTATCCTTCACCGTGAGGGCCAAAGCCAGAGCCTGGTGTAGATACGATTTGAACTTGTTCGAGCAAGATGTCGAATAATTCCCAACTAGTCATGTTGCCAGGAGTTTTTAGCCAAATGTATGGAGCGTCAACGCCACCGTATACAGTAAGGCCGATAGATTCGAGACCTTCTTTGATGATGCGAGCATTTTCTTTGTAGTATGCAATGTTAGCACGAGTTTGTTCGCGGCCTTCTTTTGTGTATACTGCTTCAGCACCACGTTGGATGATGTAAGGAACACCATTGAATTTAGTGCATTGGCGACGGTTCCACATAGGGTTTAGTGGTTGGCGTTCACCGGATTTAGTTTTGCCAGTTACTTCCTTAGGCACTACAGCATAAGCACAACGTGTACCTGTGAAACCAGCAGTTTTGGAGAAGGAACGGAATTCGATAGCTACTTCGCGAGCACCTTCGATTTCATAGATGGATTTTACAGTGTCTTTTGTACTGATGAAAGCTTCGTAAGCGGAGTCGAACATCAAAATCGCATCATTATCTTTACACCATTTAATCCATTCTGCTAAACGAGCACGGCTTAAAACAGTACCAGTTGGATTGTTAGGGGAGCAAAGATATACGATATCTACACGTTCAGAAGGAAATTCTGGAGAGAAATTGTTTTCTGCGTAAGTAGGAAGGTAGACAACCTTTTGGAAGATACCATCTACAGCTTCGCCAGTACGACCGCCCATAACGTTAGAGTCTAAGTATACTGGGTACACTGGATCAGTAATAGCGATGATGTTATCTTCGCTGAATAATTCTTGGATGTTACCAACATCAGATTTTGCACCATCGGAAACAAATACTTCATCAATCGCAATGTCTACACCTAATGGTTTGTAGTCGCCATCAACAATAGCTTGACGTAAGAAGTCATAACCTTGCTCAGGGCCGTAACCACGGAATGTTTCTGCTTTGCCCATTTCTTGGACAGCCTTGCTCATAGCGTCGATAATTGCTGGAACAAGTGGTAATGTAACATCGCCGATACCAAGACGAATGATATCTGCATCTGGATGCGCTACTTGATAGTCTGCAACCTTTTTAGCAATATTTGCAAATAAATAAGAACCTTGTAGGTTTAAATAGTTTTCATTAATATTAGCCATGATGACTCCTTTTTATAATCAGATTTCTCTATATATAGTAAATTATATAGAATAATGACGCAAGGATTTTCTATAGAATTTCTAATTTATATAAATATTGTTTTAGTTTATCACTATAAAAGGGCGTATTATGGAGAATTTATTACTCGAAACCATTTATTTTATAATTCCTTTTAGAAATTTCATTTATGATGTATAATAAACAAAATTTTGCGTAGTATTTTACTACGCTTTTTTGTTGAAAAATATCAAAACTATATAGCATTAACATTGTTTTTGATATAATTTAAATACATACATATTATAGTGCGATTTTACATGAAAGTGGTGTCTTTATGCTGACGATTAGCAATAAAGGATGGCTTTTTACTTCTATATTAAGTGCATTGATGGCGTTTACGTCATTGTCGACGGATATTTATTTACCTGCCATGCCTGAGATGGGGCGAGATCTTAATGGTGATGCGGAGCTAACGTTGACTGGTTTCTTAATAGGTTTTGCGCTAGCCCAACTTTTCTGGGGCGCCGTTAGCGATAAAATTGGACGTAAGAAGCCACTGATTATGGGGGTAGTTTTATTTATCATTGGTTCTGTGGGTTGTGCATTGAGTTCATCCATGATGGAGTTGCTGGCTTGGCGCGTGTTCCAAGCATTTGGTGCTTGCGTAGGACCTATGTTATCACGGGCTATGATTCGCGACTTATACGGTCGGACTGAAGCTGCTAAAATGTTATCTACCTTAGCTATTGTTATGGCCATAGCGCCTATTGCAGGGCCGATGCTAGCAGGGCATCTACTTGTATGGTATACATGGCATGCCATATTCTGGCTATTGGTCGCTATCGGTATTCTGATGCTCGTTGCCGTATTAGTCATTCCTGAAACACATCCTGTAGAGAAGCGTAGTAAAAAGTCGATAAGTCATACCTATAATAATTATTGGATTTTATTACGTAATAAAGGCTTTATGAAATATACGCTATGTGTTAGCTCTTTTTATATTGCTATCTATGCGTTCCTAACGGGTTCTCCTTATGTATATATTGATGTTTATGGAGTTCCTAAGGAATACTTTGGCTATCTCTTTTCTGTCAACATTATTGGCGTAATGTTACTAAGTGCTATTAATCGTCGTATTGTAAGCGCTATACGACTCGATAGGTTGTTGCGATATGCCACATTATTCGCTGCCATTTGTGTATCTGTTGTAATGGGCTTAATGATTGTGGGCTATCATTCCCTGTGGTTAATCGTTATTGGCTGTTTCTTATTCTTCTCCATGAATGGTATCATTGCAGCTGTAACAAATGCCTTAGCATTAGATCGGGCAGGTAGAATGGCAGGTTCTGGGGCAGCACTCCTAGGTGCCATGCAATATGGTAGTGGCATTATATCATCGTTGATCCTTACCTTTTTACCAAATGATACGGCAGACCCTATGATGGGTGTAATTGCAATATTTGTAATTATTTGTGCTATTATCGCTTTTCCTGAAGATGAAAAATATAATCGCATATAATAGTGGTGAAAGCAAGGGCTTAAATTTGAGCTCTTGCTTTCATTCTTTTTTTAGGTTATAATAGTAAGGCTTATTGATGGTAAGCACTTCCTACCCCTATGTGTCGATAGGGGCATTAGTCCGAAAGAGGAGGTGATTTTGTATGAACAAATACGAAGTCATGTTTATTGTGAAACCAGCTGATGAGGAAGCAACTAACGCTGTTATTGAAAAAGTAGAAGCTTTAATTGCTCGTGTAGGCGGCACAGTAGAAAAGGTAGATCGTTGGGGCAAGCGTCGTCTTGCTTACGCTGTGAAGAAATTCACTGACGGTTTCTATGTATTGATCAACTTTGAAGCAGCACCTGCTGAAATCAAAGAAATCGATCGTGTATTGAAAATCAACGATGAAGTCCTAAGACATCTAATTGTTAAACACGAAGCATAATTAAAGCCTGGAGGAAAACATGAACTCTGTACAAATTCTAGGTAATTTAGCTCGTGATCCTGAAGTACGCTATACCAAAACTGGTCGTGCGGTAGCAACTTTCACAGTAGCTGCAACTAACACCTATATTGATTCCACAACAAATGAGACGAAAGAACAAACTGCTTTCATCAACTGTGTTGCATGGGGTAAACTTGGTGAAGCGGCAGGCAATCTTCGTAAAGGCAGTCGTTGCTTTGTAGAAGGTCGTTTGCAAACTCGTTCTTACGAGACTCAGGACGGTCAAAAACGTTACGTTACTGAAGTAGTAGCGAACTTTGTGGGCCAATCCCTTGATATGAATACTAATTCTTTCGAAGGTGGGTCCAATTTTGATAGTTTCAGTACAGGCGGCGATGACGAAAACATCCCGTTCTAGTGTCAGGGACTCCTACTAATTCGAAAAGGAGGATTCGCAATGAGAAGAGATAGAGGCAGAAAGCCAAGAAGAAAAGTATGCGTTTTCTGTGCAGACCATATCGATCAAATCGACTATAAAGATGTTGCTAAACTTCGTCGTTTTACGACTGAACGCGGCAAAATCTTACCTCGTCGTATTTCCGGTACTTGCGCAAAACATCAACGCAAATTGACTACATCTATCAAACGTGCACGTGCAATCGCTTTATTGCCATTCACTGCTGAATAATTGATGAATCAAGGCGGTACAACCATTTGGTTGTACCGCCTTTTTGCGTTCTTTTTGCAATATTGTCTTATAGTGAATTTTAATCTTAAATGGCAATAGGTGCTGCAAAGAGTCTAATATAGTCTATAGAGCTGATTATCCTTGTTTACTATGCACTGAGCGTATAGCGGGATTTTAACTTCATTAAACCTAAAAAATAGCATATTCATCATATGCAATAAATATTCAATAATATAGATATGGAGAGGATATCTTAAAATTTTATAATAATACCTTTAAAAACAGTATTTACATGACTAATCTGTATAATTAAATTAATTAAACTTATACATATCATCATCAAAACTTATGGTTTTTATACTATAATATGAGCATATGCTTAGTACTGTAAAGTTCAGTGAAAGGTGGTAAGTACATGGGATTTTTGAAAAAGGATATATCCCGTCGCCAGTTTATTGGTGGTGCTTTAGCTTTAGCAGCTGCATCAGCGGTGCCGTCGTTTATACGAGGCGCTTACAAGCCAACACAGTCTGACTCATTGCAAGTGTGGACTTGTGGCGGTTTATCGGAAGCGTTCCTTGATTTAAACCAAGTTTATACAATGCACACGGGGCACAATATTCAGTATACTGGTGCCTTTGCAGGGGCTATTGGTAAATCCTTGTTGGCTGAGAAGAGTCGCACAGAAGTCTTTGGGGCTCGCGGTTTAGATCTAGCGAAAAATATGCGCAAAAAAGGCGTAAGTATTGCTTTTGAACCATTATGTTTTACGGATTACGTTATCGTTACACCTAAGGGGAATCCCGCAGGGATTCGAGACTTGAAGGATATGGCCGAGCCTGGTGTACGCGTTATGTTGCCCCTAGGTGCATCTCCCCCTGGTAGTGCATCTGTAAAAGGAATCATGAAATTATCTGGTTTGACCGATGGTATTATGAAAAACTTAATGGCTGAAAATGCTTGTGTAATTTCCATGATGTGTGACCTCGTAGAAGGTAAAGCCGATGTATCCATCATTGAAAAACGCCTTACCACACATGATCGGTTCAAGGATCGTATAGAGTACTTCTCCATACCTGCACAATTTGTGCCACCTGCACCGCTCACTTTCACTATTAATACAATGAAATATGTACAAGATCGTGCGTTGGCTGCCGATTATATTGAATTTACACGGTCCCAAGAAGGACAACAAATCTTAGAAAATCACGGGTTCACATCCGTTCATAGTGCGAGAGGTCTCGATTTGATAGAAAGGTTTGGTGTAAAAGATGTGTAATCAATGTCCGTCATCTACAACCTATGGAACTCAAGTTAGTTCTGGTGTATCTGGGAAACAAGCCCCTAAGAATTTAACGCTTTGGCGTCGTATTGTACAGTTTATCTTCCTCTTCATTATGGGAAAATGGGTATACTATGGCATATTCCGATGTCCTTATATTGTTCCCTTTGTGAACTGTGAAAGCTGTTCTATAATTACCTGTTGGGGCCGCATCACGACGTACTTTTATGCGTGGTGGATTATCTTGCCGATTATGGTCATCTTCTTTGGACGTGCTTTCTGTAGCTGGTTCTGTCCAAGTGGTTGGGTTAACCAAATGCTGGGAAAAATATCTATGGGACCACTAAGAAATCGTAAAAATTATATGCGATTCCTTCAACTCGGCATGGTAGCAACTATAATTTTAGGGCTTGTAGTATATTTTAAATTTGGTAATCCTCGCATTATGATTCCAATTCGGACGAGCGATGAATATTTTAATGCTGTTATTTTATCTATGCAGTTCTCCGAATGGTATTGGGCGGCTCGTACTATAACGGTCGTCTCTATTATTGCTGGTTCCCTTATTATCGCCAATGCTTGGTGCCGCTTTGTATGTCCTTTTGGGGGCGTAATGGAGTTGCTTCGCAAAATTTCTATTTTTAGAATTTTTAAAACAAATGATTGCGATAACTGTGATGCGTGCTTGCGCGTATGTGAAATGGGAACACGACCAAATGAAATGAATTGCACCAACTGTGGTGATTGCTTACATGTTTGCCATAAAGATGCTATTAGATTTGGTCGGAAAGGTTAATTATGAAAGAAATTCAAGGACAAAGTTTCCTACAAAATCATCCTTGTTACAACAAGGCCGCTTCTGCTAATTGGGGTCGTTTACATTTACCAGTAGCGCCGAATTGTAATATTCAATGTAATTATTGTAATCGTAAGTACGACTGTGCGAATGAAAATAGACCAGGCGTGACGCAGCATGTCTATACGCCACAAGAGGCAGCTGCCTTTGTGCGCAAGGTGTTTGATGCTCGTCAGGATATCTCTGTAGTAGGTATTGCAGGTCCTGGGGATCCTATGTGTGATGCAGACAAGACACTTGAAACCTTCCGCCTCGTGAAAAAGGATTTTCCTCATGTCATGCTTTGTTTATCTAGTAATGGTTTGGCAGTGCCTGATTATGTTAATGACATTGCTGACTTAGGAATTACGCATGTAACGATTACGGTTAATGCTATTGATCCTGAGATTGCAAAACATGTATATTCCATGGTTCGCTATGAGGGTAATATCTACAAGGGAATCGATGGGGCCCGTATTTTATTAGAACGTCAGGCTGAAAGTATCCGGAAGTTAAAGGAAAAGAACATCATTGTTAAGATTAACACCGTAGTAGTGCCTGATGTAAATATGGACCATGTACCAGCTATCGCTAAACAAGCGGAATCATGGGGTGTCGATTTGATGAACTGTATTGCTATGATTCCGGTTCATGATACGGCCTTTGAAAATCATAGGGGCCCGACTTCAGAAGAAATCGATAACATGCGTCAATTTATTGGTCACTATGTGCCGCAAATGACACACTGCAAACGCTGCAGAGCTGATGCTATCGGTCGTTTGTGTGAAGCGTAGAAGTATAAAAGGCTATATACCGAAGTATATAGCCTTAATGGTTAAGTATTATTTAGTATTTTTAAGGATTCTATGTAGCGCAGATAATGCGGATACCACATCTTCATGTGTGTTAGCATAGCCAAAGGAGAATCGCACAGTTCCTTCTGGATAGGTTCCTAGTGTTTGGTGTGCTCGTGGGGCACAGTGGAGACCAACACGCGTCATGATGTGATAGGTGGATTCTAGTTCGTAAGCAATACTTGCTGGGTCCATACCATCAATTGTGATGGATACGACGGCAGTTCTATCTTGGATATTCTGCTTACCAACGATGTTAATACCATCTATTGATTGCAATCCTTCGAGGAAGGATTGTGTTAACGCTAGCTCATGGTTATGAATATTTTCCATTCCTTGTGACTCAATATAGGCGAGGCCTTCATTGAGTCCAATGATGCCAGGTAGATTCAACGTACCTGCTTCAAAGGCGTCGGGCATATGGGTAGGCATCGTTTCTAAATGTGAGAAGCTGCCTGTACCACCAGCAATAAGAGGGGTCAAGGTCTGAGCCATTTCTTTGGTCAATATAATGCCACCAATACCTTGAGGTCCCAATAATCCTTTATGACCTGTAAAGCAAAGTGCATCAATATGACATGCTTTCACATCAATAGGAATAACACCTGCCGTTTGGGCTGCGTCTACAATAAATTGTAGATTATGAGCCTTGCAGATCGGGCCAATTGATTCGAGCGGTTGAATGGTCCCACATACATTGGAAGCGTGATTGATAATCATAGCCACTGTATTTGGACGAATGAGACTATCCATGCTTTCAAGTTGAATGGAACCGGTCTTGTCACAAGGGATAATGTCAAAGGTAATGCCTTTATCTAGTAGTTGTGTGAGCGGTCTCATAACTGCGTTGTGCTCCATTGAGCTAACGAGCACATGATCACCGGCTTTTAATAGGCCCTTGATGACCATGTTTAAGCTCATCGTCACATTTTGTGTAAAGACGACATGAGATGGATCATGACCGTTGAATAAGGTGTTTAGTCGTTGTCTCGTTGTATAGATAGTGTCCTCTACATCATAGGCGAGAGCATAGGAGCCGCGGTTGATATTGATACCCCGGTTCGTTATATAGTCGGACATAGCGGTGGCGACTGTTGGTGCTTTAGGAAACGAAGTGCTCGCATTGTCTAAATAGATATAGTCCATAGATAATCTCCATAAATAACAATGTATATTTATGGCTATTATATCATGAGTAGCATGCTACTTAGAATCGGAGCATGTACTCATAGAGTTTTTGTGTTTGTAGTTTGAAAGGAGTTTACTATGAGTGGGTCTCATGAAAAACGGAATTTAATTATTGCAGGCCTTATTATTGGTGCTATCGCAGGATTCCTCGTATTAGCTGGAAATCCAGGTAATATGGGCTTTTGTATTGCGTGCTTTGTTCGCGATACTGTCGGTGGTCTAGGTCTACATCGTGCCGCACCTGTACAGTACATTCGCCCAGAAATTATCGGTCTTATATTAGGGGCTTATCTATTGTCCATGATTCGTGGCGAACACCAAAGTAAAGGTGGTTCATCTCCAATTATTCGATTTATTCTTGGCTTCTTTGTTATGATTGGTGCTTTGATGTTCCTTGGCTGTCCAATTCGTATGATTTTGCGACTTGGCGGTGGTGACTTAAATGCTTTGTTCGGCATTGCCGGCTTTGCAGGTGGTATTGGATTTGGTACTATATTCTTGAAAAAAGGCTATTCTTTACAACGCACTTATGCATTGAGCAAATTAGAATCTGCTATGATGCCTGCTATTCAAGTAGGCTTGCTCGTACTTGTTGTAACAGCACCAGCATTTATCTTCTTTAGCCAAAAAGGTCCTGGCGCTATGCATGCTCCATGGCTCATTTCTTTGGCGGCTGGCCTTGTAGTAGGTGGCTTATCTCAATTTAGCCGACTTTGTACGGTTGGGGGCTTTAGAGATTTATTCTTGTTTAAAAAATCTATTCTTATCTTTGGCTATTTAGCAGTTCTCATTGGTGTATTCGTTGTAAATATTAGCTTTGGTAACTTCCATCTAGGCTTTGAAAACCAACCGATTGCACATACAGATGGATTGTGGAACTTCCTAGGTATGGCGCTTGCAGGTTTCTGTAGCGTATTGCTTGGTGGTTGTCCATTGCGTCAGTTGATTATGACTGGTGAAGGTAATTCTGATTCTGCGGTTACAGTACTTGGCCTTGCAGCTGGTGCGGCGTTCGCTCATAACTTTGGTTTAGCTGCCACTGGTGCTGGTCCTACACTAAATGGTGAAATTGCTGTAGGTGTTGGCTTTGTAGTGGCTCTTATCATTGCTATCCTTAATACAAAACGTGTAAATGCGTAGGCTAGAAATGAGTGATTATGAAGTATATTGCAACATTTTACTCTCACTTTGGCGCGATTCGCTTCAAGCGTGAAGCCCCTGAAGGGGTAATCAATATAGAACTCCGACCGGTGCCCCGCGATTTGAGTTCCTCTTGTGGAACGAGTGCATCTTTTGATGCTAGTGAAAGTTTTACTTTCACAGAGGATCCAACAGAGGAGATTGAACAAATCGTAGCTGTAACAGAGGGCGGTTATACAACTATATATGAAAGTCCCAATAAATAAGGCCTAAAGCCTATTTAGAGCTGTTAATGTAAACAGTTCTCCAATTATTATGTCATGTAAAAGAGGAGCTATCCGTTGAGATAGCTCCTTTTGGTTTATATAGCTCTATATTTTTTAGGTGGTTCACCATTTTCGGCGGCTTCTTTATCAGCGCGCCATTTGCGTTCAAAGTATTTATGATACTCTACAGGAACGTCATCAGGTGTTAAGCTTTCATAAAAGCTAGTAGTTCCATTAGCCTTAGCTTGTTCGTAAAACCATGTTTTAAATTCTAGCATGGACAAGCGTGCTTGTAGGTGTTCGATTTCTACTAATACGCGATCTCGTTGATTTCTAATAATAGATAATCTTTCATTAATGCGACTATCGCCTTCGACGCAGTAGTCGATAAAATGTTTTATTTCTTTAATAGGCATGCCTGTATGCTTCATGCATTCAATCAATTCTAACCAATCCATATCCTCGTCATGGAATACACGGATACCACCAACAGAACGTTCTACGAAGGGCAATAAGCCTTCTTTATCATAATAACGTAATGTAGAAGGTGCCACATTTAGTTTTTTTGCGATTTCGCCAACAGTATATGTCATAGGACCTCCTTTTGGGTTCATATTACATTTGTAAATGGATTTAGTTTCAGGAGTAATATATTTAGTATATAATCTATGTATATGATTAAAGGTTAGATTTAAATTTTACGTTTTTTTCTTGACTTAAAACTAACTTTAAGTTTTATACTTGTTACATGCTGGACATACAGTATAGCACGGTTAGTAACACAAAACAAATAGGAAGGAAACTTATGAATTTAATTGATATAAAATCTCCAGCCGATTTAAAAGGCTTATCCCTTGCTGAATTAACAGATTTAACGGCACAAGCTCGTCAAGCCCTCATGACAAAGGTATCTGAACACGGCGGTCATTATCAATCATATGGCATCTGTATATGGTATGAATGATGTCACTCATTTAGGGTTCTTTGACATACCTATGCTTACAAGCATTCCTGATTTAGTATACTTAGCACCTACAAATAAGGAAGAATTGTTGGCTATGACTAAATATGCCGTGCATCAACAGGATCATCCTGTAGCCATTCGTGTTCCTGTAGGTGAGTTTGTATCTACTGGTGTGGTTGATACGACAGATTATAGTATTTTACATAAATCTCAAGTAACTCGCCGTGGTGAAGGTATTGCTAAAGAGTTCCACGATCGTTATGATGCAACTGAACTGTTAAAAGAAAATGGTGTTTCTTTAGAACAAATTGTGGCTGATGCTAAACAAATTTTATCCGTTTAGTTTGATAAAATATTAAAAAAATAATTCTCTCTATAAATGCAGTAGAAATCTAGTGAATTTCCGATTTCTACTGCATTATTTTAATGTCATATTTTATAAAAATATAAAAAATGTTAAAAGATTATAGATTTTTTTCGAATAGGACTATAAAAATTAGATGAAGTATTATATAATATTATCTACAGTATGTATTACAGTAGAACAAGTTTGTTGTTAATGTACAGAAATATCACAGTATTATATAAGTAAGTATTAATGAAAAGGGAGATTCTAAGACGTTGAAAAAAGTATTAACCTTAACATTAGCCGTGGCCATCGTCGCCGGTGGCTATATGTCTGAGGCTAATGGGGCGGGAGAACAGCCTTCTAAGCAGGCACCGTCTATATCTGAGATAAATATATATACGCCTAAAGAACTCAATGCACGTCAAAAAGACTTAGTTGATATCGGTCGCTATACAGCGTCCGGTGATCAAGGTGCGTTGAAAAGTGCAATCGCTTCTGCTATTGAGCGAGGTACGTTGACACCGCAAGAGGTGAGTATTGCGATACGTCAACTTTACTCTGCTGCTGGATTGAAGCAAATGAATGCAGCTTTAGCTACATTCGATCAATTGCGTGAAGAGCGCCCTGAGTTTGGTGCTGATTACGAAAAAATGGTTCCAAAGCAAACAGGACTTAGTGCTTTATTGGGGAATGGCACTAATGGGGCTGCTTTAACAAAGCAGAAGCCTGAGGACGCTAAGGAAGGGGTTCAATATAATACATTCCGTATGAAGAAGCCGAAACCACAAAATCGCAATCGTTCTCGCCTAGGTAAATTGGACCGTGAATTGGTCGCTGCCGCAGCTTTAGGTACGCGTGTAGGTAAAAATAATCTATTCGCTGCATCTGAAAAGAGTTTATCTGAGCTTGGCCTCAGCAAATATCAAATTGAAAATCTTGAAACTTTGATTTTCTAATACCATCTAGACCTACTTCTTCGGAGGTAGGTCTTTTTATGTTCTAAATCATATGTAGAAAAGGGAAATATAATTGACGTTTAACGCCCCCTTTTCTATAATTAATAAGATAGGTATATGACCTGTAATAATAGATATAATTAATAATTAATATAGATGTAAGGAGAAAGTATGCGCCTTCGTAGGAAACCGTGGATTGATGAAGCTATCCACGAATATGACTCTCATATTATTTTATCTGGTCAAGAGCAGTATAAGGGTAAATGGCGTGAGTTGTTTGCACATCCTGAACGACCATTATATATGGAGCTTGGTACAGGTAAGGGACGCTTTATTGCGGGTATGGCCGAAGCGTATCCAGATGCTAACTTCGTAGGATTTGAAGTGCAAATTGGGGTAATCTATTACGCAGCACAAAAAATCTTTGAAGCAGAACGAGATAATGCTAAGGTATCTCTTTTTGATATCGCTGGTATTGAAGAGATTGTTGCGCCAGGTGAAGTAGATCGCTTCTATATCAACTTCTGTGATCCATGGCCTAAGGCAAAGCATGCTAAGCGTCGCCTCACATATCATACATTCCTCGATCGTTATGCTCGTCTTTTAAAAGACGGTGGTGAGGTTCACTTTAAAACTGATAATGAAGGTTTATTTATGTTCTCTCTTGAAGAATTCAAAGAATGCGGATGGGAACTTAAAAATGTAACCTATGATTTACATAGTACAGACCTTCCAAATGTAAAAACTGAGTATGAAGAAAAGTTTAGTGCTAAAGGGCAACCTATTTTCCGCTTAGAAGCAATTAAGCCGAAAGTACAAAAGGAGGCTTAACATGGAAACACCGAATAAGGGGGATAGTCGGTGGGGCTTACTCTTTAAAAATGATTTACAAGGAATGCTCTTACCTATAGTACTCATCACGATTATAGGTAGTGTGAATATCTTCAGTGCCACCTATATTAGCTCTATTTACGAAAATACAGGGCTTTTAGGGTACTTTTCAAAACATATAGGTTTCCTATTTCTTTCAATGGCAATAGGTGTTATCTTATATCGGTATGATTATAGACAACTACAAAAGCCACATATGTTGCAACGCATAATGATTGCAACCCTAATAGGTATGGTGTTAGTTCTTGTGGCGGGCTCTGTCATTAATGGTGCGCGTCGGTGGATCGTTATTGGTCCCGTATCGATACAGCCGTCGGAATTTGCCAAATTAGCTGCCATAATATGGACATCCGCTAAATTGAGTACCATGAGAAAATGGGGAAAATCAAGATATAATAATCCACTCACAAACTTACAAGGTTATGTGAGTGAGCGCGTAGGTTATATGTTGCCAATGTTAGTTTGGCCTATAATCTTTGCAGTGTTAACGATCTTGCAACCAGATATGGGGACCACTGTGCTAATCTTTGGGTTCTCCTTCATATTAATTTATTTAGCAGGTTTTGATGGTCGATTCTTTGGTGGTGCTTTTGCTGTAGCTGGCGTGATAGGCTTTATTGCAGCTCGTATGTCACCGTATCGTTGGGAACGGATTCAGTCTTGGTTCGACCCTTGGCCTCATGCTCAAGATATGGGCTATCAAACGGTGCAAGGCCTTTTGGCCGTAGGTTCTGGCGGTATTCTTGGAGAAGGCTTTATGCAAGGTACATCTAAGTACTTTTACTTGCCAGAAGCACACACAGACTTTGCATTCGCCGTGTGGGCTCAAGAAATGGGCTTTATCGGAGCTGTCTTTGTAGTTCTTTTGGTGGCAGCCTTTACATTCTTTGGATTCCGCATTGCTAATCGATCTCGCGATGAATTTGGCAAATGGTTAGCGATGGGGATAACCTTGCTCATTAGTGGACAAGCATTATTTAACATTGCCATGGTTTGTGGCATTATGCCTGTAACAGGTGTACCTTTGCCATTTATTAGTTATGGTGGTTCCTCACTGTTGATGAACTTTATGGCTATAGGCTTGTTAGCAAGCGTTGGTCGTCGCAATGTAGAAGGTGTAAAACAAGTTGGTACTGCTGAGGCTTTGCCATCTTTACGTGAGGAAACGCAAAGCCGATTTAAACCGGCTGCTCCGAAGAGTCCTCAAAAAACGGAAATGCCTGGTCCATTCAGACCGAGAGAGACTAAAAAGCCTACTCGTAGACGACCTAGGTCTGAACGTTGATATTTAACTTATGTAGTATAAGGTGAATATATTTAGTGTGGATTTATATAGCATCTCTTAAGAGGTGCTGTATAAATGCAACGTACTTGTATTGTGTGTGAGGAGAAAAAATGAAGGATTATATTGATATCCAAGAACGCCCGTCCTGGGGTCGAATGTTGCCACTTAGTTTTCAACATTTATTTGCTATGTTTGGTTCAACTGTATTGGTACCATATTTGTTAAAAGTAGATCCGGCAACAGCTTTATTTATGAATGGTATCGGTACATTACTGTATTTATTTGTTTGTAAAGGTAAAATCCCTGCATATCTCGGATCTAGCTTTGCTTTCATTGCTCCTGTAGCAGGCGTATTATCTGCAGGTCTTGGTTATGAGGCTGCAAAGGGGGCCTTCGTTGTATTTGGTCTATCCTTTGTGATTTTATCTATTCTCGTTCGTTATATTGGTACTCGTTGGATTGATAAGTTATTCCCTCCAGCAGCAATGGGAGCTATCGTAGCTATTATCGGTTTGGAATTAGCGCCAGTAGCAATGAGTATGTCTGGCCTTATTGGCAATCAAGATTTAGGCATGAGCCACAGCCAAGCTATTTTTATCTCTATGTTTTCCTTAGTTGTTACCTTGCTTGGTACTGTTGTGTTCCGTGGCTTCTTAGCTGTAATCCCTGTTTTGATTGGCGTTGTTTCCGGCTATATCTTGTCTGCCTTCATGGGAGTTGTTGATTTCTCTGCTGTAGAGGCTGCTCCTTGGTTCTCTTTACCACAGTTCTATGGCATGCCTGTATTTGATATCAATGCCATTATTATGATTATGCCAGCACTCTTTGTAGTATTTGCTGAGCACGTAGGTCACTTAGTTGTAACGAGCAACATTGTATCAAAAGACTTGATGAAAGAACCAGGTCTACAACGTTCCTTGCTAGGTGATGGCCTTGCGAACATCCTTTCTGGTTTCTTTGGTGCCACACCAAATACGACATACGGTGAAAATATTGGTGTCCTCGCTATTACTCGTTGCTTTAGCGTATGGGTAATTGGTGGTGCTGCAGTTCTTGCGATGATTATCTCCTTTGTAGGTAAAGTAGCAGCTCTTATTCATGCCATTCCAGTTCCAGTTATGGGTGGTGTATCCATTCTCTTATTCGGTATCATTGCAGCATCTGGTTTGCGCATGCTTGTAGAACGCAAGGTAGATTATACAAACCCTGTTAACATGATCTTAACATCTGTTATCCTCGTTGTAGGTCTTAGCGGTGCAGAACTTGCTGTAGGTCCTGTTGTATTGAAAGGCATGGGGCTTGCTACTGTAGTAGGCATGGCAATGAGTATTATCTTATTGATCCTTCAAAAAACAGGCGTTGGTAATGACCAATTGAAAAAAACAGAAGTATAATTTAATTCAAGTCTATTAATGAAATAGTATCTTAAGATGATAACTTCTAATAGAGGACAACTTCTAATAGAGGATAACTACAACATTAAAACTTTGAACTAATATACTTTATAAACAACGACTACTGAATCAGGTGTAATCTGTGAAAGTAGTCGTTTTCATTTTTCTTTATAATTTATTCTTTATATTGTATAATGAATATATAAGTTGTATAAAATTAATTATAGAGAGGAGGGCCTATGGAGTTTTTAATTTGGATGGCTATAGGGATCGCCCTGATGGCGGTAGAACTCGTTGTACCGGGCGGTATTTTAGGACTCATCGGTTATTGTGCATTTCTTTGGGGCGTTTTTGTAGCTCTTGGAGAAGGAACGGTAGCGCTGTATGCAGTACTAGGATTAACGGCCTTACTAATTGTCCTTATCATCGTGTTCTTTAATCACTTTGAAAAGACTTGGATAGGCAAATTGTTTACCTTAGGGCAACGATCTACGACAAAAGCTGGCTATGTATCTAATGATGTATTAGATGACTTAGTTGGTAAAGAAGGCGTAGCTCATACTACACTGCGCCCTGCAGGTATTGCTAAAATTGATGGTAATTTGGTGGATGTTGTGACCGAAGGGGACTTCATCGATGCCGGTTCACCTATTGTGGTGCTTCGTGTTGTAGGCGGCCGCAATATTGTTAGAAAGCGCGATTAAGCTTTCACCACATCGTCGTATATAATGGAGGTTATTATGGATGTAGGTATTTTAGTTTTGATTCCCATTCTACTGATTGGGATTATGGTGTTCTTGTATGTTGTGCCATTAGGCCTTTGGGTATCTGCTCTTGCAGCGGGCGTTAATGTTGGTATCTTTACACTCGTAGGTATGCGCTTGCGTCGTGTAAATCCATCCCAAATCGTAATGCCTTTGATTAAAGCTAATAAAGCAGGTCTTGATGTTAATGTAAATCAGCTTGAAGCGCATTACCTTGCAGGTGGTGACGTTGACCGCGTTGTAGATGCTTTAATCGCCGCTGAACGCGCATCTATTCCTTTGACATTTGAACGTTCCGCAGCTATCGACCTTGCAGGTCGCGATGTATTGGAAGCGGTACAAATGTCCGTTAATCCTAAAGTGATTGAAACACCAATTATCTCTGCAGTAGCGAAAAACGGTATCGAACTCAAGGTTCGTGCTCGTGTAACTGTACGTGCTAATATTGACCGTCTCGTTGGTGGTGCTGGTGAAGCGACAATCATCGCCCGTGTTGGTGAAGGTATCGTAACAACTGTAGGTTCCTCTGAAGAGCATACAGATGTACTAGAAAATCCAGATCACATCTCTCGTACTGTATTGGGTAAAGGTCTTGATGCGGGTACTGCATTCGAAATCTTGTCCATCGATATTGCTGACGTAGACGTAGGACGTAACATCGGTGCTCAATTGCAAACAGATCAAGCGGAAGCGGACAAGAAAATCGCTCAAGCTCGTGCGGAAGAACGCCGTGCCATGGCTGTTGCTACAGAACAAGAAATGCGTGCGAAAACACAAGACATGCAAGCTAAGGTTGTGGAAGCACAAGCTGAAGTTCCTAAAGCATTGGCAGAAGCTTTCAGAAACGGTAATCTTGGAGTTATGGATTACTACAATATGAACAATATTATTGCAGACACTAAAATGCGTGAAAATTTAGCAGATAGTGAATAGGAGTAGCTATGGACTCTATTTTGTCTTCCGTGCTATCCATCTTTTCGAATAATCCTATATTTGTTCTAGCTATCATCGCGTATATTGCTTTTTCGATTATAAAAAGTAAGAATACAGAAGAGTCTGATGACTATGATAACTATGAAAGTTCGAGTTCTGGCCAGACTTGGGAGGATATGGAGCGTGAATATGGTATCTCCATAGAGAAAAAGCCTGTAGAACCTTCACCTGAGGATTTGTTGTATGATGATGATTTTTATCGAGATATTTTTAAAAATAGACCGATTGAGAATCAGCATCCTGAGGCCCCTTTACGAAAAAAGGGCGGAAGACTGTTTCAATATGATGATACGGAGACATCTGAAAAACATGTTGAAGTGCATCCAAGTAATGATAAAACTCAAACAGTTTTAGCTTCCGAGAATCATTACGATGAAGCGTCTACAACGCAACAAGGTACTCATGGTTCATCCAAGAAAACCTCAATTAAATCAACTAGCTTTAGTACTAATACGACTCGTTCGACTCGAGAATCTGTTACAGGTCCTTCTTTAAATGAGCGTTTGGCTGAGTTTAAACGCGATAAAGCATCTAAAGAGGGTCGTGTTCTTCTTGAGAATATAGACGTTACGACTGCCCCAGCTGTAACCTCAACAGGTAAACGAAAAGCTAATCATGCCTTGAAAGAGGGGATGAAGTGGTCTATCATTTTAGGCAAGCCAAAAGCTCTAGAGCGGAGATATCGCTAATTAGAATGCTAACAATAAGCTCTACTAGAAGGTTGTTAGGCCATAGAATATGAATGGTTTATGCCGGATATTGTGATAGCAACTAAAATTATATCTATCGTATGTGGTGCATATAATTACATATGGAAAGAGGTTCCTATTGGTCACCTATGTGACTATT
Organism: Veillonella sp. 20925_1_51; assembly: GCF_041431445.1. NCBI lineage: Bacteria > Bacillati > Bacillota > Negativicutes > Veillonellales > Veillonellaceae > Veillonella > Veillonella sp. 20925_1_51. The sequence goes on from NZ_JAPVXT010000004.1 coordinate 104,533, forward strand.
AGGAACCTTTTTTGTATTGTTTTTTCTTGATGGAGCTTTCACAATAATAGAGAAAGGAGTTCGTCTATAAGGAAAGGTGATATTATGTATCGTAATGTGCGCGTTATACCTAGACAGCTATTGGAACAACTATATGTAGAAAAACAGTGGAGTGTTAGAGAGGTAGCAGAGTATTTTCAGTGTAGTGTAGACACTATTATTCGACGCATGAAGCAGTATGACATTGAGCGAAGACCTTTAAAAAAGGATATCAATATGGTTCATGTACAAGCTCTATACGAAACTGGTAAGTGGTCTCTACACTCGTTAGCAAAGCGTTATGATGTGTCTATTACGACAATGGCAAGCCGTATGAAGGAATATGGACTGGCTTGTCAACGATCCACGAAGAATGTATCTATCGATCCAGTACGTATTTGTAGGGCTTATAAAAGTGGAAATACTTCGGATTCTATTGCTCGCATGTACGGCATATCCCGATGGAAAGTACATCATGTGTTGAGGCATATGGGAATGTGTACAACACCGAAGGTACAAAATCATCGAAAGGTAGAGGAGATGGCTTACTTATATATTCATCATCATATGAGTACAGATGACATAGGTTTAGCCTATGGTATACAAGGATCTACGGTGGCTATTTATCTACGGGAACAAGGCATAGAAATTCGTACCAATACTTTACAGTTAGATGAAAATAACATAAAAAAACTACGGGCAAAAGGGTATGGTGTTGCTAAAATAGCGCAGATAATGGGATGCTCTGCTTCGGCGGTGAGAAAGCGACTAGCTATGAAAAAATATATCTCTCCTTGATGTAGTGTAGTAGATACTATATACTTAAATTTATACAATGATGGGAGGAATATTATGTTCGAAATTATCTCTGCTTTAATACCGTTTTTCTTACTTGGCATAGTTGCCGCTGGTTTATCCCGTGTATCTGGGGTGGCCTTGTCAATGATTATAGTACCAACTCTATTGATTTGGGGTGCTAATGCCATTGATGTCATCGCTTTCATGTTGCTCTTTGTAGTGTATAACAACTTTACAATGGAGACACAAGACGTTCGTTTAGATTATAAAGATCTTGTATTATTCCCTAAATGGCGCTTGTGCATTCCCTTTATTTTGACCATTGTTACGGCCTTCTTTGTACCGGCTGCGGGCATTGCAGTCTTTATGGCTTGCTTTGTATTAGAACTATTGGCTACCGTGTATAAACGGATTCCTGAAAATAAACGTCCTCGTTTACACCGCGTTATCGTTACATCAGTTTTAAGTGCTGTTGTAACGGCTGTAGGTGCTTATGCAGGTCCAAAAATTCCTGGCGAATACTACTTCATCTGTGCTGGTTTAGCAATCTTAGTTATTACTGGCTTTGCATGGTATGTAGGTAACCATCGAGATGCTTTTAGAGGTGCGTGGGAAACGATTTGGGCTGACTTTAATCTATTCTTGGGGATGTTTGGTGTAGAAGCATCTTACTACCCAGCAGCGCTAACTCGTTCTATTCCAAATCCAATGGATCGTATGTTACCAATGATTACTGTAGTAGGTGGTTATGCAGGTCTCATGGTGGTGTTTGGGCTGTATAATATCTTTTCCATACCATCCTTGATTACTGCTATTGGTGCGGCCATCGGTATTCGTCTATTTGGTTTGTACGAGTTTCCACGTCATGGCAGCTTCTCCTACTTGGCTATTGGCTTTGCTGTAGCTGCTGTTGTGTGCTTGTACCTCGTATCTCCAACACCAGTAGGTTTTGATTATATCAATACATTGGTATCTCAACCTATCGTTCAATAATGGTTGATCTTATAATCGTTGCTATATCTTTTTGTTAATATTGCTAATGGCTCACATGGTAGATAATTGAATTTGAATATGTGACATAGTTCATATATTGTGTTGAAAGTTGAGTCCATACTAGATTGTGAAAGGAGTTGATGCTCTGTGGCAGAAACAATTGAAACGAGACCATTTCCGCCATTCTTACCAAAGAATACGACGGTAATGATGATGGGAACATTCCCACCAACTTCCGAAAAGCGATCTATGGAATTTCATTATCCTAACTTTCAAAATGATATGTGGCGCGTGTATGGCTTAGTATTCTTTGACGATAAGGAACACTTTAGAAAAGGTGAGGAAAAAGCCTTTGATGCGGATAAGATCAAAGCGTTCTTATCTGAAGCGGGGATTGCTTCTTGTCCTACTGTTTTGAAAGCTATACGCGAAAAGGGCAATGCATCGGATGCATTTCTTAAGGTCGTTGAACCTGTACCGCTTGCAGAGGTATTGGACCGAATTCCACACTGTAAACATATTGGTACCACAGGTGGTAAGGCCACAGAAATTTTGTTAAGCCTTTTGCCAGAAAAGGTTAAACTACCTAAAACAGGGGAGACAATTCCCTTTGTGTTTAACGGTCGTGAATTGACGTTAACACGATTGCCATCTACATCTCGTGCATATCCATTAAGCCTTGCCAAAAAGGCTGAAGCCTATAAAAATTTCTTTAAGGCTTGTGGATTACAAACGAAATAATCTTGATAAGTAAACTAATTTAATATGTATAAATAACACCTTTGTTGTTATATTGTATTTTTAATGATGCCATATAAACAGTCAAAGGTGTTTTTGTTATCAAAAATTAATGTGAATTAGAAAAATGGATATAACTGTATTATGATTGGCTATGTATATATTGTTATAAATAAAATTAATGATGTATATAACATTTTAATTCTTGATTTTTAGAGTGAGAGGTTTATAATTAATCGTTGTTGCAAATGGTTGACAATAGTTTAAGAAAATGGAGTTGATATTATGGATAAGGCTAAAGAGGCCTTATGGACAAGATCCTTTGTCCTTGATACTTTGATTAATTTCTTAGTATTTTTGATTTATTATTTATTAATCGTTATTATTGCGGTAGTAGCAAAGGATAATCTTCATGCCACAGCAAGTCAAGCTGGCTTGGCCGTTGGTATTTATATTATTGGTACTGTTGTTGCTCGTTTGTTAGCAGGACGGTTTATTAGTATCTTAGGCTGTCGTAAGATGTTGTACTTAGGTTTGTTGATTTACTTAATTTCAACAGCTATGTACTTCTACACACCTAATTTATTGATGCTCGACAGTGTTCGTTTCTTAAATGGTTTTGCTTACGGTATTACATCTACAGCTACAAGTACAATCGTAGCCGCTATTATTCCTATGTCACGTCGTGGTGAAGGGATTAACTACTATGGTTTGTCTACATCTCTTGCCGCTGCAGTAGGTCCGTTTTTGGGTATTTTGATGCTTCATAGCCTTGGCTATGACTTTATCATCGCCTTCTGTGTTGCTCTTATCATTCTTTGTGGTATCGGTTCCGTTATCATGAAATTTGATGAACCTAAGCTCGATATTGATTCTGAAGAACATAAAGGTATTAAAATTTCTGATTATATCGAACCACGTATGAATTCTATTAGTCTTGTTTCTATACTAGTAGGTTTTGCATACTCTGGTGTTATTGGTTTTATGGCAGCTTATACAAAAGATTTAAACCTTATCTTAGCAGGTACATTCTTCTTCGTTGTATATGCTGTAGTTATTACGATAACAAGACCATTACTTGGTATTGTATTTGATATGAAAGGGGAAAACTTCGTTCTTTACCCTTGCTTCATATCTTTAGCACTTGGTATTTTCTTGTTGTCTATCGCTCACTCTACATGGCTTATACTCTTATCTGCTGTGTTTGTTGGTCTTGGTTACGGTACATTTATGTCAAACGGCCAAGCAGTAACTGTTAAAATCGTTCCTGTTCACCGCATTGGTGTTGCCACATCTACATACTTCATTGCCTTGGATATGGGCTTAGGTTTTGGTCCATACATTTTAGGTGCTATTAAAGAGGTAGTCGGTTATACAAGTATGTTCCATGTTACTGTTGTAGTAGCACTTCTTGCATTCGTTGCTTATTATTTCCTCTATGGCCGTTATGTAGGTACTGAAAAAGATCTTTCTTTGAAAGCTCGCGCTGAAGAAGAACAAATCAGAAATCGTAAACGTAATGGAAAATTAGCATAACATTAGCTATATTACTTACAATCACATAACATATAAAAAGGACTATACGAGATATCTCGTATAGTCCTTTTTATTGTTAAGGTATCTTAGGATTCCATTGTATTCTATACTACTAGTTTAGTATTTAAATATCCTTCAAATACCATCTAGTAGTATAGGTGCATGAGAAGTTACATCTAACCTATTATTTCTCAATATTAACGATGTTTACGATAATTTCTACGGCTTTTTTCATGTCATCAATACATGCGAATTCGTGACGACCATGTAGATTTTCTACGCCTGTAAAGATATTAGGGGTAGGGATGCCCATGAAAGAAATTTTAGAACCATCTGTACCGCCACGGATAGGGTCGCAAATAGGAGTAATCCCTGCTTTTTCCATAGCTGCTTTAGCTACGTTAACGCATTCCATGTTGTCTTTGATGATATCGTACATATTGTAATATTGATCTTTTACGGATACTTCACATACTTCGCGGCCATAGATTTCGTTTAATGTTTGACCCGCTTGTAAGAAGAATGCTTTTTTCGCTTCGAACAATTCTTTGTCATGGTCGCGGATGATGTAGTTCATTTTACCAGTATCTACTTGTGTTTCCATGCTCATGAGCATAAAGAAACCTTGACGACCACATGTGTGTTCAGGAACGGCAGCACCTGGTAATAGGGCATCAAATTGCATTGCTAATTTAGCACAGTTAATCATAATGCCTTTGGCAGTGCCTGTATGAACAGATACACCTTTGAGGGTTACTGTACCGCCAGCAGCATTGAATGTTTCGTATTCAAGTTGACCAAGGCTTTCACCATCAATCGTATAAGCAAAATCAACAGGAAATTCTTTGACATCAAAGTGATCTGCACCGGTACCGATTTCTTCATCTGGGCCAAAGGCACACATGATTTTACCATGCTTGATTTCTGGATGAGCAACGAGGTAGGCAAGGGCTTCCATAATTTCACAGATACCAGCCTTATCATCGCCGCCGAGAAGGGTGAGACCATCTGTGACAACTAAGGATTTACCGATGTAATTTTTTAGATTAGGGAAATCTGCACGACGTGTGTAGATTTGATGTTCTTCGTTGAGGCAAATATCACTACCATCATAGTTTTCTACAATGCGAGGCTTAATATTTTCTGCGTTGTAGTCGGCTGTATCCATGTGAGCGATGAAGCCTATAGCAGGTGCTTTTTCATCTGTATTAGCATTTAATGTGCCGATGACAAAACCATTTTCACGGTTGTAAATAACTTCATCTAAACCGATTGCTTTTAAATCAGGAACGAGCACATTAGTAGCAAAGTCTACTTGAGTTTGAGTACTAGGAATTGTTGTACTTTCCTCGTTAGACCGTGTATTTATGCTTGTATAGCGTACAAAACGTTCGACCATTGATTCCATAATGAGCCTCCTCGTAAGTAAACATACATCTTATACATACTGGTATAAAAACTGTATATAATAGAGATTCTTAATATACCTTCATTGTAGAACAGGGGCGGTGAAAATGCAAAATAAATATTTATGGAACGTGTGATATTTTATTCGCATAATGCATAGAAAACCATTGAACCATATATAGTGCCGTGTTAGTATAAAGGTGAATAGTTATACGTTTGTACATTTTCTGTGAGGAGGTTTTACCATGTCGGACGAAACTCGTTCTATCCCGCCCGTAGAACCCGTATTGGATCCTAAGAAGGATTACGTAGAGATTAACTCGTATGTAGTATTCTGGGGCCTATTCTATGCGGCAATTTTCACACTGGCTGTAGGGTATTTATGTTTGAAAATCGGTCAAACTGTAGATGCCTTTGCTCCAGTATCTGTACTTGCTATGGGTACAGCAGTTATTTTGAAACGGCAAAATGCTTTTGCCGAAACGGTTCACATTCAGGCTATCGCTAGCTCTAGTACGAACACATTAGCTGGTGCGATGTTCTTCTTACCAGCTCTATACATTTGGAATGTTACAGATGTAACCTTTGTACAAATGGCGATTCCTATTATCCTTGGTGGCGTACTTGGTGTTCTATTATGCGTTATGTTCCGTCGCTACTTTGTTGAGGAAATGCACTATGTGTATCCGTTCCCAAGCGGTCGTGCTGCTGCTGAAGTACTAATGAGTAATGAAGGTAGCAAAGCGAAACTCATGCTTGGTTCTGGTCTTATCGCTCTTGTATATGACTTTATTCTTAACAGCCTTGGTTGGTGGGAAGAGGTTATCCGTACTACCGCATTTAAATGGGGCACTGCTTTGGCAGATCAAACTAAATTAAATGCTGCTGTAGATACAGATGCTGCATTGCTTGGCCTTGGTTACTTTACAGGCTTGCGTTATGCAGCTATTATCGCAGCTGGTTCCTTCTTCTCTTGGTTCGTATGTATTCCAATCGTATACTATTTAGCTCCGGAACATATCATGCAAATCAATGGGCATGCAGTTCCACTTGCAGAAGCTCCTATTCGTAAAGTATTCTTAGACTATGTTCGCCATATTGGTATCGGTATGCTTGCTATGGCAGGTATCATCGGATTGCTTAATATGTCTAAGGTAGTGGCTAGTGTTGTTAAAAATGCAGTACTTGATATTTTCAGTTCCAAAACAGTTGATGTTAACTTGCTTCGTACACAACGCGACGTTCCTACATCTTGGATTGGCGCTGGCATCTTATTATGTACAGTTCTATTTGCAGCATATTTCCACTTTATGTATGCTGAAAGCTTCTCCCAAACAATCGTAGCATTCTTAATCGTTCTAATTATGTCCTTCCTATTATCTGTAGTAGGTATCAGCTCCATTGCTTATACAGGTACAGAACCAGTATCTGGTATGACAATCTTCATGATTATCATCTCCGCTGTATGCTTAACAGCTGCAGGTATGACTGGTAAAGTAGGTATGATTGCACTCCTCATGATGGCTTCCTTCATTGGTACAACCATCGGTATGGCTGGTAACTTCATGTCTGAGCTTAAAGTGGCTCATATGACAGGTGCTACACCTAAGAAAATGGAACAATGGCAAATCGTTGGTACCATTCTTTGTGCCGTACTTTCTGTAGGTGTTATGATCCTATTGAACGATGCATATGGCTTCGTAGGGGACCATGCATTAAATGCTCCACAAGCGAATGCTATGGCTGCTATCATTGAGCCAATGATGACTGGTGGTAGTGCTCAATGGCCTCTATACATGGCTGGTGCATTATTCGCTATTATCTTGTGGATGGTAAAAGTTCCACCATTGGCATTTGCACTTGGTACGTACTTGCCAATGGAAATCAACACACCATTACTTATCGGTGGTTTGATTGCATACTTCGTACAAAATAGTACAAAAGATAAAGAATTGGCAGATCTTCGCTTCTCTAAAGGTAGCACAATTGCATCTGGTCTCGTAGCTGGTGGTGCTATTGGTTCTCTATTCAGTGCTGTACTTCGTATTGCAGGTGTTGATGTATTCGCTCAAGACTGGGTTGAAACACCGGAAGCAACATACCTCAGTATTGTAATGTACTTGTTACTCTGTGTATTCTTGTACAAAGTGGCTATGTACGTAAAAGCTAAAAAAGCTAAATAATGTGAGTATGATAGCTTTTCAATGAAGTAAAAATCTATCTATTCTATAAAATGCTAGGAATTCTCCTCCCTGGAGATGGCCGCCTTCATCAAGTTAGGGTTTAGCTTGGTGAAGGCGGCCTTTTTGTAATTATGACTATTTAGGTTTTCTAGATAAATAGTATGTTTGGTATAACCTTAAGCTATGTTTGGGTAATACCTATTGATATAGTCGGATTAATTGACCCTAACTATATCGAATGTTATGATTATACTAGAATACCTTTATAGGTATTATTTTTATTATGCTCATACTGTAAGTATAGATAGATTCATTCGTATATAGAAAGAAAACTTTACATAGAACTGTAAGGTTAGAGTAAGGTCAATTATGAAATTTAAGAAAATAGCAGCTCTTTTAGGGGCTTTTACCATTGCCAGTAGCTTGTTTATAGCTGGCTGTGGCAATACAGGCACTAGTCAAAAAACATGGCGCGTTGGTACAGATGCGACCTATGCACCATTTGGATTTAAAGATAAAGACAGTGGAAAATTAGCTGGCTTTGATATCGATATTATTAATGCTATCGCAAAGGAAGAGGGTATTGAAGCAGATGTTCAAAACTTGAACTTTGATGCACTTTTACCTGCATTACAAAGTAATACTATCGATATTGCTATCTCTGATATGACTATCTCTGAAGATCGAGCAAAATCTGTTGATTTTAGTAAGCCTTACTATATAGCTGGTAATGGTCTTGTAGTTAATATTGATAATACTACAATTAATAGCTTTAAAGATTTAGAAGGGAAGCGGATCGGTGTATCTATTGGATCTACTGGTGCAGAAATTGCTAGCAAGATTCCTAATGCCGATGTGCGTCAATTCAACCTCATCGTCGATGCGTTCTTAGAATTGCAAAATAGAGGTGTAGATGTAGTTATTAACGATACACCAGTAAACGAATATTATGTTAACGGCAAGGGCAAAGGTATCGCAAAGGTTACTGGAGAGGACTATGATGCGGCGCCGCTTGGTATTGCTGTAAAGAAAGGCAATACAGAGCTTCTTAATAAAGTTAACGATGGTTTGGCTAAGATTAAAGCCAATGGCAAATATGCGGAGATTTATAAAAAATGGTTTGGAAAGGAGCCACCAGCAGAGGATTTAAAATAGTTTGTAGATAGTACCAAGGCGTATTATTTGTTATAATACGTTTAGTAAACCTCAAATGGTATGAGGTAGTATAGAATAGGTGATATGATGGTTAAGCGACGTGCATTTTTAGATATAATTAAAGAGAAGGGCGCCCTCGTTTTAGATGGTGGGTTAGGATCAGAGTTAGAGCGTTATGGCTGTAACCTTCAGCATAAATTATGGTCTGCTAAGATTCTTATGGACCAACCGGATATCATCAAAAAAATACATATTTCGTACTTAGCGGCTGGGGCGGATATCATTCAAAGTTCTGGGTATCAAGCAACGGTAGCTGGCTTTAAAGGCCTAGGATTTGGTACAGAAGAGGCTATTGAACTTGTAAAACTATCTGTTCGCTTGGCAGTACAAGCTCGCAATGAGTTTGTAGAGGCTAAGGCGAGTGGGGCACTTACATTGCGTGGTATTACACTGGGAGAAGAGACTACTGATGGTGTTAGATATTTCTCTGAAGGGGCTTTACCTAAACCGTTAGTGGCTGCTTCTGTAGGCCCATATGGAGCTTTTTTGGCGGATGGCTCTGAGTACCGTGGATATCCTGGTGTACAAACTGAATATCTTGAGGTATTCCATATTCCTCGGCTAGCATTATTCTGTGAAGAAAATCCTGATATACTATCTTTTGAAACAATACCGTCTTATGATGAAGCCATTGCTATTGCTCGAGCTATGTCTGATCCATATACATCAAGAGGGATTCCTGGTTGGATTGCTTTCTCTTGTAAGGATGAACATCATGTTTCTAGTGGGGAAACTATCAGTAAATGTGCAGAAATGATTGACAAGGTTAGACCTATAACTGGTATTGGCATCAATTGTACGAAACCAGAGTATGTAGAGTCCTTGATCAAGGATATTCGTACTGTTACGGATAAACCAATTGCTGTATACCCTAATCTTGGTGAAAGCTATGATAGTGAAACTAAAACTTGGTATGGTGACCCTGGATCCTTTATTGGTTATGTAGATGCATGGCGCGAGGCTGGTGCTAATATTATAGGTGGGTGCTGTCGAACAACACCTGAAATCATTAGAGATATAGCTAGAAAAATTCATAAATAGTAATATAAACTAATGATATAAATAAAGAAGGCTATCGATGTTAAGTCGATAGCCTTCTTCTTTTTAGCCGTTTGGCAGTAGTAAAATGTAATACTTTAAAGTTTGATATAAGAGATATAAAAAGAGGTGATACATTAGGTATCACCTCTTAATGTTAGATAATAAAAAAGCAGTGCATAAGCACTGCTTTTACTATGGCGGAGAGACAGGGATTTGAACCCTGGGTACGGGATAACCGCACACATGATTTCCAATCATGCTCCTTCAGCCGCTCGGACACCTCTCCATGTATTCTGTTGTCTAACAGGTACTTGTATAGTATATGAAAAAGTTAGATTTATGTCAAGCAAAAAATAGTGAAAATCTTAGACTTTCATAAGACTTTTAAAGTATAAGAAAAAGCCGCCTTTTCAGGCGGCTTTTAGTGTTAGTATTATAATACTTCTTTGATTTCAGCTGCATCGATGGATGCTTTGATATCGTCTGCCATTTTTTCGATTTTTGGAAGATCTTCTGGTTTTAAAGAGGATTTGATATCAAGTGGTTCGGATACGATTTCAATGTCTTTGAAGTCGTTTTCAAAGTGAGCAACCATTGTTTTCATTGCAGCAGATGCCCAAGAGTGGTTACCAATGATGGATACCTTATGGTTTTGGAAGTTAAGTGCTTTCAATTCATGAATGAAGTTTTCCATAGTAAGGTATAGGTTCAAATTGTATGTAGGTGCAATTGTTACCAAGTTAGTGTATTTCCAAGCATCAGCGATGATGTAGGAAGCATTAGTTTTGGAAACATCGTAGATTTTGATATCTGTGACGCCGCGTTTGGACAATTGCTTAGCCAATTGTTGTGCAATAGCACGAGTGTTACCATACATAGAACCGAAGGCAATAACAACACCTTTTTTACAAGCTGTGTAGCTGGACCAGTGCAAGTATTTGCGCAAGATATAATCGATAGTTTCAGGTGTACGCCAGATAGGACCATGAAGTGGAGCAATACGCTTGATGTCAAGACCAGAAACTTTACGGATTGCATTTTGTACTTGAGGACCGTATTTACCAACTATATTTGTGTAGTAACGACGAGCTTCATCTTCGTAGGTAGCAACGTAATCAGTTTGGTCTGCAAAGATGTTACCGTTAACTGTACCGAATGTACCGAAAGCATCTGCAGAGAATAATGTACCAGTAGATTTTTCATATGTACAAGTTACTTCTGGCCAGTGAACCATAGGCATAGTGTAGGAAACAAGAGTATGTTTACCTAGGCAAATTTCATCGCCCTCTTTAACTGTGTAATATTGGTCAGGTTTTGGAGTATTGTAGAATTGTTCAAACATGCGGAATGTTGTAGCGTTACCAACCATTTTACAGTTTGGATAGCGTTCCAATGTGTCTAACAATGTTTGGCAATGATCTGGTTCCATATGGTTTACAATGATGTAATCAAGGTCGCGACCATTCAAAAGATGAGTCAAGTTATCAAAGTATTCTTCGCGAATTTCTGCATCAACAGAGTCTACAACACAAGTTTTTTCATCATCGATGAAATAGCTGTTATAGCTAACACCATTTGGAATAGGGAATAAGTTTTCAAAACGTTCTGTAGTCCAGTCATTACTACCAATCCAGTAGATATTATGGGTCATTTTCTGAGCACAATGCATAATAAAATCCTTTCTTAACTCACATTTGTTATGTATAGGTTTACACGAATTCTCATGTTCGTAAATATATCATCAACTTATAATACTAATATTTTCGAAAAAAATCAATATTGAAAAGCCTACCCCAAGGAGTAGGCTTTCACATGAAAGAATAGTCATAAATTATTTAAAGTATTTTACACCAGATGTAAAGATTGGCATCTCTAATTGACCAGGAATATTTTTGCTAATTCCTGTACCACAGCGTTCGGAGTGTGCCATTTTACCAAATACGCGACCATCAGGACTATAAATACCTTCGATAGCAGCTACAGATTGGTTAGGGTTGAAGCGGCTATCCATGGATGCAATACCATTAAAGTCTACATATTGTGTAGCAATTTGACCAGTTTTATTGAATTCCAATACTTGTTGAGGGGATGCAATGAAGCGACCTTCCCCGTGAGAGATAGGTACAGTGTATATTTCGCCTGCTTTAGCATCGCTCATCCAAGGAGATTTTGTAGAAATAACTTTAGTGTTAACCATACGAGACAAGTGACGACCAATTGTGTTGTACGTCAAAGTAGGATGGTCAGCAGTTAAGGTTTCAATATGGCCACCTGGCAACAAGCCTAATTTGATAAGTGCTTGGAAGCCGTTACAAATACCAAGTACAAGGCCATCTTGTTTGTACAAGAGATTTTCTAGGCCTTCAGCAAGGTATGGATTACGGAAGAGGGTAGCCATAAATTTGCCAGAACCATCTGGTTCATCGCCAGCACTGAAACCACCAGGGAACATAAGAATTTGAGATTCTGCTAATTTAGCTTTGATTACATCGATAGATTCTTTTAATTGTTCTGGTGTTTGATTACGAATGACTACAATATCTGTTTCGGCCCCAGCTCGTTCGAAGGCACGAGCCGCATCAAATTCGCAGTTTGTACCAGGGAATACGGGGATGAGAACCTTTGGTTTGGCACCTAAGGATGTACTGCGAGGTTTAGCGTGTTGATCATGAATGTACGCTACTGCTTCTCCAGAGCCATTTGGAGCATGCATAGGGAATATATCGTTGAGTGGAGCTTCATAAGTTGCTTGGATCTCCTTGAGTGATACGGATTGATCCGCCCATTCAATAACTGGATTTGCTTGTGTTACACCGATTACTTTTAAACCTGGTAACTCTAAGAGATAGTTAACAGCTTTAATGTCTACCTCTACGATAAATGCACCAAGAGCAGGTTGGAAAATACCTCGTTCAGCATATTTATCGAATTTAACACCGATGTTGTTGCCAAGAGCCATTTTTGTTACAGCTTCAGGGATGCCGCCTTGGTCAACTACATAAGCAGAGTAAACACGACCTTTTTCAATTTGTTCTTGCAAGGTATCGCAATTTTCTTTGAAACAATCCCAATCTGGAGTGTCGTCGTACATGCGAGGCACATCGAAGAATACGAGGCGATGATCTACGCCTTTAAGGTCCTGACTTACGATATTGTCTACATGAGCTGTACCAACTGCAAAGGATACGAGCGTAGGAGGAACTGTAAGGTCCATAAATGTACCGCTCATAGAGTCTTTGCCACCAATAGCGCCAATTTCAAGTTCTTTTTGTGCTTTATAAGCACCGAGAAGGGCTGCTACAGGTTTGCCCCAAGATTCCTTAGAGTTAAGGCGTTCAAAGTACTCTTGTAATGTTAAGTATGCATCTTCACGACGACCACCGAGAGCTACTAATTTAGCGACAGATAAAAGTACAGCATATTGTGCGCCATGGTATGGGCTCCAAGCAGATAATTCTGGTACAAAGCCATGTGTCATGATACTAGCTGTAGTAGTTTCACCATTTAATACAGGTAATTTTGCGATCATACCTTGAGTCGGTGTTTTCTGGAATTTGCCACCAAATGGCATGAGCACAGTATTAGCACCCACAGTGCTGTCAAAGCGTTCTGCTAAGCCCTGTTGGGAAGCTGTATTTAAATCGGATACGGCTGCGAGCCATTTTTCTTTAAAGTTATCTGCACTAGAAGAACCACGTAAGAAGTAAGAGCGATCCGCTGGAGCTGTTATTATAGCTTCTTGCTGTTGGCTTGCACCATTTGTATTTAAGAAGTCTCGGCTAATATCTACAATTGTTTCGCCATTCCAGTTCATGACTAGACGATTTGTATCAGTTACATCAGCTACAACTGTACATTCTAAGTTTTCTTCGTCGCAATATGCTTTAAATGCATCTACATCGGTAGCGGAGATAACGCAAGCCATACGTTCTTGAGATTCAGAAATCGCCAATTCTGTACCATCAAGGTCAGCGTATTTTTTAGGCACTAAATCAAGGTTAATAGTTACGCCATCTGTTAATTCGCCGATGGCAACGGATACACCGCCAGCACCAAAGTCATTACAACGTTTGATAAGGGTAGTTACTTCACCACGACGGAAGAGACGTTGAATTTTGCGTTCCGTAAGGGCGTTGCCTTTTTGAACCTCTGCACCACATGTAGAAAGGGATTCTACCGTGTGCTCTTTAGAGGAACCTGTAGCACCACCACAACCATCGCGACCAGTTTTACCACCAAGCAATACTACAACATCGCCTGGAACTGGTACTTCGCGGCGTACTTGATTACGTGGAGCTGCACCGATAACAGCGCCAATTTCCATGCGTTTTGCTACGTATCCAGGATGGTAATATTCTTTTACTTCACCTGTAGCAAGACCGATTTGATTGCCATAAGAGGAATAGCCACGAGCTGCTTCTTGAGTGATTTTCTTTTGTGGTAATTTACCTTCTAATGTATCTTCGAGACTCGTATGTGGATCGCCAGAGCCGGTGATGCGCATTGCTTGGTATACATAGGCGCGGCCGCTCAATGGATCGCGGATACAACCGCCTAAGCAGGTAGCAGCACCGCCGAATGGTTCGATTTCAGTAGGGTGGTTATGGGTTTCATTTTTGAATAATAACAACCATTCTTCAGTCTTTCCGTCTACATCGACAGGAACGATGATAGTACATGCATTGATTTCATCGGATTCATCGAGATTTGTTAAACCACCAGCATGGCGCAATTCTTTTACGGCTAGTGTAGCCATGTCCATGAGGGAACGAGCTTTTTTCTTAGTTGTATAGAGCTCAGCACGACCTTCCATGTATTCTTCGAGGGCTTCTTCAATAGGGCCTGTGAAGCGACTCGCTTCGATAGAGATATCCGTTAACTCTGTCATAAATGTGGTATGACGGCAGTGGTCGGACCAATATGTATCGAAGAGGCGAATTTCTGTAATCGTAGGATCCCGGTGTTCTACCTCTGCATATTGTTGTCTAATCATTTGAAGGTCCGCCAATGTCATAGCAAGACCATAGTTTTTGATAAGTCCTTCTAACTCAGCATCGCTCATTGTCGTAAAGCCATTAATTGTTTCTACTGGTTTTGGGTCCTCTAAATTGAGAGCCAAAGTGTTAGGTAATTCAAGGCTTGCTTCACGAGAATCAACAGGGTTAATGTAGTATGCTTTGATGGCATTTTCTTGTTCTTTTGTGAAAGTACCTTCGATAGCAAATACACGGGCACAGCGAACAATATGGCCAGAAGTAAGGGTTAGCATAGAAATACATTGCTCAGCACTATCGGCGCGTTGATCGTATTGACCTGGTACATATTCAACAGCGAATACGAAACCTTGTACAGCGGGAATTTCTTCTAATACTGTATCCACAGGAGGTTCGGAGAAGATAAGATTTTTTGCAGCCTCTAAATCTTTTGCATCTACATGTTCGATATCATATCGCTCGTAGATGGTTACTCCTGTAGCAGGCATAGATAATTCCTGTTGTAAGGTTTGTAACATGCGTTGTGCTTCTTGGTTGAAAGATTCTCGTTTTGTTACGAATAATCGTTGTATAGCCATTGTAGCCTCCTGTAATGTATATAATTCCCTATGGGATATTGACAAATTAAGTATAGTCGGTCTAGACTTATAAGTAAAGATAATCTTACTTATGAAAAGATTAGAAATACTAATAAATATGAAAGGTTCATGAAGGTCATAGGACCTGGATTTCATGAAGATTTCTACATATTCATTATATATTGAGAGTTCATCGTTATAATATAATAAATGATATGTATAGTTAAAAGTAAGACGTTACTATTAGTATATAACAGAGGTGAATAAAATGGCAGTATCTGCAGATTTATATAGAACCTTTTTAGGGGTAGGCTTATATTTATCCTTTTCTCGTGCCGCAAAAGAACTAGGTGTGTCTCAATCCGCCATCAGTCAAAGCATTAAACAATTAGAAGGGGAACTGAATATGCCTCTTTTCGTGCGTACTACAAAATCTGTAGGATTCACGCCGGAAGGTAAAGAATTGTTTGATACGGTAGCTAAAGCGTTCTCCATCCTTGATAATGGGGTGACTCAATTACAAGAACGTGTTAGCCAAGCTTATGAAAGTTTAAACCTTGCTGCTACAGATACATTATGTCGCCATTTCTTATTACCATATTTCCATAAATGGCAATTGCAAGAAAGTGAAATCGGATTGCATATCATTAATCGTCCATCCCCTGATTGCGTAGAGTTGGTACTCAATAAAGAGGCTCAGTTAGCGGTGGTTAATGATTATGAAGGCTTGCGTGATAATCCTCAATTAGAGGTCACTACATTGGCTACAATTCAAGATGTATTTGTTGGTGGCCCTGACTATAAAGGGGCAGGGTTCTTTGATCAAGGTCGCTTGCTTAACGAGCCTATCTTATTATTACATAAGGGATCTGCAAGCCGTACCTTCTTTGATGAAGTAACACATGGCGCATGCCGTAAACCGCGTTTTGAACTTGGTAGCGTCGATGTATTGCTCGATCTTGTAGAAATTAATATGGGCATTTCCATGTTGCCTAACCATGTGGTGCAACAAAAGATGCAAGAAGGCTCCATCGTGCGTATCGATACAGATATCCCTGTACCGACCCGTGATATTGTACTTGTCCGTTCTCGTTTGGTACCTCAATCTGAAGGGGCTGCGCGCTTCACATCCTTGCTTATTAATCGTGAAAGCACTCGTGATAAGGTCTTATAATTATAAGACACACTTTTTGATAAATTTCAGAAAGTGTGTCTTTTTATATTTTAGACTAATCTTATCTATGCTATATTATATTGTTATAAACCTGTTGAATTTTATAATTCAGAGTTGAAAGTTTTTAAGTCTCTTTGATCGTTATTGTATTAGTCATATTGTTAAGGCTTTTACTTGATATAGGTTGACCCTAAGGGGTTATTTACGTTAAAATTTAAAGATAGTTATACTGCGGAGGTAAGAGCACATGGAATTATTAAAACAACGCATTCGTGAAGAGGGGATTGTCCTCAATAATCGCGTGCTAAAAGTCGATGGTTTTTTAAATCATCAAATCGATCCACAATTGTTTAAAGCAATCGGTAAAGAAATTGCTGATCGTTACCGTGATGCAGGGGTACAACGTATTGTTACTATTGAGGCATCTGGCATTGCATTGGCATTGATGGCTGCGCTTGAACTTGATGTGCCATTAGTATTTGCACGTAAGAAAAAATCTATTCTTATGGTAGACGATGTATATCATAGTGTGGTGTACTCCTACACAAAAGAAGAAAACTACGATATTACTATTTCTAAAAAATTCTTGCCAGCTGGTGAAAAAGTGTTAATCATCGATGACTTCTTGGCATCTGGTGAGGCGGCTATGGGCCTTGCTAAATTGGTAGAAGACGCAGGTGATGAAGTGGTAGGTATGGCTATTGCTATCGAAAAATCCTTCCAACCTGGTCGCGAACGCCTTGAACATGCAGGTTATCGTGTAGAGTCTTTAGTTCGTATTAAAGAATTTAAAGACAATGGTTGTGTATTTATCGAAGACTAATAGTCTGATTATTTGTAGAGGGAATTATGAATCAAAAAGCAGAAAAATTCGACTTACTCATCGCTGACCTAAACAAAGGTGGTAACTCTTGGTTTACAAAGGAAGAAATGACAGATGATCTTCATACAGTCGTTTATCACGGCCGTTTGGATGTTCATGAGCATAGCTTGCCTGTATTCATCGTTGTGGATGATTCTGCATTCTCCTATGCTCGCATAGCTATCACAACAACATCTATTGATGAAAAAGTGATTCCTGCTGTGTTAAAAGAACTTAACACATTAAATCAAGATTATAAAGTATCTAAATACTATGTAAGCAATGAAGATAATAACATCTATATGGATGTATCTGTTCCTGGTTTGACAGAACAGTTTGATCCTACAGTAGTAGTTAATTTATTGCTTGAAGTTGTTCAACCACACTTAGATGCTGTGCATAAAGGCATTCTTAAAGTAGCTGGTTTAGCTTAATAGAGGTTGTTATGAATCCTAAAGCGTTATTATTTGATAAATTTTTAAAAGACGAAGAAATCACATCCTTTGAACGTAAGGATTTTGATGATGAAGACGGTACTGTTGTATACCGTTCTTACATTAAATCCCCGTTGTGGGATATGCCGTTATTTGTCATTCTTGATAACAGTATTTACAGTGTTATTCGTTTAGTGTTGGGCCCTGAAAAGGTAACTGCACAAAACATGGCTGCCTTAAATGCGTTGATCAATCGAGATAATGCGACATACAAAAACTATAAACTTTATATTGATGAACAAGACTCCAGCCTATATTTGGACTGCGTATATATGTGTGGTGATGATGCGTTTGAACCTGCATTAATGTATGCATTAATGTCTTCTATTGTAGATTATGTACCTGAAGCTGTAGGTGAGTTGAAAGCTGCTTTTGAAAGTGGTACTCACTAATCAATAACAAATATAGATTAACTGGCATAATGTTCGGAAATTAAATAAAAGAGGGTGTCCTATCTTTATAGATAGGATACCCTCTTTTTACTGTGTAGAAAACATATATGAATATTATAAAGTAAAGAGTTTACTGAAGGAATGGCTTTGTATAAAATGTGTAGATTTTTGTAATCAACCAATTTGAATAAAGTAGATATAATTGAATTCAATATTTTTAAATAGTTCGGAATATAACGAATAATAAAAATAATTAATTAAATAATATTCGAAAATAGTGTTGATTTTGTAAATGTTAGGTGTTACAATTTGTGTACAAGAAGGAGGTAGCACCGTGAACTATGCAAATCAACAAACTCAAAGCAAGTCTACGGCGGCTATTTGTGCGCATTTGACCCAGTCTGTTTCGGCTGGGCTTTTTTATTAGGAGGATCTATGAAGGTCGGTATTATTATGGGCAGCAAGTCTGACCTAGACACAATGAAAAAGGCATCTGCCGTACTTGATGAATTTAACATTCCTTATGAAATGGTTATTGCTTCAGCTCATCGTACACCTGAAGCTGTAAAGGATTTTGTTACACGACTTGAAGATGAAGGGGCTATCGCTTTTATAGCTGGTGCTGGTGCAGCGGCCCACTTACCAGGTGTAGTAGCTAGCTTCACTACATTGCCTGTTATCGGAATTCCTCTTAATGCAACAGCTTTAAAAGGTATCGATTCCTTGCTTGCTATTGTTCAAATGCCATCTGGTATGCCTGTAGCAACTATGGCTGTAGATGGTGCTAAAAATGCAGCACTTTTTGCAGTCCAAATTGGAGCAGCTTTCAACAAAGAATTGAAAGACCGATATGTACAGTATCGCAAAGATATGGCTGAAAAAGTATTAGCGGACAATGCTAAATTACAAGGTGCCATTAAACTATAATCGTTTGAAGCGTTTACATCATCATTTATACATCTTTGAGTAGATAAGAGTAAAAGGAGACACATCATGGCTAACATCAACTTGGAAACATTAACATTATTGTATGAAGGTAAAGCAAAACAAGTATATCAAACAGATAACAAAGACGAGTACATCGTTCATTACAAAGATGATGCTACTGCATTTAACGGTGAAAAGCATGATACCATCCTTGGCAAAGGCGTATTGAACAATAAAATCTCTTCCTTCTTCTTTGAATTATTGAAGAAAGAAGGCGTACCTACTCACTTCGTTCGTCGCGAAGATGATCGTAATCAAACAGTACTTACATTGAATATCATTCCTCTAGAAGTTATCGTTCGTAACATTGCAGCTGGTTCTATGGCTAAACGCTTTGGCATTGAAGAAGGTACTCCTCTTAAACATCCAATCCTTGAATTCTGCTACAAAAATGATGAATTAGGTGACCCATTTGCTAATGAATCCCAAATCACAGCACTTGGCTGGGCTACTCAAGAACAACTTGATGTAATCTCTACTATCACGTTAAAAGTAAACGATATTTTGAAAAAATTCTTGGCTACTAAAAATGTAACCCTTGTAGATTTTAAATTAGAATTTGGTACACATAATGGTGAAGTATTATTAGGCGATGAAATCTCTCCTGATACATGCCGTTTCTGGGATGCTACAACAGGTGAAAAACTCGACAAAGACCGTTTCCGTCGAGATCTTGGCAATATTGAAGAAGCGTACAAGGAAATGTTATTCCGTCTTACTGGCGAACGCGCCTAAGGGGGCACAATGAACTACGATCCAGTTTTTGATAAATGGCATGAAGAGTGTGGTGTATTCGGTATCTATGATAGAACCGTTGATGTAGCACGCTATGTATATTGGGGCCTCTTTGCGCTCCAACACCGTGGTCAAGAAAGCGCGGGCATTGCCGTTACCGATGGTCATGATGTAGAACTAAAAAAAGGTATGGGCTTGTTGACTGAGGCCATTAAAGAACTACCATCCTTACCAAGCCATATGGGGACTGGTCATGTGCGGTACTCTACAACAGGTTCCAACAATCCACGCAATATCCAACCTTTAGTAATTCATTACCAAGGCGGTCAAATTGCAGTGGCTCACAATGGTAATTTAACGAATGCCCTAGCCATTCGTAAACGTCTTGAAGCGGATGGTTCCATTTTTCAAACGACAATGGATTCTGAGGTTATCGTAAACCTCATTGCTCGCTCTAAAGCTGAGACACAAGAGGAACGCATTGCCGATGCAGCACGTCAAATTGAAGGAGCCTTCTCTCTCGTTATTACTACGAACGACTCCTTGGTAGGTGTGCGTGATCCCCAAGGCTTTAGACCTCTTTGTTTAGGTAAAACGGAAAATGGCTATGTTCTCTCTAGTGAAAGCTGTGCCTTAGATGCTATAAAAGCCGAGTTTATTCGTCACATCGATCCAGGCGAAATGGTAATTATCGATGACTCTGGTGTACGTAGTGTTATCTATGCAGAACCAGAGAAAATTGATAAAAAGCTTTGTGTCTTTGAATATATCTATTTTGCCCGTGGCGATAGCCATATCGATGGTCAATCGGTATATCAATCTCGTCTTAATATGGGGCGTGAATTATATAATGAAACTAAATACGATGCAGATATAGTTATGTCTATTCCTGACTCTGGCACTACAGCTGCACTAGGCTATGCTCGTGCATCGGGCATACCATTTGCAGAAGGCTTAGTGAAAAACCGATATAGCGGTCGTACCTTTATCAAGCCAAATCAAGAGGAACGGGAATTAGCTGTTCATATGAAGCTTAATGCATTGCCCCACATTGTAGGGGGCAAACGGATTGTCCTTATCGATGACTCTATTGTACGCGGTACTACGAGTGGTATTATCGTTAAAATGCTAAAGGAAGCAGGCGCAAAAGAGGTTTACATGTGTGTAAGCTCACCAACAATTGAGTATTCCTGTCACTATGGTATTGATACGTCGGTGCGTAAAGAGCTCATTGCTGCTACACATACAGTAGATGAAATAAAAGATTATATTCATGCTGACAAATTACATTATTTATCTCGTGAAGGCTTATGTCGCGCTGTATCTGATATAGCGCCTAATGATTTATGTTTTGCTTGCTTTAATGGTGATTACAGTGTAGAGGTTCCTGCGGAACAAGAGGAAGGGGTCAAATATGTACTCGAATAAAACTAGTTTAACCTATCGCGATGCAGGCGTTGATATTGATGCAGGTAATCGCGCAGTAGAATTGATGAAAGAATCCGTAAAACGCACCTATACACCTGGTGTTGTAGGTGATTTAGGTGGTTTTGGGGGCCTCTATTCCTTAGCTGGTCACTCTATGTCTGACCCTATGCTCGTATCCGGTACAGATGGGGTAGGTACCAAATTACGTTTAGCTATCATGATGGATAAGCATGATACAATTGGGCAAGATTGCGTAGCCATGAGTGTTAACGATATTCTTGTGCAAGGTGCAACGCCTTTATTCTTCCTCGACTACATTGCAGTGGGTAAACTTGATCCTGTGAAAGTAGCAGATATTGTGCGCGGTGTGGCAGAAGCTTGTGAAGAGTCCGGCTGTGCTTTACTAGGCGGTGAAACTGCTGAAATGGCGGGATTCTACGATAACGATGATTACGATGTGGCTGGTTTTGCCGTTGGTATCGTTGATCGTCCTAAATTGATTACCGGTGAAAGTATCAAAGCTGGCGACGTAATTTTAGGTCTACCATCGTCTGGTGTACATTCTAATGGCTTCTCCTTGGTTCGTAAAATTGTATTTGACCATAAACAATTATCTATGGATACAAAAATTCCAGAGTTTGGTAAAACCTTAGGCGAAGAATTATTGACACCTACTCGTTTATATCCTAAAGCTGTATTGCCATTGATTGAACAACAGCTTGTAAAAGGTATGGTTCATATTACCGGCGGTGGCTTCTACGAAAACATTCCTCGTGTATTGCCAAAAGGTGTTACTGCAGAGGTAGATATCACTACATGGCCACGACTACCTGTATTTACAAAACTACAAGAATGGGGCAATGTTGCCTGGCCTGAAATGTACCGTACGTTCAACATGGGCATTGGTATGATTGTTATCGTTGATCAAAAGGATGTAGAAACAGTTAAAGAAAACCTTTCTAGTCGTGGTGAAACGGTATATGAAATTGGCTGCATTGTAAGTGGTGATGGCCCTGTTGTCCTTAAAGGGGCTGAGTTCGATGCGTAATTCTAAAAAGAGATTAGCCCTCTTTGCCAGTGGTCGTGGTTCTAATGGTGAAGCACTGTATAAGGCCATGCAAGAAGGCTATATTAATGGTGAATTTGTTGTAATCATTACAGATCACGGCAATGCAGGAATTGTGGAACGCTCTAAATCTTGGAATATTCCACTTATTGTTATGGAACGTAGCGACTATGATTCTAAAGCTAGCTTCGAACAGGCTCAACTAGATGCTTTAGAGCCTTATAAGATTGATGGTATCGTCTTGGCAGGCTATATGCGTATTGTAGGTGCTCCTTTGATAGAGCGATATGAACATCGTATATTAAATATTCATCCTGCTCTGTTACCATCGTTTCCAGGCCTTCATGGTCATCAACAAGCCATTGACGGAGGCGTAAAAATTACGGGCTGTACGGTACACTTTGTTGATGTGGGAATGGATACGGGGCCTATCATTATGCAGAATACGGTTCCTGTATTACCCGATGATACAGAGGATACTTTGAGTGATAGATTATTACCTATCGAACATAAAACGTATAAAGAGGCATTGCAACTATTTTGTGAGGATAAGCTCACCATAAAAGGTCGCGTTGTATATATTGAAGATTGATGTGTAAGCAAAGGAAGACGTTAGATGATTAAAAATGCACTTCTTAGTGTTTCTGATAAAACAGGTATTGTAGACTTTGCAAGGGGATTAGTTGAATTAGGTGTAACCATTTATTCCACAGGTGGGACCCTTAAAGCCATAACCGATGCAGGCATTGCAGCAAAAGCAGTTGAGACTTTGACTGGTTTTCCTGAAATGATGGACGGCCGTGTAAAGACATTGCATCCCAAGGTTCATGGTGGTATTTTGGCAATTCGCGATAATACTGAACATCAAAAAGCTATGACTGATCATGGTATTGAACCAATTGACCTAGTAGTAGTCAATCTCTATCCATTCCGTGAAACCATTGCCAAACCAAATGTATCCTTAGAGGAAGCTATTGAAAATATCGATATCGGTGGCCCTACCATGGTGCGCTCTGCTGCGAAGAACCATGCGTACGTGGGTATCGTTGTAAATCCAAATCATTATGATGAAATCTTAGCTATGCTTAAAGAACATGGTGAATTGCCTAAAGAATATCGTTTTTGTCTTGCAAAGGAAGCCTTTGCTCATACTGCAGCTTATGATGTAGCCATTGCTAACTATATGAGTGGTGTCTTAGACGAAGGTCCTACACCACCTGAATATTTAAGTGCTTATGAAAAGGTAACTGACCTTCGGTATGGTGAAAATCCGCATCAAAAAGCAGCATTCTACAAAGAAATTGGCAAAGCTCATGGCATGGGGGCCTTGAAACAACTCCATGGCAAAGAGCTTTCCTATAACAACATCGTAGATATGGAAGCGGCCTGGAATATGGTGTGGGAATTTACCGATCCTGCAGCATGTATCATTAAGCATACAAATCCATGTGGCGCAGCTACAGCAACAACATTGCATGATGCTTATGTAAATGCCTACGAAGCAGACTCTGTATCTGCCTTTGGTGGTATCGTTGCTTTAAACCGTGAAGTAGATGCTGCTACGGCAGAAGAAATGAGTAAAATTTTCTTAGAAGTCATTATGGCACCTGCTTTCACAAAAGAAGCATTAGACATCCTTGAAGGAAAGAAAAATATTCGCCTCATCGAGTTATCTAAACCTGAATCTGGCCAAGTAACAGTGAAAAAGGTTTCTGGTGGTCTATTAGTGCAAACAGAAGATGATATTCAAGAAGACCGCGCTAACTATAAAGTGGTTACAAAGGTACAGCCAACAGAGGAACAATGGAAAGCTCTTGAATTTGCTTGGAAGCTCGTAAAACACGTAAAATCCAATGCGATTTTGATTTCCAATGAAAAACGTACCCTCGGTGTTGGGGCGGGTCAAATGAACCGCGTTGGTTCTGCAAAAATTGCTCTTGAACAAGCTGGTGAAGCCGCTAAAGGGGCCGTATTAGCATCTGATGCATTTTTCCCATTTGGGGATACTGTAGAAACAGCAGTAAAACATGGTATTGCAGCCATTATTCAACCGGGTGGCTCTATTCGAGACGAAGAATCCATCAAGGCGGCCGACGAAGCAGGCATTGCTATGGTATTTACAAGCATTCGTCACTTTAAACATTAATTTGTTTAGCCTGATTGAGGGTTACAGTCGAGCACTAGCTCGTAATCATTGATGTGTAATGATGGTTATAGAGGATATAGGTGCTTACATAAATGATGTATTGATGGCGTTTAGGCGTCGATGGAGGATTTATGAAAGTATGTGTAATCGGTAGCGGCGGCCGCGAACATGCATTGGCATGGCGATTGTCCATCAGCCCTAGCGTAACAAAGGTATATGCCATTCCTGGCAGTGCGGCTATGTCAGATTGTGCAGAGCTAGTCGGTATTGATTGGCAGCAAAGCGATCATTTAATTCGTTTTTTGAAAGATAGTCACGTTGATTTAGTCGTTGTTGGTCCAGAGGCTCCTCTTGTAGCAGGACTAGCAGATGCACTCAATGCAGCTGGAATTCCTGTATTTGGCCCATCTAAAGCAGCTGCTCAACTAGAGGGCTCAAAGGTATTTGCCAAAGACCTTATGAAAAAATATAACATACCGACTGCTGCCTATGGTGTATTCCACAAGGTGGATGAAGCAAAAGAATTTATCGGTCAAACAGGTGCTCCTATCGTGGTGAAAGCTGATGGCTTGGCGGCTGGCAAGGGCGTTGTGGTGGCTATGACCATCGAAGAAGCGAATGCAGCTGTAGAAGACATGCTTAGCGGTAATCGCTTTGGGGACGCTGGTAGCACCGTTGTTATCGAAGAATTCATGGAAGGCGAAGAGGCTAGCTTGCTTGCCTTTGTAGATGGCAAGACGGTAGTGCCTATGATTGCTTCCCAGGATCATAAACGTATCTATGATGGTGATGAAGGCCCTAATACAGGGGGCATGGGCACCTATGCACCAGCGCCAGTGCTCACTGATGCATTGCGGGATGAAGCGATGAAGACAATTTTAGAACCTATGGTAGCTGCCATGGAGAAAGAGGGAATGCCTTATGTGGGCTGTCTCTATGCAGGTCTTATGATTACATCTCAAGGCCCTAAGGTTGTAGAATTTAATGCCCGCTTTGGCGATCCTGAAACACAAGTAGTATTGCCATTACTCGATAGTGACTTAGGTCAAATTATGATGGCTTGTGCCACAGGCACATTAACAGCTAATATGGTGAAATGGAAAGACTCCTCGGCAGCTTGTGTCATTCTTGCTTCTAAAGGGTATCCTGAAACATCCTCCAAGGGTGATATGATTCATGGTGATATTAAACAACATGATACAACCATCGTATTCCACTCTGGTACAAAACTTATTGGAGACGAATATGTCACAAATGGCGGCCGCGTTCTTGGCATTGTAGGTCTTGGTAAAGACCTTAGAACAGCGCTCGATAGAGCTTATGGACGTATAGAACACATTGATTTTGAGGGCATGCAATACCGTACAGATATTGGGGCGAAAGCTTTCAAATAAACTAAAGGTCTTTTAAATTATGTAAATATGTATTTAAAATAGTACAATAGCATTTCAAAAATATAAAAACCTCTACATTTATGCATAGCGCATGTGGTGTAGAGGTTTTTATTTTCTACCTTTTAATGGTTACCTATGTTATAATAATGTAGATATAAAGAGGGCCCATCGACGTGTGATGGCGTTAGGCTCATCTCAAAATTTTGAAACCTATTGATGGCGCCTAATATGTAGAAGTACATCTTCTACATATTAGGTGTTTTTACTATAGTCTATTTTTGTATAGCGACATACAACTATGAAATATAACAAAGAACCGTTAAAACTGAATAGTCCGGTATCATTTTGGATGAATTTCCCCAATGAAGAACGTGTGTTTTGGGTGGATCGCCAAAGTGACCGCATCGTTGTGGGCGCTAAACGTCTAGCGACGGTTAAAGATGATAACGATCGCCATAATTACGCTTATGTATTTTATGGGGATACTTTTTTTGATACTGTAAAAGACCCTAAATGGTCTAATATGGGCCATGAAATGATTGCTTTTACCCATTATTACATCGTAGAAAATGGAGAGTCCTTCTATCTACATGCTGGTGAAAGTGTACCTATTGAGAATTATGAGGTACCTCGAGTTCATCATAACTACAATGAAACCAGTGATGATAAGGCGGATTGGAACCGTTTGATGAATGCTATTGCCAATGGTATTAACAGCGGTGAGATGACTAAGGTCGTCTCCTCTCGTGAGGTCGAATTCACTAGCGAAACACCATATAATGTGTCAAGTATCTTGGCTAACTTAGTGGATAATAATCCTAATTGCTTTATCTTTGGCTATGAAAAGGATGGGCGTACCTTTGTAGGGGCATCGCCAGAAATTTTAGTCCGCCATCGTGGCAGTGAAATATTAAGCTATGCCTTAGCGGGCACTGCTCCAAAGGATGGTCCTAATGCGTGGACTAAGGAACAATTACTAACTAATAAGAAAAATCTTGTAGAACATAATATCGTTCGCGATCGTATCGTGAATACGATGAGACAAATTACTCCACATGTTACGGTGGGGGAAACCGGCATTATGGAGTTGTCGCACCTCTATCATTTGCGTACCATAATTACCGCAAAGGATAGTACAAAATCTCTTGTGGATTGGGCTAAGTTATTACACCCTACACCAGCCCTTGGTGGTGAACCTCGAGAAAAGGCGCTAGCCTTATTACAAGAGTATGAATCTCATGAACGTGGCATGTACGCAGCCCCTTTTGGCTTTATGAAAGATATGGGGGACGGCATCGTTGTAGTTGCTATTCGATCTGCTCTTATCATGGATAATGTATTGTATGCCTATGCAGGATGTGGTGTTGTAGCCGATTCTGATGCGGATGAAGAATACGCTGAAACTAATAATAAAATGCGCACCATTCTTGATGCCTTATAATTGTTTCCGTACCTTTAGGGGTGTTTGAAAGGGAATATAATGAATGAATATATTGCTGCCTTGGTAGACGAGTTCTATCAACTCGGCGTCCGTCATGCGGTGTTTAGCCCTGGTTCTCGTTCTACGACGATGGCCATGCTGTTCAAGGAGCATGAAGGATTTGAAACCTATATGAATATAGATGAGCGCTCTGCTAGTTTTATGGCTCTAGGCATTGCAAAGGCACATAAGGAACCAACTATACTCGTATGTACTTCTGGTTCTGCTGTGGCTCATTATTTGCCAGCTATTTTGGAAGCTCAATATAGCGGGGTACCGCTCATTGTACTATCTGCTGATAGACCTCATACATTATTGCATGTAGGGGCTCCTCAGACTGTAGATCAGCACAAAATCTTTGGCACTGCGGTCAATTATTTTGAAGAATTAGCTGTGCCTCAAGAGGCTCATTACTATACATATCCTCGCCAAGTGGCTCGTAAATCGTATATGAAAGCGATGGATACTAAAAAAGGGCCAGTCCATATTAATGTGCCTCTCTTTGAACCATTGGTGCCAGAATTGAGCCGTAACCATTTTGAGGCTGGTCGCAGTTCCTTTAAAGTGGTTAAGCCAAACTATAGTGACATATTTGCCTGTGGTGAGGGAAATAACTTGCTTGAAAGGTATGAGCGTATCCTTATCCTAGCAGGCCCTCAAATTGATGTAGATGAGGCTGATATGATTCGTTCCTTCGGGGAGGCTTTACAAGCTCCTATTTTGGCGGATCCCCTATCTAATGTACGGGGATGCGGTACATCTAAAGTTGTGATTTCTACATATGATGCGTTGTTAGCAGGGAAAGCTCTTTGGCATGAGTTAAAACCAGATTGTGTGATTCAGTTTGGCCAAATTGTTGTGTCAAAACGAGTGCAACAGATGATTGCTAGCTGGACTGATGTGGAGTACATCGAGGTTAACTCTACAATGGACTCCATGAATCCTACAGGTAAAACTACGATGCATGTGCAAGCTAGTATTGATGTCTTTACCCATGTATATGGAAAAAACAATAACTCTGATACGTACTTAAACATATGGCGACGTTTAGATCAAGCTGGTAAGAAACAACTAAGCTCGACTATCGATGAGCCTCATTGCTTTGAAGGCCGAACCATACGGGAGCTACAAAAACAGATTCCTGAAGATGGACAAATTTTTGTTGCCAATAGTATGACCATTCGGGACTTTGATTACTTCTGGTTTAGTGGAGAATCTAAGGCGGTTCTTTACGGAAATCGAGGCGTCAATGGTATTGATGGCACTATTTCTACGGCTCTAGGGCTAGCAGCAAATGGTAGACCTACATATTTAGTAACTGGGGATTTATCCTTGTTCCATGATTTGAATGGATTGGCTGTAGCTAAAACTCATAATTTAAACTTAACCATTATTTTGCATAATAATGATGGAGGCGGTATTTTTGAATACTTACCTCAAAAGGGGACAAAGCATTTTGACTATTTGTTCTCCACATCACAAGGCTTAGATTACAGTGGGGCTGCCAAACTCTATGGCTGTGGCTACACAAAAATCTCCAGCCCCGATGAGTTGAGTTCTGTATTGGCTAAGATTGGTCAAGAATCAGGCGTTCATATCATTGAAATTCCTACAAATAGGGAATATAGCAGAGAATTGCATAAAAAATATACGAAGGTTTCAGTTGATATGGAGGCATTACTATGAGTCAGTATTTTTGCAGTATTGTAGATAATGCTCTACGCAATCCCGCGCAACGTATGTATTTTGATTTAGGCGACTATCGCTATGGCTTGACTGTGGTAGGCGATGGGGAGCCTATCGTGTGTTTTCATGGATTTTCTGAATCTAGTTATACTTGGGATTCCATTAACTTGCTAGGCTATCGTTTAATCCGTATCGATTTGATTGGTCATGGTGATTCTGATATTCCTGAAGAGGGTGAGGCTTATACAATTCCTAAAATGATAGAGGATTTGCATACTGTTATCTATCATATGGTAGGTGATAGATATTATCTCATGGGCTACTCCATGGGGGCCCGCATAGCGCTTTCTTATGCCTTGGAATATGAAAGTGAAATCAAAGGGCTCATCCTTGAAAGTGGCTCTGTAGGCATCGCCTCTGATGATGAGCGAGCAGAGCGTCGTAAGGCCGATGAAGACCTAGCAATTCGCATCGAAGACCATGATGGTGCTTGGTTTGCTACACGTTGGGCGGAGGCTCCTATTTTTGAAAGTCAAAAGCAACTTTCAGAGGGCGTAGAGGAATTAATCTATCTACGTCGTTCCAATAATAGTACGTACGCCTTAGCCTGTACCTTGCGTGGCTCAGGTCAAGGTGTGATGCTGTATGTGGGGGATAAATTAGAAAAATTCTCTGTTGAAGGCTTATATGTGAGTGGCGCATTAGATACAAAATATACTACAATAGGAAGAGATGTATTTGGCAAGTTGCCAAACTTTAAACATGTCATCGTCGAAGGGGCGGGGCATAATGTACATATAGAAAAACCGCAGATGTTTGAACAAGCGGTATTAGATTTTTTACAGAAGAAAGGTTAAGTCCATGAGCAAATTTGATTGGAAAGTATTGGATCGTAATTATGAAGATGTGATTTACGAAACATATAATGGTATTGCAAAGATTACTATAAATCGCCCACAGGTACGTAACGCGTTCCGTCCTAAAACTGTTATGGAGTTAATCGATGCTTTCACAGTAGCTCGTGAAGATAACGAAGTAGGCGTAATTGTATTGACTGGTGCAAACCACGGTCAAGGTGAAGATAAAGAAGCATTCTGCTCCGGTGGTGATCAAAGTGTACGCGGTCATGGTGGTTATGTAGGCGAAGACAATGTACCTCGTTTGAACGTTCTTGATTTGCAACGTTTAATTCGCGTTATCCCAAAACCTGTTATCGCTATGGTTAATGGTTTTGCTATTGGTGGCGGTCATGTGTTGCACATCGTATGTGACCTTACCATCGCTTCTGAAAATGCTAAATTCGGTCAAACAGGTCCTCGCGTAGGTTCCTTCGACGCTGGTTATGGTGCAGGCTACTTGGCTCGCATGATCGGTCATAAACGCGCACGCGAAGTATGGTTCCTTTGCCGTCAATACACAGCTGCTCAAGCTTATGAAATGGGCATGGTTAACTGTGTCGTACCATTCGACAAATTGGAAGAAGAAACAGTTCAATGGTGTAGCGAAATCCTTGAATTGTCCCCAATGGCATTGCGCATGTTGAAAGGTGCATTCAACGCCGATACTGATGGTCTTGCAGGCTTACAACAATTCGCAGGCGATGCAACATTGATGTACTACACAATCGATGAAGCAAAAGAAGGCCGTGATGCGTTCAAAGAAAAACGTAAACCGAACTTCAAACAATTCCCTAAATTCCCTTAATCGGAATAGAGGTACTAGTCTAGTACTAGGGATGGAATGTATTGTAAAAATGACAAGTGCGCCTCTATATGAGGCGCCTTTCTTGTAATATCTGTGATTATTAATCATTAATCATAAGGCATTATCTTTGGATACGAGGTGAGACGATGGAATGGTTACGGTATGGTGCACAGCACTATCCTGAACGCATATGTATAAACGAATATACCTATAACGATATATACCTTGGCGTACTCCATGTAGCTCGTAAATTAGAGCCCCTACAAGCCTCTCGCATAGCTATCTTATCGGATAACTCCGTGACGATGGCAATCTATGTATTGGCAACTATGCTAGCTCATAAAGAGGTACTATTACTTAATGTACATCTTAAGCCCAGTGAGATAGAAAACCAATTGAAACAATTAGGTATCACTACCGTATTACATAGTAAAGAACGGCGTAATCAACTGCCTAGTTCACTACGTGCCATTGAGTTTGAACCGCTAGAATCCATTCTGTCTAATCTGAATTTAGAGGACACTTTTGATTGGAACTTTGAGGCTACAGACATTGTAGCCATTATGAATACTAGTGCTACAACAGGTCAGTTTAAATCAGTACCCCTTCGATGGGGACAAATTAGAGCTCATGTACAAGCGTCTCAAGAGGTGTTAGGTAAAACCGAACAAGATAATTGGCTTATGGTATTACCTCTGTTCCATGTAAGTGGTTTATCTATCTTGATGCGTTCCCTTTATAATGGTACGGCAGTTACCATATTGCCTAAATACGATGAGATAAAGGTTTTAGAACTCATTGAATCTGAGAAAATCAATATGATGTCTCTCGTGCCTACAATTTTGACTCAATTAGAACCGAAGATTACACATCATACATTACGCGTTATTTTGCTAGGTGGCGAGTTTATTCCTATGGCTCTCATCGATGCTTGTGAAAAGAAATCGCTGCCAATTTACAAGACCTATGGCATGACGGAAACCTTTAGTCAAAGCGTTACATTCGCTGTATTGGATTACCCTCATAAACGAGATTCCGTAGGCAGACCATTACCAGGAATGCAGATTCGCATTGATAATCCTGATGCGGATGGAGTAGGGGAAATCCATTTGACAGGTCCCATGGTTATGACTGGGTATATCGACAAGGAGCCTATTAATGGCGATCTTAATACAGACGATATCGGCTATGTTGATGAAGATGGATTTGTATATATTCTGAATCGCCGCAAAGACATTATCATATCTGGTGGCGAAAATATTTATCCTAAGGAATTAGAGGATTTAGTCTACACATTGCCATCAGTCAAGGAATGTGCCGTTGTACCTGTACCTGATCCTAAATGGGGACAAGTACCAGCACTCTTTATGGCTTTTCACGATGGTGAAAGCATGACGTCTGATGAGATTCTATCCTTTATGACTAATTCTTTGGCGAAGTATAAAATTCCTAAATATGTAAAAATTTTACCTGCATTACCTCGTAATGGCACAGGTAAAATTGTGCGTAATGAACTACGTTTAGAAGATTGAGGCGCCTATGAATGATATTTTAAACTTTAAAAGTATAACTACATATCGTCTCAAGTTGCCAATGAAGTTTAACTTTAAAACCGCTAAGGGTGAGGTAAAGGAACGTGAGACCGTTGTCATTCGTATCGAGGACCAACAAGGTTATGTCGGTTATGGTGAGTGTGTAGCTTTCACAGACCCATTCTATACAGCGGAAACCGTAGATACATGTTGGAAAACATTAGTAGATGATTATATCTTTAATTTGCGCATGATGCGGCCTAAACCGCTTATGACCTATGTACGGCAGTTGCAGTTCTGGCTAAATCGAGATCATATGCCAATGACCATTGCGGCCTTAGAAAATGCCCTTATTAATCTTCATTGTGAGAGACTGGGTGTGAACTCTGTTTCTTATATTATGGGGCAGCCCTTACAAGATACCATTGAAAGTGGTGTTGTTATCGGTGATGTACCGATGGAACAATTGCTAGATGCCGTAGAAGCTCATGTGGCAAATGGTTGTAAGCGCATTAAAATAAAGGTAAATCCTATAGATGGCTATGAACGAATAAGTTTAATTCGCAAACACTATCCCCATTTAGTCTTGGCAGCCGATGCGAATCAAAGCTATTCTTATGATGATATTGATAAGGTCCGTCAATTTAACGATTTGAAGTTAGCTTGTATAGAAGAGCCTTTTGCTATAACAACGCTTCAATCCTATAAGGAGTGGAAGTGGGAACACCTCAATAACGATGATTGGCATATTGAAACGCCTATCTGTTTAGATGAATCTATATTGGGTTATGATGATTTATCCTATGCTATTGAATATGGTTTGATTGATGTACTTAATGTAAAAGTAGGCCGTATGGGAGGTCTCGTACCTACTAAAGCAGCTATTAATCTTTGTAGAGAATTCCATATTCCGTATTGGGTGGGGAGCATGGTAGAGTCGGGCATTTCTAAAATGTTGCACGCTCAACTAGCGGCTCTAGGTGATTCCTATATGGCAGGAGACCTATCTGATTCTAATAGATATTTTGAACGAGATCTCATCTATCCAGATTTAACATTTAAAGATGGGGTTATGCACGTCCCTGGTGGGGATGGACTAGGTGTAACCGTCTTTGATGATAGACTAGAAGCGTATTGTGTGGAGAAACGAACACTATGAATTTAATAGAATCCTTACAAATTGAAGCACCTCGTATGACGAGCGATACTACATGCATTGCAAAAATGAACTTAGGAGAATTCCACAAACAGCCTCAAGGCTATTTAAACGGTGGAGCCACCTTGGCATTTGCTGAAATCATTTCCGGCATGATGAGTAACGAACTCATTGGACCGGATAAATTTGGCGTAGGTCAATCCATTACGGCCAACCACTTGCGCCCTGTACGATGTGAAGGGGCTTTAACAGCTCACGGCACATTACTGGTAAAAGGGAAAACATCCCATGTGTGGCGCTTTGATATGATAGACGATGCAGAGCGACTTATTTCCCAAGTAACCGTAACACTGGCTATTGTGGACTTTGATCGGTAATAGAATAGGTAATAAGCAATAGATAATAGGCAATGATAAAAGGACAGTACATACTATTTTAGTATCTACTGTCCTTTTTAGATTTTGTATAAATTAATAGTTGCTTATTATTTATTACTTTTTATTTGCTATTTACGAGTCACTGTATATAAGTCTTCCATGTCTGGAATATCGTAAATAACCCATGTGCCATCACCTAAGTGACGCATTAAAACTCGGATATCTTTTGTCATGGTTTTTTTATTATTTTGGATTGTTACTGTTACGGTAGCTGTATCTCCATCGTCTTCAGATTTAATGTTTTTAACCTCTACATCATGCGCTTTGAAGAGACGGCCATCCACAAGGCGATCGACCATGGACATGTTGTCATCACTTTGAGCCGTATTACTAGTGTCTGTTGTAGCTGGCTGAGATTTAAAGCTATCTGGATCTTCGATATATTTTCGCATCACATCTTCAATTAAAGATGGACCAAATGTTTTAGCTGCTGCAATAGTAGCTTTGCCAAATGGATTGGATGTATCTATATATTTATTGCCTTCCCGTTCTAATATATTTTTTACAATAGATTTCGTATCTATATGACGTAAGGCTTCATCTGCATCTTTATCTTGTACGGCTTGATGGATAATTTTTAGCGTATAAGCTGGTGTGTGGGGAATGTACCACATGAAATACCACGCAGCTGCTAAGGCACCAACAATAGCAATAATTAAGATGGTTATAAGTGATTTTGATTTCATTGTATTGCTCCAAAGTATTTTATATTACATTCTTATTATTTATATAATATATATTTATTTTATCATAGTCAAAGGTCCTTCACTATAATTATTAATTAGTGATACTTAAAATAATAGAACTTTCAAATATATGCACTAATAAACTATAAAGAATATATATGCTGTAAAGTGGATAAGATATATTATTGCTTTAGTTGACTAAAGGATATATAATAAAAGTATCTTTCATGAAATTTTCATATAAAAGAGGGGTAGATTATGGTTAGTAAAAGGGTTATTATCAAATCTTTAGTATGCACGGCTTTAACGTGTAGCTTTGCTACATGCGCATTAGCAGCAGATAAGGATAATGGGGAAAATGTTCAATCAAGCTGGATGGATCGTACGGATATAGGTATTGGTTTCAAAGGGACTCAGGAAGATTCTTATCATGATTATGCAATGCCTAATAAACAAATGACCGATAATAATCTAAGCTATGATTCACGATTTCATTACCGGAATCATAACTCTAAGCAGAAAATGAACTCAAAGTATTTTATAGAAACATTACAACCCATAAAACAATATGGTAAAGATGGAAAATCCGTGGTGTTTGTACAAGGTCGCTTAGATGGTAATGGTGGCGAAAAAGTTTCCACTACTACATATTGGAATGGGTCGGACGCAGATCTTGGAAGAATTGACGGTCAAGGAAGTTATATTGATAAAGGTGAAGTAGTAGAACATGATACTCTTGGTGTTGTCGGTACTGCTGGTATTGGCTATCGTCGTCTTAGTACACATGAGCATGCCTACGTCGGTGCCAATGTATTCTATGACTATGCTTTTAAGAATAAATTTTCTCGTATTAGTGCAGGATTAGAATATGTAGCTGGTCTAAATACGATTAGTGTCAATGTATACCATGGACTATCAGAAAAAAAGGTGGGACCTTATGACATTAACACACCTTTGCGTCAAGTACCACGGGCAATAGATTTCCATGATAGCCTTAGTACACCACCTGATGGTATTCGTAGAACACCCCGATATTCTTATGAACATGTATTGGATGGCTTTGATATACGGTATACACGAGATTATAAGAATGCTCGTTGGCTATCTAGTTATGTGGAAGGATATCATTGGAAAACAAAAGCACCAGGAGAACATCCAACAGAGATGTTCTATATTGACCAACATAAGTGGCAATCCATACATGGGCTAAAGGTAGGCGCTAAAATGAATGTGACGCCTCATATCTCTGTAGACTTAGGAATTGGTAAAAGTAACATTAGTTCTGTAGAACCTTATGTATCTGTTATGTATACTTTAGGTAAGTCTAGATATGCGTACTTTGGTGGTAAACATAGTGAAAATGCGATGACTTCGGCACGTTCTAAGATGTTTGATAAGGTTAAACGCAGTGATATGAAGGTTGAGTATTATTGGGAACAAGACTTGCGTGATGGTCCTTGGGATCATTTATAATTAGTATCATATCTGTAGAAATACTATATAATAATTAATTTAGTATAGTTATATTTGAATTGGCACCTAAAGTTCCCTTGTAGAATTTTAGGTGCCAATTTTATTATTATCCTTAAGCTGGTTCGTGACAAAGTCACAAATCAGAAAAGCATCCGTTTTATAGGTGATGGTGATTTTAATTTCTATGATTATAGGCATAATTTGAAGTATATTCAAGCATACTGAAAATAAATGGCTAATATTTGCGATTTTTAGTAGATAGTTCTAAATTTCACATATTTTAGAAAAATTCATCAAAAAATTAGAAAAAAGTACTTGCAATAGTAGGTTACCTCATGTTAATATATACGAGTAGTCAACGAGAGTTGATACGCGGCCCCGTGGTGTAGCGGTTAACATGTCGCCCTGTCACGGCGAAGATCGTCAGTTCAAATCTGATCGGGGTCGCCATTTTTTTTTACAAAAAAACGTGCCTCGGTAGCTCAGTTGGTAGAGCAACGGACTGAAAATCCGTGTGTCGACAGTTCGATTCTGTCCTGAGGCACCATTTGTATTCCATGCGGTTGTGGTGGAATGGCAGACACGCCATCTTGAGGGGGTGGTGAGCGTACGCTCGTGAGGGTTCAAGTCCCTCCAACCGCACCAAAATATAAGGACCTACAGTTTGCTGTAGGTCCTTTTTACTATGACTTTAAAAGTTGTAGGTATATATAGGAGAGAGAAATGAATAAAAAATATTTTGTATTGATGCTGCTTTCACTAGCATTATCTAGTCAGTTTAGTTTAGCGGCAACAGTGGACGGAGTAAACCCCAATACCAGTGCTGAACTGAAAAATAATGCAAAGTCAAATCAGCCTGTACAAACTAAAGCTCCTGTGAAATTAGATTTTATTGAGATTATTCCTGGTGCTTTTAAAGCTGTTATAAGGGATAAATCTATAAATCCAAAAAAGCTTTCAATTGAAGATGAAATTACATTAGAACGGAAGGAGAAGGAGCACGCTTCTCAGCGATTAAAAATATCAGAAAAAACTGATTTTGGTAGTGAATACAAAACGTTTGATCCACTTTATAATGATAAGGATGAACAAGCACTAAAAGAAATTAAAAACTATAATACTGAATCAACACGTAATCAAGGTTATTTTATTGGTGGTCGAGAAAAACCTTTACGCATCGTGAGCCCATATATGAAAAAGAATGGTCAAGGAGAGATTAAGCTAACAAATCCCATTAATACTAAAGATTATAGGACGCGTGCTGATCGGGATAAAGCAAATGAAAAGGCAATTCGAGAGTATTTAGATCAAAATAAAGGGCATGATTTATTTACCGTTCGCTCTAAACAGGAAATAAAAGAGTCACTAGAGAGCCTTTTGAAACCTATAGAATTAATTGAGTATCCTATCAATAATCCCAAAGATTATAAAATGATGCCTATGATTCCTGGTTTCCCAAAGAAAATACCTGGTTTTGCAAAAAATATTCATATGCATAGTAATCCAAGTTTTTTTCAAGGCAGGGCTTACATACAACTTACATTTGGAGGTACACCGGAACAATTAAAGCCATATATTGATGAAGCACGTTCTAACTCTAAAGTGGTTATTTTAAAATCTGATTTATCCCATGTGTATGTTAAACAATTTATTGATTCGAAGATGGACTATGCAGATTCCCTATCTGCATTAATCCCAAGGTCGATACTGACTGTAAAGAATACAACTGTGCCGATGGGTAAATTTATACAAGAGCGACAAGACCATCCAATTGATAAATTTGTAGATGAAATATATGAGTTAGAAAATCAAGTGCTAGCAGAATTTAATAAGGTACAGATTGCAGATGAAGACAAAAGTGCAAAGTATAAGAGATATTTTGAAACTCGTAAACGAATAGAAGATGCGCGAGATGCATTAAAGCCTAAACAAGATTATGAAAATAAGCGTGCCAAAGATAAAGTGTATCCAACTTATACTGAAAAAGAAAATCGAAAGCTTCAGCAACAATATTTGCATAGATTGTCATATAATGAAGATTCAGTAGAAATACCTGATAATTATGTATTATATGTATTTGATTTTGGTGGCAGTTGGAATCATCCCTATTCTTTAGGTGCTGCAGTCAGTCCAGATAGTAACTATATCATTTATTTCTGCCAACAAGGTTGATTGTAAAAATAAAAGGTAGCAACAATATATGTTGCTACCTTTTTACTATATCCATATTGGCAGAATTTCATATTATATGTACAATCATAGTAATTAATAATTTAAATTGTTTTGAGAATGAGAGTGTTTTATGAAATTTAACTATGGTGATACATTGCGTATCCGAAATGAGTTATATACGATCCTAGGCAAAATTCGTTACATTGATACTCATAGGAAAATTTGGTATAAGTATAAGTTGGTTAAACATAAGAATAATGCTGAGTTTTGGATCAGTTGGAATGAAAAACATGATGTATATCAGTTTACAAAGTTATGTGGCAAAGTAATACCATCTGATATGAACGTAGTTCATCGAAGTTATCAGATGGCAATAGGTACAAGAGGGGATATAGATATGGATATAGATATTGGTGCTTTCTCTCGTTATGAAGAGTATGAAGATGATAATGGCACTCATATACTTACTATTGAAAAACGGACTCATACGACAGAGTATTCCAAAGGTGTTTATGTTGATAAAAAATATGTGTTGCTTGAAAGCAATGCAGAGATAACTAAGGCTATTCTAGATAAAATGGATACTGTTAAGAAGGTGAGATTCATAGGGCCAATTATTTGGTTTTTGGCAAATTTCTTTAAGAATAAATAAAAGGTAGCAACAATATATGTTGCTACCTTTTGGTTTGCTCTAGAATTTAGTTGTTAGCTGTTTGCTTCAGCTGGTTGTAATTGTTCAAGTTCTGCTTCTTTAGCATCTAATTCTTTTGCGCCAAAGTGTGCAAGTACACAGAATGTAACACAAAGAACACATGCTACCAACAAGAGATAGAAACCTGCATTCCAACCAAATTTATCTGCTAACACACCGAATAGTGTTGTACCAAGGTTGGCACCGACGATGTAACTCATGAAGCCGCGAAGACCAACGGCAGAGCCTACAGCGAATGGAGGTACAATATCCATAGTTTGTACAGATGCTAAGAATTGAGGAATGTAGATTAAGCAACCTACGACAGCAGCAAAGAATGTAACCCATAATAGGGATTCACTTTGCCAATAGCCAAAGATACAGAAGAAGATAATACTTACTGCAATGATTGCTGGTGGCATACGATAACCTTTAAAGAATTTATCGGAAATATAACCTGCAAAAATTGTAGAAGGAATGGCTGCCCATTCGAAGAATAAGAATGCGATGGACATTTCTGCTTTAGAGAAGCCTTTTACTTGTAATAAGTAAATAGGCAACCATGTAAGCATACCGAAACGAATCATGTAAACGAATGTATCAACTAGAGACACATACCAAGCATTTTTATTTTTTAATACATATTGTACAAAAATTTGTCTTGTGCTTAGGTGAGGTGCTTCTGCACTTCTATGTGCTTTATGAGCTGTATCGGCAATGATTTCACTAGTTGGTGGTAAGCCTTCTCGTTCTGGACTTTCTTTAATCAAGAAGCCAATAATAACAGCTACTACAATCGCAATAATTGCAGGAATACCGTAGCTGCCTAATTGCCAGTGATCAGTAGTGGTGAAGTATAACGCAGCAGCTACGATTGGTGCTACGATACCGCCACCAAGATTATGGGAGATATTCCAAATTGCCCCAAAGCGACCACGTTCTTGTTTTGGATACCATTTAGCGAGTGTGATGAAGGATGGGCCTACACCAAAGCCTTGGAAAAAACCATTAAGAACTACTAATACTAAGAAGAAAGCGAGGCTGTCGGCAAAGCTCATAAAAATATTGATTATTGCACAGCAAATAAGACCGAAAGCCATAAATTTTGCAGGGCTAGCTTTGTCAGCAAGACTACTCATGAAGCCTTTACTTAGACCGTAGGCGATAAGCATACCACTAGATAGCAAACCGATTTCCGTTTTGCTCATGTGTAAGATATCTGATAAAAAATGAGTTGATAAGGCAAAGTTGTTACGAACGATATAGTACGCAGCGTAACCAATAAATATACCGGCTAGAGATTGAAATCTATATTTGTAATATAAATTCATAATCATATTCTGTGGAACCGATGGTTTTGCCTCTTTTGGTTGTAGAAATGAAAACATAGTTATTACCTTTCTTTCATAATAACCAAATTCTAGTGCACTGCTAATAATACCATTTATAGACGATTTATGTAAATGATTAATGGTAGTAAATTAAGCGTTGATGTCATAAAATTTATTAATATTACAATTTATATAAATCTTTTGCAAGTATTTATTGGCAAATAAAGAAGATAAAATTTTTATAAAATATTGACAAAGTTATTTTATAATTGTATATTAAAGGTGACATACTGGCGTGTCGTTAAAGGGATTTAGAGAGAGTTAGCCAGACTGACATACGATATAGTTCGAGAGTAACTATATACATAAAAAGGCATGCCGCTGAGAGACGAGAGAAGGGTGGTGTGCCTTTTTTGTATGCCTAATTTGCGTAATTAAATCTATAGTATTATGTATCCATAAATCATTTTTATTCTCTAATTTTTTAAATATAAAATTTTATTAAAATGCAGCTGTTTGTGAGTTTAAGGAATAGACTAAAACCTCCTTATGTAATACAATGTATTACATAAGGAGGTGCTTTATATGGCAAATATTTCAGTCCGTTTAAATGAACAAGAAGAAGAGTTATTTAAAACATATGCCGAGTTTATGGATGAAACACTTTCTACTCTCTTTAAGAAGGCTTTACTAGAAAAGATTGAAGATGAATTTGATCTTAAGGTAGGTCAAAAAGCATTAGCAGAATATAAGCAAGATCCTGTTACTTATTCTGTGGCGGAAATGCGTGCAAAATATGGCTTATAAACTTGAGTTCTCTAAACGATTTGACAAGCAATTTTCTAAACTCGATAAATCAACACAACGTTATCTCTTTAATTGGCTTATCAAGAACGTAGATAATGTAGAAAATCCTAGATATTCAGGAAAATCACTAACAGGTAATAAGACAGGGCTGTGGCGTTATCGCATGGGTAATTATAGAGTGATAGCTGATATTAATGACGGTAGATGTGTTATTTTAGCCTTAGAAGTGGGGCACAGAAAAGATATTTACAAATAGAGGATATACTATGAAATACTTACGTCGTGAACTTAATCAAGTAGAAAAAGAATATTTAAAACAATTTGGACAAGACTCTTTAAACCGTGTCGTTCTACACGATCCAAATACAAAGGATAAACAAGAAGTACAAGATACGATTGATATTCTAAAAGACGCTATGGCAAAAAATAAACCTCTAGAACAAGTTCCAGAAGATATGTGGAAACTTATTGAGTTTTAAAGTATGGCCGTTAATCCAGAACAAACTAGAGTCATCTATTTCTTACATACAGCTCAATAAAAATAAAAGGCACATTGTTTTATGCGCAGACCATCTATATATGTATTATTTAAGATGGTAGTTAAAACAATGTGCCTTCATAATGTATTTTTTGTTATAGGTTGTAGAGTTCAGGTTTGCGATCTCTAAAGATATTAATTTTGTTACGAATGTCTTCGACTACAGCGAGGTCGATGTCTATGGAAGCAATGCCTTCGTTAGTGTCCATTTCGAGTAGGTTGGTACCCCATGGAGCATAGACGGCAGAGTGACCTGTACTTTGAACGCGACCTACTGTGCCGCAGCCGTTTACGGCACAGACAAAGAATTGGTTTTCTATGGCTCGTACTTCATTGAGTACTTGCCAATGACGTAAACGCATCGTAGGCCATTGAGCAGGCACAAATAATAATTCTGTACTTGGCAATGCAGCCATTCTTACGAGCTCAGGAAAACGAATATCATAACAGATGACAGTACTGCAAGGGATTCCGTCTAGCTCGAAATGTGTAGTATGAGTACCGCTAGCAAAGTATTTGTCTTCTTTGGCAGGGCTAAAGCCATGCATTTTGGAATATTCACCTACGAGGGAACCTTCACGATTGTATGCATAAGATGTATTGAATACTAGATCATCTTTTGCTACAGCCACAGATCCGCCTACGATATTCACCTTGTGTTCTTTTGCAAAGGCGGTGAGCAATGATTTTGTTCTTTCCCCATTTCTGTCGGCAATCGTAATTAAATCATCTGATGGGTGAAAGCCTGTGTTCCAAGTTTCAGGTAAAACAATAATATCAGGATTTTCTGTAAGTGATTGAGTGAGTAACTCTTGAACGCGATTGTAGTTATATTCTACGTCGTTTACGTGGACATCCATTTGTATGAGAGTAAGACGTTTTTTCATGGTAAATCCTCTGTGTATTTAAATAGTATAGTTTACGCTATAATAGTATATAATTAGAATATTAAAGCATTATTGAGAGTATTACAATATGACAATGATAATAGTTTAAATACTATTCTTTTGTAGGAATGGATAGAATGGATTTAGATAGT
The DNA here is from genome assembly GCF_041431445.1 of Veillonella sp. 20925_1_51. Classification (NCBI taxonomy): domain Bacteria; kingdom Bacillati; phylum Bacillota; class Negativicutes; order Veillonellales; family Veillonellaceae; genus Veillonella; species Veillonella sp. 20925_1_51. The sequence goes on from NZ_JAPVXT010000004.1 coordinate 147,444, forward strand.
ACTAGATGTACAGGTAATCATTGGCATAGGTATTCTAGATGAGCCTGTGTATCCTAGACCTAGAAAATCGATTAATGAGGTACTAGTAAAGCGTTAGTTTTTTACTAATCTTCATAGAAATGTTATAATATTCTGTATATAATTGTGTTCTGATAGAGGAGGACCTATGAAACGGATTCCGTTAGTAACACTATTGGTTGTGGCCTTGGCAATGCTGGTGGCAGGTTGTGGATTGCTTTCACAAAAAACAGAGCCCACTAGTTCAGCGCCACCAGTAAAAGAAGTCAAAATGGTACATCCATCAGGTATTCCTGTTCTTATGTATCATAAAATTGGCGACGATAAAGATAATGATGCGGTTATTCGAGAGGATTTATTCAGAGAACAAATGAAGTTCCTCAAAGATAATGGCTATAATCCACTAACGATGGATCAACTATATGACTATGTCGTAAATGGTGCAGCAGTACCTGAAAAACCAGTTGTATTAACCTTCGATGATGGCTATGCTGATACGTATTCTATCGTATATCCAATCATGAAAGAGTATGGTTTTGCAGCCACTGTGTTTATCAATCCTGGCGATGTAGGCACTCGGTTAACTTGGGATCAAATTCGTGAAATGCATAAGAATGGTATCACCATTTCTAATCATGGGTTCCAACATATCGAAATGGGACAATTGTCTGAAGCTAAACAAATAGAAAATATTACAAAGGCTCAAGAAGCCCTCGCGAAAGAAGTAGGTATCAAGGATAATCCTTGGTTCTGTTACCCTTATGGAGATAAAAATGAATTCACCGATGCTGCCACTAAAAAAGCGGGCATTAAAATGAGTATGGCCATGAAATCTGGCTGGGCTCATACAGGTGATAATCCATATAATATTTTGCGTGTTTGGGTAGGTAATGCGGTAGACATCAAGCATTTTGAAGAACGCATTAGCACTGAACATTTCACTGATTTATAAGGAGAAATACATTGTTCAAAAAGAATTGGGTAAAGTTCATCATCATGGTGTTCCTATTTACCGTTGTAACCTCACCATTCGTGGTGCTCTTTGGACCATTTAATAATGTAAAGCGCGCCGTTATTGGTGCCATATTGCAATCTCGCCATCCTCATTACATTACGTGGCTATTCAGTGAAGATGAATTGCAATCTATTTTGGGCACTGTTGGTGTTGTTAAAAGCCAAGATCTATTCAAGTTTAATGCTCGTGAAGATAAGAGTTTAAACCTTGAAAAAATTCAGTCTGCTCGTTATGTAGGCTATATTCTTGAAATTCCAGATCCTCGTCGTATTGAAGTCGGTACAGCTGCTAATATTCAAGAAAAAGGCGATACTACAAGTAATATTGCGAAGATGAATAATGCGGTAGCTGCTATTAACGGTGGTGGTTTCCACGATCCTAATGGTACTGGTACAGGCCGTTTGCCATATGGCTTTATCTTGCATGATGGTGAATATGTTATCGGTAAAGATGTAGGCCCTGAAGAAGCGGTAGACTTTGTAGGCTTCTCTAAATCTGGTAACCTTATTGCAGGTAACTATGACAAAACACAACTTGGTGATATGAAAGCCATGGAAGGTATTACCTTTGGCCCACCTCTTATCGTAGATGGTAAGAAGATGATTACTGAAGGCGATGGCGGCTGGGGCGTAGGTCCACGTACTGCTATCGGTCAAAAGAAAGATGGTACAGTACTATTCCTCGTAATTGATGGTCGTCAACCAGGTTATTCTCTTGGCGCTACATTACGTGACGTACAAGATATTCTCTATGAAAAAGGTTGCTATATTGCAGCGAATTTAGATGGTGGTTCTAGTTCTACACTATACCTCAATGGTAAAGTAGTAAACAAACCAGCCGATTTGTTAGGGGAACGCATGATCCCAACGGCGTTTATCGTGAAATAGGAGGACACATGAAACCTTTTACGCGTGTACTGAGCGCCTTTGCGGTAGGTATTCTTCTGCAAGGTGGGGTGTACCTATACCTTGATCAATATATGTTTGCACCGACTACGGATTTTAATGTGGCTGGTGCTTCAAAGGATGATACTAAGAACTTTCCTGATGTAAAGGAAGGAACTAAATATGTATCTTATGACCGTCAGTTCATGGCGGTTGTTACTGAAAGCTCTTTAAAAATTTATAAGGCTAATGAAAGCAAGCCTACCACAATAGATTTGAAGGGCCGCTCTATTAGTTACTTTAGTTGGATGCCTGACCGTAACTATGCCATCATGGGGCTATATGATTCTAGAGAGGTTGTTATGGCTCGTCTCAATGCGGATGATCCTGAACATGAAGTAGATACTAAACTTGAAGATTTGCCTCGTAACAGTAAAATCGTAGATGCTGCGTATTCTGAAGCGACAAACGTTGTTTACATGAAGGTAAAGGTTCAAGAACACGCATATCGCATTTATCGTACTGATGCTAACTATGATACGCGTCGCGTTTATATGCAAGCTACAGATATTGGTCATATTGGCGTATTCTATGATGAAGATAGATTCTTCTATGATAATGCCAAGACTGGGGATATCTTCATGTTTAATGGTATTGAAGGTGGTTGGCGTGTTATCAACCCACCAGGACGATTCCGCTTAATCGGTGTTGATATGGATAAAACTATCTATATTGCTCGTGTTGATGAGGATAATAATGCCTTAACTGTTTACACTGGTAAACTCGGTGTAGGCTTCAAACCAGTTTATAAATACAATCATCCAACAACATTCAATGAATTAACATTGTCTGATGTAAAAACTATCATTAAGGATGGTAGTGACGAAACTACGAAGGTAACAGAAGATGATACATCTTCTAAATCTTCTAGTGATAGCAAAAAGAAATCTTAAGAAAAAGCCTTTATAATGATTCATTATAAAGGCTTTATTCCTATACTAGTTTCTACTAAAAGGATATATATGAATATATTATTTGTACGACTCAGCTACATAGGCGATATACTACATGCTACACCTGCAGCACGCTGGATTAAAGAGCACTATCCAGAGGCAAAGATCCATTGGATTGTAACACCTAGTATGGTAGAACTTTTAAAGAACAATCCCTATGTAGATGAAATCATTCCATGGGAACGGGATGAATACGAAGCACATTCTAAAAAACTACATATTCTAACGATGTGGCGCATGTGGTGGGAACTTAGAGATAAGTTGAAACCATATAAATTTGATGTGGCTGTGGATGTACAAGGGCGACTAATAACAGGGCTCGTTTTATTAGCATCAGGTGCACCTATTCGCCTTGGCCTTGGTGGTACAAAAGAACTAAATTGGCTGTTTACAAACTACAAAGTAAAGCCAAGTACGGATCATGTTATTAAGCGATATATAGAGGTAGCAGAATTACTGAATACTGCCGTTACAGAGCATAGTGACCTAAATGTATCCAGTGCTGTTTCTGAGGATAATGTAAAACCTTGTATAGCAAATGGGGTAACTGGTAAAAAGCTATACCACATGGACTTTTTTGTGCCACCTAATTTGCATGTTTGGGCAGAAGAACAGTGGAAATCAATTAGTTATGACACATTTTTGGAGCGTAGCGAAGTAGAAAAGCCACTACGCGTAGGTCTTGTGTTAGGCACGTCCTGGGCGACGAAAGAGTGGCCTCAAGAGAAATGGTATTCTCTTATTAAATCCCTTCAGTATAGAGCTAATTTTGTTTGTTTAGGTGGTCCAAAGGAGGCTACTCAATACAAACCATTAATGGATTCCTTAACAGCTGATGGCCTTGATAAAATTATGCTAAATATGCTGGGGAAAACTACACTTCAAGAGGTAGGGGCTTTAATTGAAAGTTGCGATGTAGTAGTGACTGCTGATACAGGATCATTACATATTGCATTGGCTTTAAATAAACCAGTAGTAGCATTATTTGGCCCTACGGATCCTAAACTGTGGGGTCCATTAACGGGAAACTTTAAGGTTCTTGTTAATGATGAGTTAGAATGCTTAGGTTGTCGTAAACGACGTTGTCCTAAGCCTGATCAATATTGTATGTCTGGTATTGACTCAGTACGCGTGAAAAAGGCGATTTTCGAATTGATAGGAGATAAACATGGCAAAGTTTAAAATTCAAAAAGGTTTATCCGATGCGGATATGATGAAAAACTTTAAAGATACTGAAAATTTTGAAGATACTATGCTAGATATGGAACGTTCTGCAAAGAAACCTGTAGTACATCAAAGTCCAAAACAAAAGGAAGATGCATTTTATCGTGAATTCCTTACAGATAAGGTAGAAACATTAATTGGTAAAATGTTGCTCGACATTAAGATGGAATACTTTAAAGAAGGGGAAGGAGACTTCTCTATCCAAGTCAAAAGAGATGGTAAAAATATTGTTCTTGAAACAGCACCTAAAAAGGTAAAACCTGAAAAATAATATGATAAAGAGCATTTAGTAAAAGAATCTACCTATAAAAGGTAGGTTCTTTTGTATATTTATAAACTATAGAAATACGGGGGTTATTATCAATAAAATTGATAAGGTTATAAGTGTACCGATGATTGTCGAATTACTAGATTTATAAATACCGATATACTTTGAAAGCTTATAAATAATAACTAAAAATTATTACGAAATAAATTTTTGTTTCTCATTAAAAAGAGCAATTAATAAGACGAAGATTTGATTAAAAATACACGTTAAACTCTAGCTTTTTAGCACTTTATTGTGAGTTCCATCACGAAAAAATCATAAAAGAATACATGAAATCATGAGTAAATTGCATAATGTGGTTGTTGACAAAGAATTCTATAAGTAGTCTAATATAAGTATGTCTTAACGATTTGTAGAGTATTTGCCTGTGTGAGCAAGTTCTACAAAAATCGTAAAAAAATAGGTATGAGATAGTTGTGTGGTGGATGTATAAAATTACATACACAAAACTATTTCGATTTGGAGGATTAACATGGCTAAAAAATTAAGAATCTGCGAAACCGTTCTTCGTGACGGTCATCAATCTATTTTGGCAACACGCATGCGTTATGAACAAATGGAACCAGTGCTTGGCCTTTTAGATGAAATTGGTTATGAAGCTCTTGAATGTTGGGGCGGCGCTACTTATGATAGCTGTCTTCGTTTCTTGAATGAAGATCCATGGGAACGCCTTCGCAAATTAAAAGCTAATGTAAAAAATACACCACTACAAATGTTACTTCGTGGCCAAAACTTGTTGGGCTACAAACATTACTCTGATGATGTAGTGGAAGCATTCTGTAAAGCTGCTGTAAAAAATGGTATTGACCGTATTCGTATCTTCGACGCATTGAATGACCCTCGCAACATGGAAGCTGCTATTAAGTACTCCAAAAAAGCAGGTGCACACGTTCAATCCGCTATGGTATACACAATCTCCCCAGTTCATACAACTGAAAGCTTCTTGAAAGTAGCTGAAACATTGGTAGAAATGGGTACTGATTCCCTTTGTATCAAAGATATGTCCGGTTTGTTAGGACCTGCTGATGCATATGATTTGGTTTCCACATTCAAAAAACGTTTTGGTGAATTGCCAATCGACTTGCACAGCCATTTCACTTGCGGTCTTGCAAGCACTACATACTGGGAAGCTGCTAAAGCTGGCGTAGATATCATCGATACTGCTATCTCTCCATTCGCTCATGCAACTAGCCAACCAGCTACTGAAACTATGATCGAAATGTTCAAAGGTACTGAATGGGATCTTGGTCTTGACCTTGATAAATACATTCCATTAGTTGACCACTTCCGTAAAGTAAAACAACAAATCGCTGAAGAATTCAACTTGAAACCAGCTAGCGATGTAATTCCAGCTGTTCGTCGTTACCAAATTCCTGGCGGTATGTTGTCCAATACTCAAAACCAATTGAACGAAATGGGTATGGGCGATCGCTTCTTCGACGTTATGGATGAAATGCCACGCGTTCGTGAAGACTTGGGTTACCCTCCATTGGTAACTCCAACATCCCAAATCGTTGGTACAATGGCTATGATGAACGTTATGATGGGCGACCGTTACAAAATGGTTCCTAACGAAGTTAAAGACCTTGTACGCGGTAAATATGGTGCGTTGCCTGGTAAAATTTCTGACGAAATTCGTCACACTATCATTGGTGATGAAGAACCAATCACTTGCCGTCCAGCAGATCTTATCGAACCTGAATTGGAAGGTTACCGTCAAGATTTAGCTTCCAAAGGCTACAATGGTATCACTGACGAAGACGTATTGACTTACGCTATGTTCCCAGAAGTTGCTATTAACTTCTTCGATGCAAATCGTCGTTAATTCAAATATTAAAAGAGGATTCCTTAGGAATCCTCTTTTTTATGTTTAAAAAGTATTCATCAGCTCTTGTGTCTGATGTCCTAAAAACTACTCATATCATATTAGAATTAATTACCCGGATGCGTGTAGATTGTATTTGAAATTAAAAAACACTAGATAATAAAAGACATATAGAACACACGTAATAACGGCTAATTATAAACTGACAATGAAGAAAATATGAAGGTTAAATCACTTTTTTACGCTTTTTACTTGCTTTAAGTATTAAAAATAGCGTAAACTATAAGAAGTATCTAATATTTATGATATTGAGGTAACCCTGTGAATTTACAAATACGGATTTGGATATCCAATGTTGTGCTCTTTGTAGTGCCTATTTTGATAGCAATTATCTTATTTTTGCTATACTTTACAGGTCTGCGCATATTGGCTAATGCCGGTTACTATTTGCGTATTGAGCAGGAACAACAGTTTAAAAGTGTCAGTCGAATCACTGAAACAATTACCTTTTATGGTTTAGAAAACAACTTAATAGATAGCTTAGTAAAGCCTAGCTATAGTCTACTTGATCCAAAGGAAGTATATGTAGAGGTACTAGATCAAGGTAATATGGTGTACAGTTATGGTAATCCTCAAATCTATAGCGCTTCTGCTATTGTTGGTCTTATTGATGTAAACCCCGAATTACAAGGTATTGTATACCAGTCCAATAATACATTTGTCTATGAAATGCGGAAATACGATGGGCGTCATGCTTACGTATATCATATTGCTATAAAGCGCGCTACTCATGGTAGTGATAGCTTAATGGAATCTGTATCCTTCTACATAATCATAGTTGCTATATTGCTGTTTATTGTTACATTTTTTGCTATTAACCGATTTGTTACACGCTTTATCATGATTCATGTTAAGAATATGACAAAATCCTTAGAAATGGCTAATCGTCAAATTGAAATGGAACAGGAGCAACAAAAAGAGTTACTAGCAGGGATATCCCATGATATTCGAACGCCGTTAACAGCTATTAAAGCGTATGCAGAAGGTGTTCGCGATGGTATTGCACCAACAGAAGAACAACAAAAACGCTACATGGGAATTATCTTAAAACGAGCTAATGATTTAGATTCGATGTTAGAGGAGTTATTCCTCATTACAACTTTGAATTATAAAAAAGAGTCGCGTCCATCTGAACGAATTGAACTCGGTCAATATGTACGTGATTTTGTAGAAGATCATTTGGCTCCTTATCAAACAAGAGGTCTAGAAATTAAATTCCGTATAGCAGCGGAAAATGCTTTCATTAATGCAAACCCACAATTGTTACAACGTGTGTTACAAAATGTGTTGAACAATAGTGCTAAGTATAAAATGGCCGATGTTGGTCATTGTGTTATTGATGTAACTAGTGATGATGATTTTGTATACTGTGTTATCAGTGATGATGGCCCAGGGGTACCACCAGAATCGCTAGAACGTCTAATGCGTCCATTCTACCGTGTAGATTCATCTCGTACGAATCCACAAGAAGGTAGTGGTCTTGGATTGTCGATTATTCGTCGAATTATGGAAATCTTTGAGGGCCGAGTTGTGATTGAAAATGTAAGACCACATGGTCTACGTATTATATTAGAATTTCCTAAACAAGGAGAAGAATCATGAGTGAACATATCTTAATTATTGAAGACGATTTGGATATCGCCAATATTGAGCGTGATTATTTGATGGTGGCAGGTTATGATGTAACTATTATGACTAATGGTACTGAGGGTATTGAGGCTGCCTTAAATACTCCTGTAGATCTTATCATCCTTGATGTTATGTTGCCAGAAATGGATGGTTTTGAAGTTTGCCGCCAAATTCGTGACAAGGTTCGTGTACCAATTGTTATGGTAACAGCTCGTCTCGATGATATCGATAAAATCCGTGGTCTCGGCGTAGGTGCTGATGACTATATTGAAAAACCATTCTCTCCATCTGTATTGATTGCAAAAATTAAAGCTATGTTGGCACAATATAAACGCTTAACAGAGCGCGATGCAATGGAAACCAATGCGATTCAATCTGGAGAAATCCGTCTTGATCCTAAGATGATGAAAGTTTGGGTAAACGAAAAAGAAGTTCACCTTAAAAAGAAAGAATTCCAGTTATTAGAATTCTTGATGCGCAATCGTGATATCGTATTTAGTAAAGAAGAATTATACTCTCGCGTGTGGGGCCTTGATTCCTATGGTGATTATGCAACTGTAGCGGTTCATATCAACCGTTTACGTGAAGAAATTGAAGATAATCCATCCGATAGTAAGCACATCATTACTGTATGGGGCGTTGGTTATAAATTTGTTTGATAACTGAAATCACTTTCATATTACGCTCACGTTTTTGGTGGCTGTTGATAAAATATGAGTTTATAGGAAGTTATTATATAGATATAATCAAAGATTTAAAAATTGTTTATATACTTCCTTTGATAGTTTAGATATTCCATGTATACTTATCTAAGTAAGGCTGACTTTTGATTCTAGATAAGAAACAACTAAACTTCTCTCTCTTAATAAGTTCTCTCTCAACTTATCTAGATCACATATACTCTCTCTCAACAGTCCTTACACTCTCAAACTATATGCATAAAGGGCATTCCTAGCGACGGCTAGTGAATGCCCTTTATGTTTTATATGGTACATTTTTATATAGATATGTTTTTATGTAATTTCTCTACAGTTGAATCGCATTGAAATTCGATTTGCTCTTAACGTATTACAAGATACATATTATTTATAGAAATTATATTTTTATAATAGATGTAATAAATTGTTATCTTGCAATGTAATGTCTTGCGTACTATAATAGGTTCATCAAAAATTGATTTTATAAAATTGATTTTGGTGAAAGTAGATATATACTGCTATATTACATTGTTGTTACAGTGTGTATTCGATTGCGATTGGCAGTTTATATGATAAGGAACATAACACTAAGAAATCATTAAGAGATGATATAAGGAGATATGCATGAATTTTTCAAAATATAAGAAATCAATTATTGCCTGTGTGCTAGCTCTTGGTATTGGTGTAGGTGGTGGATACTATTTCTTTGGTAATCCTGTTACACATCAAACAACTGTGAAGGAGCAAACTAAACAAACTAAACCTATTACAGATACACGTAATACATACGTAGTTCAAGCGGCAAAAGAATCTGGCCCAGCTGTAGTGGGGATTACCACTCAAGTTTTCCAAAAGGATATTTTTAACCGTACTATCTATGCTGGAGAGGGTGTAGGCTCTGGTGTATTGATTGATAATGATGGACATATCGTAACAAATAATCACGTTGTAGCTGGTGCTAAAAATGGAGAGGTTACAGTTTCCTTGTCCAATGGATCTACCGTCACAGGTACAGTTATCGGTACAGATGCCCAAACAGACTTAGCTGTTGTTAAAATCGATCCACCAAAGGATATTCAACCTATAAAAATTGGTGACTCTGATTCCTTGCAAGTAGGGGAACCGGCTATCGCCATTGGTAATCCTTTAGGCCTAGAGTTTAAAGGCTCTGTTACATCTGGTGTAATCAGTGCCTTAGCACGTACTATTGATGATCAAGGGCAACGCTTCCCGTTGATTCAAACAGATGCAGCTATTAATCCAGGTAACTCTGGTGGTGCTCTCATCAATGCGGATGGAGAGTTAATTGGTATTAATAGCTCTAAGATTTCTAAAGAAGGTGTGGAAGGTATGGGATTTGCCATTCCTATTAATTCCGCTATGACCGTTGTAGACTCTATTATTAAAAATGGTAAGGTTGTACGTCCTTATATTGGTGTATGGGCTGTAGATCGTCAAACAGCAGCACGTAACAATGTAAGCTATGAAGGGGAAGGTCTTCTTATTGTCCAACTTGATGCGAATGGTCCTGCTGCAAAGGCTGGTTTAGTAGAAGGCGATACAATTGCTCAAATTGATGGCAAGAATATTAGTACATTGTTAGAATTAAAAGAGCAAATTGACGCTAAGAGCCCTGGTGATACAGTTTTGGTATCTTATACTCACAATGGCAAAATGAAGAGTACACAGCTTAAATTAGGCCAAGCAACTTCAAAATAAATAGCTGATGTTAGAGTAAATAGATTATTTTAAAATCAATGAAAAATCCTCATCCGTTGGATGGGGATTTTTATGTTGTAGCCGAAGTATGTGTGATACATATAGGGTGACATTAGTAAAATTAGAAAAAATTAAGATAGTTTTTGTTTTATAAAAGCAGATATTATCAGTGTTTATAGGTCGTTAAAAGCGTGGATTTATATTTTGCAAAATATATTTTTAACAAGGTACCTTGCATTACGATGTACCTTGTGTTATTATGTATTTGTCAGTACATGATAGTGACCGTAAGAGAGCTTTCACATTGGCAGGTAGGCACAACCTAAAGGGAGGAACTATGCAAGTTCAATTAAAAAAAGGTGTTATGGATATGCTTGTGCTAGCACTATTAACACAAAGTGATCGCTATGGATATGAAATCGTAAGCACCATTTCCGAATATATTGAAATTTCGGAAGGAACGATATATCCATTATTTAATAGATTAAAGAAAGAAAAGTATGTTGAGACCTATTTGAAGGAGTCCTCTACAGGACCATCTCGAAAATATTATCACATCACGGCAGATGGCCGTACAGCATACAATCAGATGCGCCAAGAATGGGATGAATTTTCTGGCGTCATCAATATCCTGTTGAGAGGAGTCGACTATAATGGACAAAAATAGTTTTTTAGAAGCACTGCGCAATATATTCAAAAAGGCGCGCGTTGCTGATGTAGAGAGTATTATAGAGGTTTATGAAGAACACTTTGCTGTAGGCTATGAAAAAGGTCTTACAGATAGTGAAATTATTAAATCTTTGGGAACTCCAGAGGAAATCTATACATCTTATGTAGATGCAGGCATTATTACAGATACATTAGGCCAAGATGGTGGTGCCGGTAAATCTGTAAATATGCAAGAAATCTATGCTCGCTTTGATGACTACAAAGAACGTTTATTACCACAATTACCAGGTATGGCTAAAAAAGCATCCAAAACATTGGTATCTATTGGAAGTGGTTTGTCATATATTGTAGGGGTTTTACTATTTATTATTACACCTGCCATCTTATATTTACTCGGAAGCTCATGGCAACCGTTTGAGAATGTAACGGCATTTCCTGCATTATCATTGGTAACTTTAGTTGCACTTGGTGGTGTAGGTCTCTTTGGGGGCCTTACATGTATCTTTATTGGTATTGAACTTCGTGGTGTACGCGAACGTTATTTCAGCAATGTAGATTAAGGAGGACCTATGAGACGAATTATAATTGCTGCCATTCTAACTGTAATCAGTGCTGTAGGGGTAGGCACATCCTTTGCTGTAAATGATTTACCAAATTTTGGTGAATGGATGAAAACCAATGAACAACAGTTTAGAAAACCACATAGACATGATGGTTCTAATATGCATATGGACCAACATATGATGGATGGAAATAATCAAATGATGCCTCAAGATGGTATGGGGCCAAATAATGGTCAACATATGTACCAAAATTGTCAAAACCAAATGATACCTCAAGATGGTATGGGGCCAAATAATGGTCAACATATGTATCAAAATGGGCAAATGCCTCCGCAAGGTCAAATAGGGCAACAAGGTCAACCTGGCCAAATGCCTCAAGGGGGGCAACCAAATGGTAATGCGCCTCAACCACCTGTGGAACAAGGTGCACCACAGACTACTCAAAATCAATAGTATTCTATTGATTCTTTTCTCTCACAACACTTTTAGAGTGCGTGGTCATGAAAGTGCATTCATGGCCACCGTAGAGCCATACACTCTACGTGATACATTCGTATCAGAATCTCTCTCTTACACACAATAACTACACACAAACAAAAAGAGCTCCTCAGTGAAGGAGCTCTTTTTGTATCTGTTTATAATTTTATTTAATGTGTTTAGAACCACGTTCTGTCATAGCTACGCCATCTTTACAAAGAGGGCATTCTTCCTGTTTATATGTAGGAACTTCGAGGTTAAGCAATGCTTGTACTTTTTCATGAGGTACGCCGAATTCTGCTTTACCACCAGAGCGGTTAACAAGCAAACCTACACCTACGATTTCACCACCGGCTTGGTTTACAACATTTACTACTTCTTGTACAGAACCACCAGTAGTTACGATGTCTTCAACGATAAGTACGCGTGTGCCTGGCTCAATTTTAAAGCCACGGCGCAATGTCATAACACCTTTTTCGCGTTCTGTGAAAATTGCACGTGTGCCAAGTGCTTTACCCACTTCGTGAGCTAGTAAGATGCCACCAGTCATAGGGCCAATAACAAGCTCAACGTTTTGATCACGGAAGCGTTCAGCTAATTCTTTACAAAGTGCTTCTGTATATTTTGGATGTTGCAATACATTGAATTTTTCAACGTACATTGGGCTGTGGAGTCCAGATGTCAAAAGGAAGTGACCTTCTAAAATAGCTTGAGTGTCGATCAATAATTGTTTTGCTTCTTGTTCTGTCATCATTTGGATACATTCTCCATTTCTTCAATAATTAAACGAACTGCTTCACGAGGATTTTCAGCTTGTGTAATAGGACGGCCGATAACGAGGCGAGATGCGCCATCTTGTAATGCGCTAGCAGGAGTAGCAACGCGTTTTTGGTCGTCTGTTGTTGCAAAGGAAGGACGAATACCAGGTGTTACGATGAGGAAATCATCGCCACATGCTTCGCGAATCATTTTAGCTTCTAAGGCGGAGCACACAACACCATCCATCCCACAATCTTTAGCGAGCTTAGCAAGGCGAATTACTTGGTCGGAAATAGGTAGTTGGCCACCGATAGCAGTCCAAGATTCATCGTCGAAACTAGTTAGAGCAGTGATAGCCAATAATTTTGGTCGCTCAACGCCTAGTGTTTCACCGCTTTCACGAGCTGCCTCTACAGCGGCTTTCATCATGACAGGGCCACCTTGACCATGCAAAGTGATTAAACTAGCGCCGAGACGTGTTAAGGAAGAAACTCCATGGGCTACGGTGTTTGGAATGTCGTGCAATTTCAAATCAAGAAATATTTGTTTGTTTTGCTCTTGTAAAAAGCGAATTGTTTTTGCTCCTTCGGCGTAGAATAGCTCCATTCCGACCTTGTAAAAGCTAACCGAATCACCGAGGGATAATACGATTTCTTTTACAGCATCCATCGTGGATACGTCAAGGGCAACGATTAATCTGTCATCTGCCATGTTGCAACCTCCATACTACATATATATCTAAATAATTTTCACATACAGAGGGCCCATCTGTCAATTAAAATTGATGTGAAAGCGGTGACTATTAGTCACCCTTGAATAGTAGATTATAGACTGTTTCATGCTATAATAAATGGAGAAAATGAATATAATTCTTATATATAAATTTTGAAACATATAGATTTGAAAGGAGTCCTATGTTAGATTTTGTTGCATTAGACTTTGAAACAGCTAATAAATTTAAAAATAGTGCGTGCTCCTTGGCGGTTATTACCGTAAAGGATGGACAGATTATAAAAAAGGCATACAGCCTTATTAAACCACCATTTATGAGCTTCGATGATGAATGTATTGAAATTCATGGCATTCAACCAAAGGATGTTATCCACGAGAAAACATTTGATCAATTGTGGAATGCTATCTACGAAAATCACTTAAAAGGGAATATCATGGTAGCTCACAATGCAAAATTCGATATGAATGTATTGCGTGCTACACTGGATTACTATAAAATCCCTTGGCCTGATCTTGATTATGCATGTACGGTGAAACTTTCACGTGCAGTATGGCCAGATTTAGTAAACCATAAGCTAAACACGATGGCCGCATATATCGGGGTTGAGTTTAAACATCACTACGCATTAGATGATGCGGAAACATGTGCTAAGGTTGTATTAGAGGCGGCTAAAGCTAAGGGCGTTAATAGCTTGCCAGATTTATTGAAGGCTACAGGTGTACCACTAGAACCATTTATTGATGACAAAAATCGCGCTGCTCAAGAGGCTTTACATAAAGAACCTGAGCCAGAGCAAATGTCGTTCTTTTAGTAAGGAGAGACACTATGTTAGGTAAAGAATTATTATCTTATGTGGATCATACACTATTGCGTCCTACAGCTACATGGGATGATATTAAAGAAAGTTGTGATGCTGGCGTAGCCTATAAAACAGCATCTGTATGTATTCCACCGGACTTTGTAGCTTCCGCCCATGAAGCGTACCCAGACCTTAATGTATGTACTGTTATTGGTTTTCCTTTAGGCTATGAAACGACAGAGGTTAAGGTGGCTGAAACAAAACAAGCCCTTGCAGAAGGGGCCTCTGAAATCGATATGGTAATAAATCTTGGCGATGTAAAGCAAGGCGATTTTGAGGCTGTAACGAATGAAATCGGGGCCCTTAAAGAGGCTTGTGGCGATAAAATCTTAAAGGTTATTATCGAAACTTGTTATCTTACCGACTCTGAAAAGGTGGCCCTCTGTAAATGTATCACCAATGGTGGGGCAGACTACATTAAAACTTCTACTGGTTTTGGTAGCGGTGGCGCTAGCCTTGAAGACATTCGTTTATTCAAGAAGCATATCGGTCCTAATGTAAAAATTAAGGCTGCCGGTGGTATTCGTTCTATCTCTGACATGAAAGCCTATATTGCAGAAGGTTGCAGCCGTATCGGCGCCAGTGCAGCAGTAGAACTACTTAAAGATCATTTAGACGAAGAAGTATAATAGAAAACCACCTAGGCCGTGCCTAGGTGGTTTCTTAGAATGGCGGTATAACCATGCGGATGTATGATATTATTCTAAAAAAACGGTCTAATTTACCCTTAACAGATGAGGAACTTCGTTTTCTTATCTCAGGCTATGTAAATGGGGACATCCCTGACTATCAAGTGAGTGCCTTATTGATGACCATTGTATTTAATGGGATGAATGCTCGTGAACTAGGCACATTGACTATGGCAATGGCACAATCGGGGCACATGGTAGATTTGTCCAATATTGATGGGATAACAGTAGATAAGCATAGTACTGGTGGTGTAGGGGATAAGACAACTCTTATCATAGGACCCTTGGTAGCTGCTTGTGGAGGCAAGGTGGCGAAAATGTCTGGTCGTGGTTTAGGGCATACGGGCGGCACTATCGATAAGATGGAATCTATACCAAATTTACAGGTGTCACTAGACCAAGAAGCATTTATGAATCAAGTAAATCGAATCGGCCTTGCCGTTATCGGACAATCTGAAGGGCTGGCACCTGCAGATAAGAAACTATATGCTTTGCGTGATGTAACAGGCACCGTAGATAGTATCCCTCTAATTGCATCCTCTGTAATGAGTAAAAAATTAGCCTCTGGGGCACAAGCTATTTTATTGGATGTAAAGGTTGGTAGTGGCGCCTTTATGAAAACCATAGATGATGCTCGCGCATTGGCGAAAGCTATGGTAGATATTGGAACGGAAAATGGCCGCTCTGTTAAGGCTGTTTTAACCGATATGGACCGACCACTAGGTCACGCCATTGGTAATGCTTTGGAAATTCGTGAGGTTATTAACACATTGAAAGGCCATGGCCCAGAGGATTTAACTCATGAATGTCTTATCATGGCAGCCCATATGCTCGTGTTGAGCCAAATTTGTGATTATGAAACTGCTCTCAGTCGCGTACAACAGGCCCTTAATTCGGGAGCCGCTCTTGAACGATTGCGCATGATGATTGATGCCCAAGGTGGAGATAGCCGTGTTCTTGATGATGAAAGTTTACTAGCCATCGGGAAATTCACTTATGATGTTACAGCGCCTCAAGACGGTTATATTACACACATGAATACAGAACAATGTGGTATTGCATCTGTTATGCTCGGGGCTGGTCGCACCGTTAAGGATGGTCCTATCGATTATAGTGCAGGCATAGTAATGCACAAGAAAACCGGTGATGCTGTTAGGGCTGGTGAAAGCATAGCTACCTTATATGCTTCTCATGAAAGTTTGCTCGTAAATGCGGCTAAAACATACTTAGAGGCAATTACTTTTGGTAAAACAGCACCAGTGGTGGTAGATACGATTCTTGATATGGTGGAATGAGGATATCCATATGATAGAAAAGGAAACTGATATGACGGAACAGGAAATTCAAAAGCTTATTGATCGTGCCATAGTAGCTCGTGAGAAAACCTATAGTCCCTATTCCCATTTTGGAGTGGGTGCAGCCCTTCTGTGTGAGGATGGGGCAATCTATGAAGGTTGCAATATAGAAAATGCATCTTATGGTTTAACTAACTGTGCAGAACGAACTGCTATATTTAAAGCCGTATCAGAAGGTCGTACAAATTTTAAGGCCCTCGCCGTAGTTGCTGATACGGAAGGGCCTTGTGCACCTTGTGGTGCCTGTCGTCAAGTGATTTCTGAATTTGACATACCACAGATTATCTTGGCTAATCTAAAAGGAAATTATAAAGTTATTAGTCTTGATGAGTTATTACCATTTAGATTTGGTGCGGACAGCTTATAGTAAAAAAGAGACCACCGATGTGGTCTCTTTTTTGTTATACCTTAGAATGCAGGAACAATTGCACCTTGATATTTATCTTCAATGAATTTTTTGATTTCAGGGGTATGAAGAGCTTCCATCAATTTTTTGATGCGAGGATCGCTTTCATTGCCTTTAAGTACAGTTACGATGTTTACGTAAGGGGAATCTTTAGATTCGATTGCCAATGCATCTTTACTAGGGTTAAGACCTGCATTTAATGCATAGTTTGTGTTAATAGCTGCTAAAGCTACATCGTCAAGAGAACGAGGTATTTGAGCTGCTTCTAATTCAACAAATTGGTAACCATTAGGATTGGAAGTGATATCTTGAATTGTAGATAAGATATTGCTGGAGTCTTTCAATGTGATAAGACCTTCTTTTTGCAATAACAATAATGCACGACCACCGTTTGTAGGGTCATTAGGGATAGCGATTTTAGCGCCTTTAGGAAGATCTTTTAAATCTTTGATTTGACGGGAATATAAGCCCATTGGCTCAAGGTGAACACCACCAACAGATACTAATGGAAGGTTATGAGCTTTTGCGAACTCATCCATGTAAGGTACATGTTGGAAGAAGTTTGCATCGATTTCTTTATCACCCAAAGCAAGGTTTGGTGTGTTGTAATCAGTAAATTCTGTGATTTGTAAATCAATACCATCTTTTGCCAAGATAGGTTTAACTTGTTCCAAAATTTCTGCGTGAGGTACTGCTGTAGCACCAATTTTTAATACTTGTTTGCCGTTGTTAGCAGCTTGTTTGTTATTGTCATTACCGCAACCAGCGATCAATAAAGCACCGCCAAGGATTACAGTAGCTGCTAATGCTAAAAATTTTCTCATTAGACACACTCCTTTTACAACCATTTCATATAAAATATTACATTTATAGTACTAAATTATTTCCTATCTATCAAGAAGGAATTATTACGAGTTCTCCATAGCTTAAAGTTATACCAAAAAGAGATTTCCAAACTAGTATCTATAAATAGTTGATAGTGTTTGGAAATCTCTCTTTATTTTATGTAACTGTATTTAATGTATGTACGTATTGGTAAACACTTATTTGCTAATAATTGTATCTATGGTTCAACCTTATTTACCTATGATAAGTCCAATGGACCACATGATTTGGTAAATCATTGCAGCCCCTGCAGTTGTACCCATAGCTTTGTCGAGTAGGAACTCATCTGTTTTAGTAGTTAAGGTATGTACTGTTTTGAAAGCTAGTGGTGCTGCGAGAAAGGCGAAGAGGGAGAACCATGTCATGTGACCTACGATGATCCATGCAAGGATCCAAATGAAATTGAATAAGTAAGTGATGCTCATCAAACTGAGGGCACGTTCACGACCCAATACGATTGGTAATGTACGACGACCATGGCTTTCATCATTTCGAATATCACGAATGTTATTCGTGAGCATAATGGAACCAACGAGCAATGTAGATGGAATAGCAGGGATTAATAATGCTAAAGATAAGTCTCGCGTCCATGCATAGCCTGTAATGAGGACGATGGCAAAACCCATAGCGATACCGGAGGAAATTTCACCAAATGGTGTGCGAGAAATTGGTTTTGGCCCACCAGAGTAGAGAAAACTGATGAGAATGCAAAGAAAACCAGCTGGAATATAGTACCAAGTGATAGTTGCCGATAGATAAAGACCGATGATAATAGGTATAACCATGAGTACCTTAATCATGGTAACGATGAGCTCTGGTGTAATGGCACCACGGGTGATAGAACCAGCATTGCCGACCTTCTGCCCCGCATCGAGACCAGATTTAAAATCTTTATATTCATTCCATAAATTAGCAACAATTTGAGCTGTTACAACAGCTAAAAATATTAAAATCGTATGGAAAATGGCGAGACCTGTACCCTTTACGGCACCAAATGCGTAATAACTAAAGGCTGCACCTAAAATGGTAGGCCCTAAAGCGGCCGCTAATGTACGAGGCCTAGTGAGTGGAATTATTTCTTGTATCATAATAAAAGCACACTAAGTGTGCACTCCTTTCTATTTCTCATACTCTATGTTTACATATCTATTTAAGTATTGTATAGCAGAACTGATAGGTTGTAAATTACACTATACAGTTATACATCTCTATATAGTATAATAATTAATATATGCAGTATAGATTATCTTTTTGAAATCTTATAGATGCAGTACAGGTTATGAATATAATCTGTATACATAGTGTATTGTTAAATCGTGAGGTGTCTTATGAGAGCTCTCAATAAAAAATTGATGACATTGGCTTGTGCGACGTGCTTGACTGTTGGCATGGGTGCAGTGGCATATGCTGATACAGTAGATTTAGGATATGGCTTGTATGGCAATACGTCTCCTACAGTGAAAGCAGTAGAGGTAATACATGTTCCTACGGATGCAAAACTGCGAAATAATGAGCAAAGCCAAATGATTTCAGCTGCAAATAAAGCGGCTATGGATGCTGTTAATGTTAACTTTAAATTGCATGCTCCAGTTCCTGTCGCACCTATGAAGGGCGATATTTTAGATGGATTTTCCTACTATCAATTACAAGGAACTGATAAACAAGGTCACCATGTAGGTGAATTACTGGTTATCAACTATTCTAAAAATGCCATAGATCAAGTAATAGGAATGGCTAAGACTGTTGTGGCGAAGGGCACAGATGTAAAAACTGCTGCGGAAAATTCTTCTGATTCTAAATCGGTAGAGTTTTATTCTAAAGAGTTAGCTCAAGAAAAATTACAAAATTTAAAAGGTAACACCATTGAAGGTGCTAAATTAGCTAAAGACTTAAAAATGATAAATGATAAGTTACCTACTCAAATTATGGGTGCCTTTGATAAAATGCTTGCCACAGATAAGAAATCATCTCCTAAAAGTATAGAAGAATTCCGTTCTTATGTAGACTTTATGGCAAAACAAGTGAGCCTAGATGCAACGCATGTGGCCTATAAACCTGTGCAAACACGCTATGGTACAGCTGTGACAGGTGATTTACGCGGTAGTCTTATATATGATGGATTTAGAAGCACCGACTCCTTAATTGGTTATGCTGTTCCTACCGATAAAGGTGTATCTTTACAGCTTTTACTGTCTGATGATTCTAGCCATGATTATTGGGCTAATGAGTTGAATCATATGTATCAAACACAATCTCTCAAGGGAGGTAAATAATATGAAATCTTTGAAAGTATTGGCTTGTGCAGCCTGTTTATTAGGTACTGTATCTGGCGTAGGTTTCGCTAAGGATGTGCAAACTATTGCAGGTTCTATGGTAGTGCCTAACAATGTAAATGTTGTTTCTGCATCTAAAACAAATACACGTGATTTTGTAGAAAAACAATTGAATGAGAACCCTTCAAAATCTTCAATGGCAAATATGATGGCCAAGGAGCTTCTTCAAAACTTTGGCACTACTTTTGACGTATACCAATTAAAAGGTGCTGACAAAACAGGTCAAAAGGATGCGTTAGTAGTAGCTGTAGATGTTAAACAAATAGCACAGCAAGTGGCTAAAGATAAGACAAATGATCCTATGTTTGTAGCTGCAATGGCAGCTCTAGATAAAGGTCAAATTGATCCTGTTACAGAGCAACTCATGCTAGGTGCCATTAACAAGCAAATTCCAACTACTACAACTGTAGTCCCTTTAAATGATCCGAAACGTTATGCTAATCTTAAGACTCGGTCAGGTGAACTGCTTATAAAACCTAGAACGCTTACCGTAGAAAATGCGGAACAAGTACATCCTGTGGCTGGTACAAAATATCAAACTTATGCAGCAAGTTCTCGCTTGTTATATGCGGATGGAAATGTACAAACTCCGCTTTATGCAAATACTGCATTTGTGTTAAAGCCAGGCAAACCGGTACTATACGTAGGTGTAACAACTGATGTACAACGGGATTATTTCAAAACGATATTTGACAACGCCTTCAAATCTATTAAATAATTTATGATAGATATGCTTTCACGAAGTATGTCATTTACAAGGTAATTACTAATGTGAGTATGGCGGCATTAGAATGATCTATATTATTTTCAATTATATTTTAAAGGAGAATTATTATGAACACAATTCACACAGACAAAGCTCCAGCAGCAGTAGGTCCTTACTCTCAAGCTAAAGTAGTACGCGGTTTATTATTCGCTTCTGGTCAAATTCCACTCGATCCTGCAACTGGTTCCATTGTTGCAAGTGGTATCGTAGAGCAAACTGAACAAGTATGTAAAAACATTGATGCTGTATTGGCTGCAGCAGGTTCTGACTTCTCTGAAGTTATTAAAACTACTTGTTTCTTGGCTGATATTGCTGACTTCAAAGCATTTAACGAAGTGTATGCTAAATATTTCACTTCTAAACCAGCTCGTTCTTGCGTAGCAGTAAAAGACCTTCCATTGGGTGCTTTGGTAGAAGTGGAAATTATTGCGGAAGTATAAGATGGATTATATTTCCTTATTACAATCAGAGATGCGTCCTGCCTTCGGGTGCACTGAGCCGATTGCATTGGCTTATGCGGCTGCGAAGGCAGTCTCTGTTTTAGATGAGTTTCCTAACCATATTCACGCACGATGCAGCGCGAATATTATTAAAAATGTAAAATCCGTAGTCATTCCTAACTCTGGTGGGCGAAAGGGCCTTCAAGCGGCTGCTACCCTTGGTGCTATCGTAGGTCATCCTGAGCGTGAGCTAGAGGTATTAGAATCTGCTACAGATGAAGATCGTAAATGGCTTGGCACATTGCTAGATGCTAACTTCTGTACGGTCTCACTCGCTGAAGGTGTAGATAATCTTTATATTGAAATCACTGCTGAAACAGATGAACATACAGCAGTGGTTCGCATTGAAAATGACCATACGAATGTAACCTATGTTGCTGTAGATGGTGAGATTGTGTCTGAAACAATCAATGAAATTCAGAAAGCAGCCAAAACCGAATATGCAATGACCTTTGATAGCATTTACGAATTTTCTAAAACGGCAGATATTTCTGGCATCATTCCTCAAATCAAACAGCAAGTAGAATACAATACGGCTATTTCTCGAGAAGGTTTGTCTAATGATTATGGCTCCAATATTGGCCAGCTCTTGTTGTTGGATGAAGAAAACCCGTCTCTAGAAACAAAATGTAAAGCTCGTGCAGCGGCTGGATCCGATGCGCGTATGAGTGGGTGTCCATTGCCTGTTGTAATTTGCTCTGGCTCTGGTAACCAAGGCTTAACAGTATCGGTACCTATCATTACGACTGCCGAGGAACTTGGTAAAAGTGATGATGAACTTTATCGAGCGCTAGTCTTTGCTAACTTGTTAACACTATACGTTAAATCTGGCATTGGTAAATTGTCCGCATACTGCGGCGTTGTATCTGCTGGTGTTGTAAGTGTAGCAGGTATTGCCTTCTTGAAAGGTGATAGCAAGGATATCATTGAGAATACCTTAGTAAATGGTCTTGCCAGCTTATCCGGTATCGTTTGTGACGGAGCAAAACCATCCTGTGCAGGTAAAATTGCTATCTCCCTTGATGGCGCGTTTATGGGATATAAACAAGCACGTCTTAACAAGAACTACCAAAAAGGCGATGGCCTTGTAGCATACTCCGTTGATGATACCATACGCAGTATCGGCACTGTGGCTCAAGGTATGAAAGAAACGGACGTAGTTATCTTGAATGAAATGCTAAAACACTAATTTAGCTAAAAATATAAGCCCCCGTAAGGGGGCTTTTTTAGTGTAATTTTTTAGGATCTTTAAGTATCAATGATGCCCCAAGGCCCATTACGAGGAATGGCACGAGTGTCATCATAGCTACCGGTAAGGAGTAGGTATCTGCTAGGTTACCTACGACAGGAGCAATGACACCGCCGATGGTTTGGCTCACGCCAAGAGTGATACCCGATGCAAAGCCGATACTTTTGGCTAGATATGTTTGGCCTAGTACGATAACTGGGCTGTAGCTAATTGCTTTGGCAGCACCAATCATGAGTAGTAGCAAGTAGGCTATAGGCATCATGATGAGTGGTGAGAAGGTTGGAACCTCTGTTAATAGGAACATAGCGGGTAACCAAACTAATAGGGATAGTCTGATAATCTTGATAGGACCATATTTATCGCCCAATAGACCGCCAATATAGGTCATGAAGATGCCAATACTAAAGAATACAGTCAAGGCAAAGCTACCTTGTTCTGGGCTTGTACCGAGCTCACGAGTCCAGAAAATCGGAATAAACGCATTGATAACGCGGAAGTTTACTGATTGGCTCAAGATAATAATGAACAAGATGCCAAAGTATTTCCAGTAGTTCTTCAGCGGTTTCGACGCCACTGTTGGATTTTCAGTAGCTACTGCTTGGTCGATAGTACGTGCATGAGCTACGATATGAGGCATTAGTATGAACAATATAGTAAATATAATAATACCTACTACGGTGAAAGCTGCCAATCCATGAGGCCCAACTGTATAAGCAATGGCACCTGCAAAGAGTGGACCAAAGGCGAAGCCTGAGCTGCCGCCGATAGCAAAGGTGCCCATGGCCTTACCTTTCTTGCCACCACCGAGACGGTTCATAATCTTCGCACCTTCAGGATGGAAGATGGAAGATCCAACGCCAGCTAATGTGGCACAAACGAGGAGGCTTTCATAAGAGGTAACAAAGCCCATCATACCTGTACTACATGCAGATAATAAAACGCCGAAGGCAATGAGCCGCGGTTGATTGATCTTGTCCGAAATATAACCTAGTAAAGGCTGTAATAATGATGATAATGCTGTATTAGCTAAGATGAGAAAACCTGCTTGCTCTAAGCTCAGTCCATAGGTATAAATGAACAGAGGTAAGAGGGCAGGCAACACACTTTGACAGGAGTCGTTGATCATGTGACTCACTGTAATGAGATAAGGGTAATATTTTTTCATAGTAGTGTCCCCTTGAGTCTATTTAATAGCAGTAATTATATCTTGTGTATATTATAACTCATAAAGTTACTAAAGTATTGATAAATATAGATACAAAAAAGCGCTAACCATTAGTGATCTGTGCTTTTTGTTTACGCCAAATACTTTATAAATAGTGTTTATTTTGTACTAAAAAAAGGCCTAGTCATGACTAGGCCTTATATTGTATCTTATTTTAACACTATGTATAATGAACTTAAATGATATGGAAAGAGTGGTAAAATGTTATCTCTTATATTAATAAAACTAAATGAAGAAAAAGCTATATATGAGTTCCACCCTAACGCTAGTGCTGAGTATGGCATAATAGAATTAGATCGTAAAAGCAATGTGGCTATTGTTAAAGAACCATTGCAAGGTAGTGAGTGGCATACAGTACACGCTTTAAATAAATTGGAGGAATACGGAAGTTTAAACTCATTTCCTAAAGAAGAAAGATTATATTGGTATTAAGAGTTATGCAACATGTATAACTCTTTTTTATAAGCATTTTACGCCCTTTCATGTGTGATGATTGGGCACATTTTTATTGGTGTAAAATAAAACACCCTACTAATATAGCAAGGTGTAAGAGATGATTATATGATTTTGTAAAATGTCATGGGGCAATAAATGGGGCAAATACCACCATATAATAGAGAATGATTGATACACAAAATTCACTCAATAATATAAGAAAACCTAGATAACATCTGTATTATGTGTATCTAGGTGTATCTAGGTTTATCTATTGTATCTCTATCATTATCATTTAAAAGAATGGCAGAGGAGGAGGGATTTGAACCCCCGCGCCGGTTGCCCGACCTACCGCATTTCGAGTGCGGACCCTTCAGCCTCTTGGGTACTCCTCCGTGCTTTACGGCGCTCTTTAAAGAAGTCTTTCATAATTTGGCTACATTCATCACCAAGCACACCAGATGCTAGTTCTGGTTCATGATTTAAACCAGGATGAGAGAGCACATTGAATAGCGATTCCACGGCGCCTCCTTTGTAATCACTTGCACCATATACAACACGGTCTATACGACTGTTAATAATGGCTCCAGCGCACATCGGACACGGCTCTATCGTAACATACAGGGTACAACCAGTCAACCGCCAGCGCTTGAGAACATCGCATGCTTCGCGGATTACGAGGACCTCTGCATGGGCCGTTGCATCATGATCGAGTTCACGACGATTGTGGTGGCGCGAAACAATGGTATTATCTTTTACGAGAATGGCACCGATAGGGATTTCTCCAAGTTCATAAGCCTTTCGAGCTTCTTCCATGGCTATGGCCATAAAATATTCGTCCCGTGTGCGTTCATCCATATTTTCAATGTCTGTAGGTGTAATGTCTTTTGTCATTGGCATACCTCTTCATGTATAATATCTTACATAAAGTCTATCATAGTGTACGCAGTTATGCGAATAGATTATTTGGGGGAATTATGGACATTATTTGGTATATATTTGATATGATTGGCACCATTGCCTTTGCTGTATCCGGTGCACTCGTTGGGGTATCCCGGAAGATGGATATATTTGGTATGACTGTCCTTGCATTGGCTACTGCTATTGGTGGTGGTATTGTACGGGACGTGTTGCTCGGCTATTTTCCGCCGAATTCATTGCGAAATATAGTGTATGTTACCGTTGTTTTAGCGGTAACTGTTATCGTGTTCTTGATTTATAACAGCCGATATCGCAAGCATGCGATGGGACCTCGTAGTCGAGCTAGTTACTTGTTGGCCGATGCGTTAGGATTAGCATCATTTACCGTAACAGGTGCTTCGGCAGGTTTTAAACTCTATCCAGAGTTGCCTATCTTTATTGTGTTGCTCGGTACAATCACTGCTGTTGGTGGCGGTATTATCCGCGATATGTTGGCGCAACGCATCCCATCTGTTTTGAAAGAGGATGTATATGCCTTGCCTAGTATTATTGGAGGCATCGTTTATTATCTTATGGTTACATCGAGTTGGGACAATATGGCCGTATATGGTGCTTTCACAGTAGTACTCGTTATCCGTCTACTGGCCCTCAAGTACAATTGGAGTCTGCCTAAGGTAGGAAAAACCAAGCCGGTTGCGAAATAATAGTCAAATGATATAATTATACTATTGAGCATATGAACATTTCATAAAAGTGTCAGAAAAAGAGAGTATTATAAAACAGTTAATTTCGCGAGTCGGGAGTACTCGCTACACAGAAGGAGATTTGATTTATGACGAATAAATGGTTGAAAGTAGCACTTATGGCTGCAGCTATCGCTACTGGCACATCTATTAAAATTGATGCGGAAACCGTGTTGTATGTACCTCAAGATGATCGCCCTGTAAGCTTACAATATACTGTAGATACAGCTCGCGAAGCAGGTATGACTATATTGACACCACCTCAGAACTTGATTTCTGGTAAGAATTACCAAGGTCAAGCAGATCAAATCATGGCTTGGGTTGAACAAAATGCAGGTCGTGCTGATGTGATGGTATTGAGTACAGATACGCTTATTTATGGTGGTCTTGTAGACTCTCGTAAACACAACATTCCACTTACTACATTGGAAAGCCGTTTAAAACGTATTGAATCCTTAAAAGCTCGTAATAAAAAGGTGCGTATTTATGGTTTTGGCACTGTAATGCGTTCTCCACGTGCTAGTGGGGGCGGCACTGAACCAGCTTATTATGCGGAATACGGTCCTACTATCTTCCAAATTGCAGCATTGCAAGATAAATTAGACTCTGGCTCCTTAACACAAGAGGAAACTCAAAAATTGATGAGCTTACAAGCCTCTGTTCCTGTAGAATATTTACAAGACTGGTTTGACCGCCGTCAAAAAAATATGAAAATCAACAAAGAGTTGATCGACGAAACTCGTAGCGGTGTATTCGATTACTTTGCATTGGGCCATGATGATACATCCCAATTGTCCCAATCTGCATTAGAAGGTCGTTACTTAAGTAAATACTCTAAGGATATTCCTGCTGAGAAATATGGTAGCTTCCCTGGTGCCGACCAACTTGGGCTCTTGTTGATGGCTCGTTCTCGTACAGATGAAAGTACAGAAAAACCTACATTCTCTGTAATTTACCCACTCGGTGGTGGCGGTAAAACATTACCAGGTTACGAAGACCAAACGATTGATAAAACAATTGCTCAACACGTTGAGGCCGTAGGTGGCACTATGGTGACACAAGGTAAACCAACTGTGTTGTTAGCAGTAAATACACCACTTACTACAAGCACTGGTGAATCTGAAAGCTTCGAGAACTTCCCGATGATTTCTAATTCTACAAATGCTTTTGTAGATCGAATTCAACAAGCTGTTGATTCTGGTGTAAACGTAAGCGTTGCTGATATTGCTTATAACAATGGTGCGGACAATACATTAGTATCTGCTATGTACAAACGCGATATGTTATACAAAATCGGTGCGTACAATGGTTGGAATACCGCAAGTAATACGGTAGGCTACGCCATTGCGCAAGGGGTATTGCTCAAAACTATGAGCCCAGAAGGTCACCGCAAAATGTTGACTCAACAATATTTGGATAACTGGGCGTACCAAGCAAATATCCGCAAAGATATTTACCGTATGCAAGACTCTATTCGCACAGATAATGTACGTTATTCTGGTGAGTTAAATGAACGTCTCGAAAGCTACTTAGGCGAACGAATTCAAGACTTCGCTGAAAAATATCTCAAAATCGATCCTCGTACAGTAAAAGCTACATTCCCTTGGGGTCGTCTATTCGAAACAGATATCACTGTTTACGACAAACCAGTGGTACCTCTTGAAAAAGAATTGCGCTTGAAACGTGAAGCAGAAGCGAAAGCTAAAGCTGAGGCAGAGGCTAAGGCTAAGGCTGAGGAAGCAGCTAAAGCGAACGGTCAAGCTGCGCCAGCACAACCTGCTCAACCAGCAAAGACAACAGCTGCTCTAACTATATCATCTGTAATTCCAGTAGTTAAACAACCGGCTACAACATCTCAAGGTCCACGCCTTGTGCCAACACCTGCAGTTGTACCTGGTCAATAATGAATAGGGAATGGACATGAAAAAAGCATTTTTACCGGAAATTACATATATGCGTGGACTCTGTATGCTCGGTGTTATCGGCATTCATGTAGGTTCTTACGCATTACAAAATCCTTTTGTAAATTTAGAACTCATTAGCGTCTTAGAAATTCTATCGCGCTTTGGAGTACCAGCATTTTTCTTCCTCTCTGCATTTGGATTGTTCTACCATACATCTGTAGAGGGACCATTCTCATATAAGGAATTTATGCACCGCCGTATTCAGGTGGTGCTATTTCCATATATTACGTGGTCCATATTTTATTTGCTCTATACGGGACTAACGGCGCATAATCTAGGTAATTTACATCCTGGACCATTGGCTGTAAATCTATTATTTGGTACGTCTATGTATCATTTATACTTTATGGTTATCCTCCTATGGTTCTACGTGATGATGCCGCTATGGCGAGCTATGGTGAAAGTCATTTTAAAACGCCCTGTATTTTGGATGGTATTACTATTTATCATCCAAGTGGGCATCGATTATGTATCATCTTACATGCTCGGCCGTTGGGTAACAGAACATCTTAGTAATAATCCTGTGTTGAAATATCTTTTTGACATGAGACTTAACTATTGGGTTATCCATTATGTGTGGATATTCCTGTTGGGGGCTGTATGTGCTGAGCGCTATGAAACGGTATGTGAATACATGTGGCGCTATCGTTACTTATTAGGTGTTAGTGCGGTAGGCTCTATTTTGTTGATGCTTGGATCCTACTACTATGTCATGGATGTATGGCATTATACAGTGCTTGAAGCAATTTATACAGTTCATCAAATGAGCCCAATGGGTGTCCTCTATACTGGACTGGGAACACTATTTAGCCTGTTCTTATTCCAAACCTTACCAATGAATGCGACCATGGAGTCCACTTGGTCAGAAATAGGGGATAAGTCCTACGGTATTTATTTAGCACATCCATTCTGGTTGTTGATCATCTCTGGCGTGATGGCTAAATATAATCTTTTATATACCGTAGTTAATGTGCTAGCTATGTATGTGATGGCGCTAGGCCTGTCCTATTTGACTACCATGATATTAAACCATGTACCTAAACCATTACGTAAATTTATATTAGGACATTAATAATATACATCCGCTAGGATATAGTTTTTAACTATGGTATCCTAGCGGATTTTTGTATATCTAAGTTATATCTTTCACTAAGTAAAGTGTGAAAATTTGAAAGTAATTGTGATATAATAAGTCCATGATGATTACTACTTGATAGAGTAACGATATAGAAAAAGAGGTGCTCCTATGCAAGAATTAACATATTTTAATGGCGAGTTTGTTGAACCAGGTGCCAAAGTTATCAGTATTGATGACCGTGGTTATTTGTTTGGTGACTCTGTATATGAAGTAGTGCGTGTCGTAAAAGGCCGTTGCTTCGCATTGTCCTACCATCAAGATCGCTTGTATCGCTCTATGCGTGAAATGGATATTCCCGTAAAAATGACCCCAGATGATTTAACAGAATTGCACGAAATTTTAATCGAGCAAAGTGAAATCAAAGAGGGCTATATTTATTTGCAAATCTCTCGTGGTGTAGCGCCACGCCATCATGCATATGATCGTTCCAAACTAGAACCACAAATGCTCATGTCTATCCGTAATTTGGATATGGATGCAGTTAATAAATTGGGTGAAGGTGTAAAAGCGATTGCATTACCTGATGAGCGTTGGGACCATGTAGATGTTAAAACTACTAATTTGATTCCAAATATTTTGGCACAAACTAAAGCGGAGAAGAAATTTGCTTATACTGCCATGTTGTTCCGTGATGGCGTTTGTACAGAAGGTGCAACATCTAATGTATTTGCTGTCAAAGATGGTATCTTGTATACGCATCCAGCAGATAATCATATCTTAAAAGGTATTACGCGCCAAATGATTTTGACCCGCGTAGCACCATCTCTAGGTATTACAGTTATTGAAAAAGAATTTGACCGCGCTTTTGTAGATGATGCGGACGAATTATTCTTTACCGATACAATTGGTGGTGTCATCCCAATCACTAAGCTAGACAGAAATCCAGTATCTGGTGGTAAACCAGGTGCTATTACACTTCGTCTACGCGAAGCATTAGAAAAATTGATGGAAGAAGGTTTGCCTTAATAGGTAATCTACTTTCATTACATGGTAAACTTTTACCTTAAGAAAGGACATTATTTTGATTCAATTACAACACATTAGTAAAGTATATGAGGGCGCTACTCGTGTGGAAGCATTAAAAGATATTAACCTTGATGTTAAAGAAGGTGAAATCTTTGGCATTATCGGTCAATCAGGGGCCGGTAAATCCACATTGATTCGATGCATCAACATGCTCGAAGCTCCTACATCTGGCTCTGTTATCGTCAATGGTACAGATTTAACAACACTTAGCAAATCCGATTTACGTAAAGCACGCAAAGATATTGGTATGATTTTCCAACATTTTAACCTTTTGTCCTCTCGTACAGTGTATGACAATGTGGCATTTCCGTTGGAATTACAAGGCTTGAGCAAATCCGAAATCAAGGAACGCATTACGCCAATCCTTGATATCGTAGGCCTTACTGAGCGTATGAACAACTATCCATCTCAATTGTCTGGTGGTCAAAAACAACGTGTTGGTATTGCTCGTGCCTTAGCGTCTAATCCAAAGGTTCTTCTTTGTGATGAAGCTACATCTGCTCTGGATCCGCAAACAACAGAATCCATTTTGAAATTGTTGAAAGATATCAACGAAAAAATGGGCCTTACCATCGTTCTCATCACTCATGAAATGCACGTAATCCGTGAAATTTGTGATCGCGTAGCGGTTATCGAAGGTGGTGTAATCCTCGAGGAAGGTAGCACTGTTGAAGTATTTACACATCCTCGTGAAAATACCACAAAAGAATTCATCAGCTCTGTAGTAAGTGACAACTTACCACCAGAAGCGTTAGAACATTTAGAATTGCATGACCAATGGATTGCCGGCACAGCCCCATTAGTACGCCTTAAATTCACAGGCCAATCTACAGATGAACCTGTAGTGGCAGGTCTCGTACGACGCTTTAACCTCGATGTAAGTATCCTCTTTGGTGGCATCGACTATATCCAAAATACATGCGTTGGTCGCCTTATCGTTATCTTGAATGGTGACCCAGAAAATGCGCAAGAAGGCTTAGACTACATCAAAACATTACCAATTGAAAGCGAGGTGATCGGTTATGTCAGAGCAAATCATTAATCTTCTCATAACTGGTACCCTTGATACATTGCAAATGACCATCATCTCTACGGTCATGGCTATGTTACTTGGTATTCCTCTAGGTGTTATTTTGGTAGTAACCTCTAAGGGTCATATCTTAGAAAATGTAGCGCTTAATAAGGTGCTAGGTGCTATCGTCAATGCAACGCGTTCTGTACCATTTATCATTTTGATGGTAGCTATCATTCCATTCACTCGTATGGTGGCAGGCACATCTATTGGGACCACTGCAGCTTGTGTGCCTTTAACAATCGCTGCAATTCCATTCTTAGCACGTCTTGTAGAAACATCTATTAAAGATATTAACTTTGGCGTAATTGAAGCGGCCCAATCCATGGGTGCAAGTCCACTCCAAATCATTTGGAAAGTATTATTACCTGAAGCATTGCCTACGATTATCGATAATGTAACGGTTCTTATCGTTAACCTCATCAGTTACTCTGCAATGGCTGGTGCTATCGGTGGCGGTGGCCTTGGTGATATTGCTATCCGCTATGGTTACCAACGCTTCCAAGCTGATATTATGATTGCTACCATTATCATCTTGGTTATTTTGGTACAATTAGTCCAAATGATTGGCGATGCTTGGTCTAAAGCGATGAATAAGAAGTAGGAGGATCCTATGAGTATCAATGAGAAGTTGAGAAGTAAACAAAACGATGAGCTATTCACCGCTATATTAACGCTTGAAAATACTGAGGAGTGCTATGCATTCTTTGAAGATATCTGTACGATTAATGAATTGAAAGCTTTGTCTCAACGCTTACAAGTAGCAAAAATGCTACGTGCTGGTGATAGCTACGAAAAAATTGTAGAAGAAACAGGTGCGAGTACGGCTACTATTAGTCGTGTCAAACGATGCTTAGTCTATGGTGCTGATGGATACACATTAGCTTTAGATCGTCTAGGTGCAAAATAAAATAAACTAGCATGACAACGGTGGCCTTTTGGCTACCGTTGATGTGCTATCTACAGGAGGTTTATATGGAGTGGCTTATTGAGGTAACAGGTTTACCATTTGATATCCTAATTCTCGTTTTGCTCGCTGTAGCAGGTGCTTTTGCCGGCTTTGTAGACTCCATTGTGGGTGGTGGGGGCCTAATCTCTGTTCCTGCTATGCTATTAACGAACCTTCCGCCGAGTATGGCCTTAGGCAGTAATAAGCTGTCTAGTATATTTGGAGCTGGCAGTGCGTCGATTACATTCTTAAGAAATCACATGGTTGATTTTTCTCTAGTTCGTAAATTACTACCTTTTACATTTATAGGATCCATGATTGGTACCTTAGCAGTTGTATCATTGCCACCCTTGTATGTAAAGCCTATTATTATCGTCCTACTCGTTTGTGTCACACTTTTTGTGGTATTTAAAAAGGATTGGGGCGAAATAAACCGTACCTCAGCAGTAGCAGGAAAAGCATTGTATATTTGCATGGCTTTTGCTCTTGGCATTGGTGTTTATGATGGTTTTATTGGCCCTGGTACAGGTACATTTTTGATTATGGGCTTTATTTTTACTGGCTTTGATTTTCTGCATGCTTCTGCGAATGCAAAAATATTGAATTTTACCAGTAATTTAGCATCCTTAATCGTATTTTTCTGCTTAGGTCACGTTAATATTAAGTACGGCTTAGCTACAGGGGTAGGCCAAATTATAGGTGCTTACTTAGGATCTCATTTAGCTATTGCTAAGGGTTCGTCGTTGGTACGTGTTGTATTCTTGTCGGTAACGACAGTTATGTTGTTGAAATTAGTCTATGACTATGTTTCAACATTATAGGAGGGCAAGGTATGCCTCATAAAAGTGATGTACAAGTGGCATTGATTAGTGGTGGCACATCGGGCATCGGATTTGCTACGGCAAAATTGCTTCTTAAAGAAGGCTGGTGTGTTGTCATTAACGGTCGTGATGAAAAATCAGGACAAAAGGCTAAGATGAAATTGCGCCGCTATTCTTCAAGGGTGCAGTACATCCAAGGGGATGTATCGAAGATTGAAGATTGTCAGCGTATTGTAAAAGAAACCGTTAAATTATTTGGCGGTGTTTCTGCTCTCGTAACAGCAGCAGGCTATTATGAAGAAGAGCTTCTAGCAGATGTAACGGAAGCTGCCTTTGATGAAATGTTTGGTACCAATGTGAAAGGTACGGTTTTCTTGTGCCAAGCGGCATTGCCCTATTTGCGCGCTACAAAGGGCAGTATCGTAACGGTAGCTAGTGATGCAGGCTTACAAGGCAATGTGGCTTGCTCTGTATACGGTGCTTCAAAAGGTGCGGTAGTGAGTTTTACGAAATCACTATCCCTTGAAATGGCACCACATAATGTGCGCGTTAACTGTGTTTGTCCTGGTGATGTGGATACCTCTTTAGTAGATAAACAAATTACAAATGCTCAGCAAGATGCAGAGGCTGCTAAGGCTGAAATGGGCCAACATTATCCCTTGGGCCGCATTGGTCAACCTCATGAAATTGGGGAAGTTATTGTATTTTTATTGAGCAATAAAGCTTCCTTTGTAACGGGGGCAGCATGGACTATCGATGGTGGTCTCACTAGTTGGTAATATAGAAAATTTTAGATAATATTTCGCTTTTTAAATCTTAGGAGAATTGTAAAAATTTATTCCCCTTATATCAATAGAATGGTATAATAATACTAATAATATGACCTATAGTTGGTTCACAACAAAGGAGAATACTTATGGCAGAATATAATGGCGTAACACTTGAGCCACTTATGGATGGTTCTCAAGATCGTGACTATCAAGTTGAACAATTTATTTTCTGGGGTGCAGGTCGTGCAGCGGCATTGGCATTGTCCCCTAAATTCAGCAGTGTTGCTTTGTGCGCCAATGCAACGTATATGGTAACTCGCATTGCACATCTTTACGAAGTAGAATTGCAATCTGGTGCCGTAGTGGGTCTAGTTGGTGGTCTTAGCACAGCTGTAGGTACAGCGGCTATTTCTCTTCTTGTTCCTCTAAAAGCAGTTCGCGTTCCTGTAGCGGTTGGTTTAACATATGCTATTGGTAAAATTGCTCACATTTGGATTCAAGATGGTATGCCTTCTGATATCGAACGTTATAAACCAATGGTTGCTGAATTCCTTGAAAGTGGTAAAGCTATAGCAGGTGACATCATCCGTGATGCAAGCGCTAGCATTCCTTTCACACAAGGTCAACGCGACGTTTGGGCTGGTATTGCTAATGAAACAGGTCTTGCTAAAGAAACTTTGAAACAAGTTTACGAAGAAAAAGTAACACCTGCTATCGATAAATGGAATACAGAAACAAAATATCAAATCCATGACAATGCAGCAGAAGTTGTGGCGAAAGTAACCGATGCGGCAAAAGAGAAAATTGATGTTGCTAAAGGAAATATTGATGTAGCTAAAGAATTAGCTAAAGGTGGCGTAGAAGTAGCTAAAGCTTCTGCACAAGCTGCAGTAGAAACTGCAAAAACTAAAGCTAATGATGCTGTTGAAACAGCAAAAGATGTTGCTACAAACACTGTTAATACAGCAAAAGATAAAATTGGTGGTTTGCGCAAATAGGCGCTAAAGGATTATGAAGATGAATCCATTGAAAATTATTAAATATGGTAAGTATTTTAACGAATCTAAATTCGCCGCTTTTTTAGGACGATATGGTAAGAAGCTTGCCTTTGTACAACGAGCAGTGACCTTGTTCCTTTGTATGCGTGACAAGGACACTCCAAAATATGTAAAAGCAGTCATTGCTGGTGCCTTAGGGTATCTTGTATTACCTATTGATATTGTACCGGATACAATTCCTGTATTAGGTTGGATAGATGATGTAGCAGTGCTTGGTCTTGCCTTCAAGGTTGCCAATCGTTACATTAAAACTCGTCATCAAGAAGAGGCAAAAAAATACTTCCCATTTGGTGGCAGTAACTAGCTTTTAACCATTAAGGCAGTTTGATCCGTTGCGATTAAACTGCCTTTATTTATTTGACACGCTAAAGTAATAGATATACAATGAAGGTTGTATTCTATGAAAAAAGAAGGATAAATATATGCATATTGCTTCAGTAAATGTACGCTTTTACGAAACCGATATGATGGGTATTGCGCACCATAGTAATCATTTTAGATGGTTTGAAATGGCACGCATTGAATTCCTTCGTCAAATCGGTGTAACCTTGTGGGATATGATGAATGAGGATATTGTATTTCCTATCATGAATGTATCTTGCAATTATAAAGAACCAGCAAATTTTGATGATGAACTTCACATCGAAACATATTTGGTTAAAATGACACGTGCTCAAATGATATTCCGTTATCGTATGCGCCGTGCCAGTGATGGTGCGCTCCTAGCTACGGGAGAGACCAAGAATGCATTTATGTCAAAATCAACAGGTAAAATTGTGCGATTAGACGATACTTTTTATCAGCCTATGTTAGCAGCTGTTGAGGAGATGCCTAATGAGTAATGTACAACAATTGCCTATCGGCGTGTTTGACTCCGGTGTAGGTGGGCTATCTGTTTTAAAGGTCTTACAAGAACAATTCCCTAACGAAGACTTCATCTATATTGGTGATAATGCGAATAACCCTGTGGGGAATCGTAGTGATGATGAAATTACTTATTTAGCTTGTCATATTGCAGAGGCTCTTGAAAAACAGCCTGTAAAATTGATGGTTATTGCTTGTAATACGTTTACCGTTGTAGCCCTTGATGCGGTACGTGAACGCGTGTCTGTACCCGTTATTGGAGTATCACAAGGCGTAAAAACAGCGATTAGTCAAAGTAAAAGCAAGACCATTGGTATCATGGCGACGGTAGCAACTGTGAATAGTCATATTCATAAACATGTAGCCCTTGAAGTTGATCATGAAGTGCTCGTATGGGAGCAACCATGTCCTGAATTGGCAGGCCTTATTGAGCAAGGTCATTTAGATGACCATTTTGTACGCGATGTATGTACTGAATATCTAGAGCCTTTATTGTCCCGAGAGATTGAGGTCGTAGTTTTGGGTTGTACTCATTTCCCATTTGTACAACCTTTGCTAGAGGAACTAACGTCAGGGCGCATTCAATTCATCGACCCTGCTTTTGAAACGAGTGAACTTGTTCGCCGCAGATTAGAGGGTAAAGATTTGTTTAACCCTCAAAAAACGGCGGGTACTGTGTCATTGTATTTTACAAAGGATATTGAGCTTGGTGATACGCTGAGCGCCTCTTTCCTTGATACAAGTCGTCGCAGCATTGAACATATTACATTATAAAGGAGATGCCCTATGTGGTTTTATAACATCCTAAGTGTAGTAATAGCTATTATTGTAGCTATTGCAGCTTTGTATTTATTATTCCGTTTGTTCGTATTGAAACAAGGTAATGAAAAGGTTATTTTATTGCCAAAACGTGCAACAAACTTCCAAGTATCTGACCGTAATTTTGAATCTATTACCTTGTTCTGCGATATTCCATTTGTGAACAAAGGACGTCAACTTGGTACAATTATGGACTTATTCCCACGTCCATTGTTGCCAGAGGAACATTTTGATGCTGTGAAAGTACATGCATGGGCTATGGACATTAATCGTCCTCGTCATGATGGTTATTTTGAAGCTGTTATCATCAAACCTCGCAAAGGTGGTACTATTCGTGTATTCGTTACCTTAATAGGTAAAAATGGCAATATTCGTGAAGATATTAAGGGCTTCCCTTATATGGACATCGATATTTACTACCAAATCGTAGGCCGTACAGATTATCATATCGATAAACAACGTATTCGTTTGACTGCTGAAGAAGTTCAAGCAGCATTGGTTCAATAAGGAGGCATAACAATGGCAGAATTAGAGTTAGTATGTGTGCCAACACGTATTCTTACAGATAATGATGACATCGTGGATGCTATCGTTGAATTTGGCGGTCATAATATTGGACCTGAAGATATCGTATGTGTAGCTGAATCTGTAGTAGCTATTACACAAGGTCGTTTTACACGTCCTGAAGAGCTAAATGTTTGCTGGCAAGCTCGTTTAATTAATCGCTTTATCCATCCAGATGGCTCTATGGCATCCATTTATGGCATGCAATCCGCTATGAATTTGGATGGTAAATGGAAAGTATTGGGTGCCTTTATTTTAGGTGCTATTGCTAAGATTTTCCGCAAACCAGGTGTATTCTATGCAATTGCTCGTGCAGCATCTTTAACAGATGATGTAACTGGTACAATGCCTCCATTCGACAAGCACATCGTATTTGGTCCAAAGGATCCAGATAAAGTAGCTGAGAAAATCGTTTCTCGCACAGGCTGTTATGGCGCTGTTGTAGCTGACGTTAATGACTTGAAACGTTCCGCTGTGTTAGGTACAAGCCGTGGCATTGACGGTAATAAAATTGCACAATTGTTGATTGATAATCCATTTGGTAATGATAGCCAAATGACTCCGATTGTTATCATTAAAAATTACGCATCTGTATCTGGTAAATAACAGAAGGCTGTACTCATCACATAGAGATGGGTACAGCCTTTTTATATATTGTGAAAGTTAATAGTGGTTATATGCTAGGTAAAATAGAGTTTTTTACTTAATTTAGCATTTCTAAGTATCCTCTATTAATCTTGATAAGGAGGTTATATGTTACTAGGTTTAGACGTAGGTGGTACTTTTACAGATGCGGTCATCATCGATGGCCATCGTGTAGTAGCATCTGCTAAAAGACGGACTACCAAAGATAATTTAATGCAAGGCATAGGCGAGGCCCTTGATGCAATTCTCCAACATTGTGATACTACAAATATTGATCAAGTTACGCTGTCTACTACTGTGGTAACAAACACCATCGTGGAAGAGAAAGAGCAAGTGGTAGACCTGTTTGTAGTAACGGGACCTGGCCGAAATGTGGACGATATATTCCCTGTAAATCCTATCTATCTTCAAGGCTATACTGATCATAGAGGTATTGTGGTGGAACGTACACCTACAAATGCAGTTCGACATATAGCCGAAATGGTACAATCTCGTAGTGGCACAGATTTGGCTGCTGTATCTGCTAAATTTGGGGTACGGAATCCTCAAGAAGAATTATCTATAACAGAAGCATTGAAAGATAGATATAATACTATCTCTAATGGCAGCTTATTAAGCGGCTCTTTGAATTTTCCACGTCGTACTATTAGCGCATATTTTAATAGCGCTGTAACACCGGTATTTACAGTATTTAAGAAGAATGTAGAAGATGCGTTAAGCGTGCGAAACATTAAGGCTCCACTTCATATATTAAAGGCCGATGGAGGTTCTTTACCTATAGAACATATGGTGAGTAGACCAGTAGAGACCGCTTTTACAGGACCTGCGGCAACTGTACTAGGCTTATCTGCTCTTGGAGCTATTGGGAATGAACATACAGTTGCTTTGGATATTGGTGGTACCACTACAGATATTTCTTTGTGGAAACAAGGTAGACCGTTGATGACTAAAAGTGGTGTATCTATTCGTGAATACCCAAGTGCGGTACGCTCCTTTGCCGTTACCTCTGTTGGTATTGGCGGTGAATCTGTCGTTCGCGTTGTAGATGGTGAAATTACTGTCGGACCTGAACGGGTGGGCCCATCGGTAGCTTTAGGAGGTGTAGAACCTACATTAGGGGATGCTCTCATTGTACTAGGTTATGCGTGCTATGGTAAGGTTGGATTAGCTGAACGAGCTATGGAGGTATTGGCTAATAGACTAAATACTAGTACAAACGGAGATACAACTCAGACTCAACAACAATTAGCAGAGGATATAACTGCTTCTGGCGTTGCTCAATCAATCGTAAATAAGGCGTTGCAAACAATTCAGCATGGCATCGATGAGGTGGTAAGGGCAGAAAATAAACGGCCTATCTATGTAGTAGCGGATATTGTGAATCCCAATGTATTTGTACCGGCTCAAATCGTCGTAGTAGGTGGCACAGCCCCTAGTCTAGGCCCAAGTATTGGCGAGTATTTGAATTTGCCTGTCACAATTCCAGAAAATGCGGCGGTGGCGAATGCTATCGGAGCAGCCCTAGCATTATCGACCATTGAACTCACTGTTCATGTCGATACAAAACGACGCTTACTCGTTATTCCTGAACTAGGGATTAAACAACAAACCTGTACGTTGAAGCGAGTAGAACAAGTGGTAGAACGAGCTAAAGAAGCTCTCAGTGAAGAAGCATTGCGTTTAGGTCTTGGTAAGGACCAAGATATAGAGGTCATTAGTATAGAAGATTTCCCTGTTGTTGAGGGCTGGCAATCGATGGAACGATTAATTACTGTAAAAGTACAATTAGCAGCGGGGGTGAAACAGTATGTGGAATAAAGGCTTATCCTATCGTGAACGTCATGGACTTGGACATGCGGGTATGAATAAAGGTATTAATACAAATGTAGATGATACGTTACATACTGATACAAATGCATCAAAGCATAGTTTAGGTCTAGTGTTTTTCCCTGCCTTTGACTGGAAGATTTCTGAAACTCATCCAGAACGACAAGAGCGATTGCTGTATACGCGTGATCAAATCGTTGAGGAAGGCTTATTAGATATACCTAATATTGTGGAATATAATCCTATCGTGGCCGATTGGGATACCATAGAGCGCGTTCATGTGGGCGCTCCTAACTTAGAGTCCTGGGTAACGGAAGCACATCGTGTGTCTGCAGGTGGTGCTATTGCCGCTGCTGATGCGGTTATGCGCGGTGAAGTAGATCGAGCCTTTGCCTTAGTAAGACCGCCAGGGCATCATGCGATGTCCATGGTTCATGGTATTCGTGGTTTCTGTACCATTAACATTGAAGCTGTCATGATTCAACATATGCGTCAAACCTATGGTATTAAACGGGTTGCTGTGGTGGATACAGATGTACATCATGGTGATGGCTCTCAAGATGTGTTCTATCATGATCCAGATACGCTATACATTAGTTTCCACCAAGATGGACGGACCTTATATCCTGGCACAGGCTTTATGGATGAATTTGGTGGTCCACAAGCCATCGGTGGAAATATAGATATCCCATTGCCACCTGGGACTGGTGACGAAGGCTTGATGAAGGTTATGCGTGAGTTAGTATTGCCAATCCTAGAAGAATTCAATCCAGACATAGTTATTAATTCTGCAGGGCAAGATAATCACTTTAGCGATCCATTGGCTAATATGCAAGTAACCGCAAAGGGCTATGCTGAGCTTGTAGATTTATTGCAAGCAGATATAGCTGTCTTAGAAGGTGGTTACTCCGTACAAGAAGCATTGCCATATGTAAATACTGGTATTATTTTATCCATGGCAGGCCTTGATTACAGCAAGGTCGTCGAACCTGCCTTTGACCCTGTTAAATATAAGCAAAGCCAAAATGTAACCGCTTATATTGATGACCTTATCGCTAAGTGGAAGGTACAATGGGCTAACCGTCATAAGATGGCCGAAGAGGAACGCACTGGTGTAGGTGATATATGGTCGAACCGCTACAATGTGTACTACGATGAAACAGGTGTACAAGAGGAACGCCTTGAAAAGGTACGCATGTACGAAAATAAAGTTGGATGGCATAGCGTACTTTCACATGGTCAATATGGACCTTATGGGCCACAAAGTGTTTATGCCATGTTCATTCCTTGGCAAGCTGATGAGGGAACTCGTCAAGATGCTATTACAGAGGCCAAACGGGCTAAAGCAGAAGGCGGTGCAAGCCGTTATGTTGTGGTAGACCCACTTGGCGATGGACAATACGAGGTATAGTGGTAGATTCTCAAAGTTGTGACTTTTGGTAATGAACCATACTGTGTTAGAATTGGTAACTATAATCTGATTCGTAGTGATAAAAAATAGTTAAATTGTGATATAATAAGAAAAGATAACGCCCCTTTGTGTAAGGGGCGTTCTAATGTTTAGATTTAGAATGGTGAGGTTCCTATGCGCAGCGATAATAGAACAGCAGGTCAATTACGACCTATTAAAATAACACGGAATTTTACAGAGTATGCAGAAGGTTCTGTACTCATTGAGTGCGGTAAGACTAAGGTTATCTGTACAGCTACTGTGGAGGATTCTGTGCCGCGCTGGCTAAAAGGATCTGGTCAAGGATGGGTAACAGCAGAATACTCCTTGTTGCCACGTTCTACGAAAACTCGCGTAAGCCGTGAAGCTGCAAAGGGTAAACAAACGGGCCGTACTGTAGAAATTCAACGCCTTATTGGTCGTGCATTACGTGCTGTTGTAGACCTTGAAGCACTTGGTGAACGTTCTATTACGATCGACTGCGATGTAATTCAAGCCGATGGCGGCACGCGTACAGCATCTATTACAGGTGCCTTTGTAGCCCTCGTTGATGCGGTGGACTTCACCTTTGGTGGCGCAGGCAAATTCCCAATTACCGATTTCTGTGCAGCTATTTCCGTAGGTATTGGTCCTGACGGGCCTATTACGGACCTTTGCTACGAAGAGGATAGTGCAGCTATCGTTGACATGAACGTGGTGCGCACCGGATCTGGTAATATGGTTGAGGTACAAGGTACTGGTGAACATGGTACCTTTAATCGTGATGAGCTCAATGCATTACTTGATTTAGCAGAGGCTGCTACAGATGAGCTCATGGCAAAACAACGTGAAGTACTTGGCACGATAGCAGATAAAGTAGGTAAGGTATATCCTACAGCTCCGGAGGTGTAAGGTGGAACAAATCGTATTAGCTACAGGCAATAAAGGGAA
Source organism: Veillonella sp. 20925_1_51 (assembly GCF_041431445.1). Lineage (NCBI taxonomy): Bacteria > Bacillati > Bacillota > Negativicutes > Veillonellales > Veillonellaceae > Veillonella > Veillonella sp. 20925_1_51. The sequence goes on from NZ_JAPVXT010000004.1 coordinate 189,321, forward strand.
GATTCGTGAATTTTCTGAGGCTTTCTCTCATTTATCTATCGATTGTGTACCGGTAAAAGAGGTTGTTACCATTGAGGAACCTGAGGAAACAGGTACAACCTTTATGGAAAATGCTCTATTAAAGGCTCACTACTATGCAAAGGCTACCAATCGTCCATGTCTTGCCGATGATTCTGGCATCACCGTAGATGCTCTTAATGGGGCACCAGGCGTATATTCTGCGCGTTATGCAGGTCATCATGGTGATGATCAAGCTAATAATGAAAAATTAATTCGCGAACTGCAAGGTAAAAGTGACCGCACAGGTCATTATGTATGTGCCTTAGCTCTCGTATATCCTGATGGCCGTGAAGTGACGGCTGAAGGCTATTGTGATGGACTTGTTCAAGATGAGCCAAAAGGAGACAATGGTTTTGGCTATGATCCATACTTCTATGTACCTGAATTTGAAAAGACAATGGCAGAACTTAGCATTGAAGAAAAGGAAACCATCAGCCATCGTGGCCGTGCTTTACGCAAATTAATTAACAAGCTTTAATATTTTCGAACTATATGGTATAGTTCATATAAATATGTAATATAATAGTATTAGAGAACTTATAAAATGAAACGAATTGGTATTTTAAGTGATACCCATGGGTATCTAGATGATATAGATCTTGTCTTGGAGGCTACAGCAGACCAAGAAATTGATATGTGGCTTCATGCTGGTGATTATGGTGATGATGCACGCTATATGCAGGAACATACTGATATTCCTGTGTATGCAGTGCGCGGTAATAATGACCGTGTACAGCCTCTTGAACCGCGAGAACAGTTGATTCCTCTAGAGGATACCTATATTTACATGACTCATGGTCATGAGGTATCATATTATAATCGAATACAAAAACTGATTGAGTTAGGCACTGATATGGGGGCGCGACTCATCGTGTCCGGTCATAGTCATCATCATGGTGAGGTTCGTGTTCGTGATGCGGTATTTGTGAATCCCGGCAGTATATCGTTGGCTCGCGACCGCTCTGGCGGTACATTTGCCATCGTTACCTACGATAATGGACAGTTTAGTGTAGAGTTTGTGTATAAACAAGATATTGTTTAGTTATATGGTAAAAGCTTTGAGCCTCGACGGGGTAAGCTTTCAAAAAAATAGTAAGTCTATGCATGGAAAGGGTTATGACATATCATGGATACACCAGTTAAAGCAAAGCCTAAAATGAAATTATATGGTTTTAATAATCTCACAAAGACATTGAGTTTTAATATTTATGATATTTGTTATACTCGTACGGAAGAAGAGAAAAAGCAATACATTCAGTACATTGATGAAGTATACAATGCAGATCGTTTAACAGCTATTTTAACGGAAGTAAGCCGCATTATCGGTGCTAACATCCTTAACGTAGCGAAACAAGACTACGACCCTCAAGGTGCGTCTGTTACGATTTTGATTTCTGAAGAGGAAATTGAAAAGGAAGATGTAGTCATGCATCTTGATAAATCTCACCTTACTGTACATACTTATCCTGAAAGCCATCCGCACAAAGGGGTTAGTACGTTCCGTGCCGATATTGAAGTATCTACATGTGGTCAGATTTCTCCCCTTAAAGCACTTAACTATTTGATTCAAAGCTTTGATTCCGATATCCTTACAATGGACTACCATGTTCGTGGCTTTACACGTGATGTATCTGGTAAGAAAATCTATATCGATCATCGTATCAACTCCATCCAAAACTACATCAACGCAAAAACTCGTAACATGTACAACATGATTGATGTAAACGTATATCAAGAAAATATTTTCCACACAAAAATGATGTTAAAAGAATTTGATTTAGATAACTATCTCTTTGGGATTACTGAATCTGAATTGAGTGAACGAGAAATCAAACAAATTAAACATCAATTAAAACAAGAAATGATGGAAATTTTCTATGGTCGTAATTTGCCATCTGTAAAAGCATAAATAAAATATATATTCTGTATGCTATGTGTCCTATCGGATAATATGTATATAGTACCAAAGTAGATAAGTCGTATATGGCTTATCTACTTTTTATTTAATCATCATTTTTATTACTAAATTAGATTAATTGAATTTAATTCTAAAATATTCGGAAAACTATATCGAAAAAACTTGAATTGTTATATATCATTTTGTATAATACAATTAGTTAAAGGTATTAATTACCGACTCAAAAGAGTCCGAGTTTATCCACAAAGGAGAATTATTATGGACGTACGTGAATTAGCTGTACAAAAGAAACGTGAATTAAAAGGTTTCCTTACTGTAGGAACAAAATATGAATTAAAAGACGCTCATGATTTATCTGTAGCTTACACACCAGGTGTAGCAGAACCATGCTTGCGTATTAAAGATAATGAAGCAGAATCCTTTGAATTAACTTGCCGTTCCAACATGGTTGCCGTTGTATCCGACGGTACTCGTGTACTTGGTCTTGGCGATATCGGTGCTGCAGCAGCATTGCCTGTAATGGAAGGTAAATCTTTATTATTCAAAAAATTCGGCGATGTAGACTGCATTCCATTGGTTGTAGATACAAAAGATGCTGATACATTGATTAACACTGTAAAATTATTGCAAAAAAACTTTGCTGGCATTAACTTGGAAGATATTTCTTCTCCTAAATGCTATGAAATCGAAAACCGTTTGAAAGAAGAATTGGAAATCCCTGTATTCCATGATGACCAACATGGTACTGCAATCGCATGTTTGGCTGGTGTAAAAGGCGCTCTTCGTTTAGTTAAAAAAGATTTAGCTACTGCTAAAATCGTTGTAAACGGTGCTGGTGCAGCTGGTGCTAACATTGCTCGTTTGTTATACCTTGCAGGCGCTCGTGATATTACATTGTTAGTATCTTCTGGCGTATTGCACAAAGATTACAAACGTCTTGACTCCTTGCAAGCTGAATTGATCGACTTGCTTAAACTTGAAGAAAAACATGGCAACTTGGCTGAAAATGCTAAAGGTGCTGATATTCTTCTTGGTGTATCTGCAACAGGTGTATTCACAAAAGACATTTTGGAAAACTTGGCTGACGATGCAATCGTATTCGCAATGGCTAACCCTAACCCAGAAGCAACATATGCTGATATGAAAGCAGCTGGTATTCGCATCGCTGGTACTGGTCGTTCTGATGCTCCTAACCAAATCAACAACGTAGCAGTATTCCCTGGCGTATTCCGTGGTGCTATCGACGTACGTGCAGCTCAAATCACTGACGAAATGAAATTAGCTGCAGCTGATGCATTGGCTAACTTGATTCCTGATAGCGAATTGAACGAAGAAAACGTAATGCCATCCGTATTCGATCCTCGCGTAGCTCCAGCGGTTGCTAAAGCAGTTGCTGAAGTTGCTGTAAAACAAGGTATCGCTAAGAACCCTAAAGTGGTTGAAGACGGTAGCTACGAAGGTTAATCTATTTGCTGTAAAAGCATTGGTATAACCATAAAATAACTATAGAATAATATGACATGCACCTCGAAAGAGGTGCATGTTTTTATATGTACTAATAAAATTTAAAAAATTAATGAAGTTGTAAAAAAGTACTTGTCACTAATTTGTATCAATGATATAATAATTTTCGTTGCAGAGCGATACTTAACCGAGTAAAAACTCAGCAAGAGTAGTGGTTGACATCAACTACCAGGTTTGCTATAATTAGCAAGTAATTAATGACGGGGCATAGCGCAGTTTGGTAGCGCACCTGGCTTGGGACCAGGGGGTCGCAGGTTCGAATCCTGCTGCTCCGACCATTTTTTTATTTGCGGGTGTAGCTCAATGGTAGAGCCCCAGCCTTCCAAGCTGGTCGCGAGGGTTCGATTCCCTTCACCCGCTCCATTTTTTTTTGCCTTTTTTAGGGTAAACTAAAATAGAGCATAGTTGACGATACATAGTACATAATTTATACTATAATAGATAATTACATATATAGGTAATCCACATGGTTCAGTAGCTCAGTTGGATAGAGCAACGGCCTTCTAAGCCGTGGGTCGGGGGTTCGAATCCCTCCTGGATCACCAAAGAAAAAGCGAAGTCTCTTATTGACTTCGCTTTTGTTTTTCTTACTATAAATGTATTGCTAATTAAGGTGCTTGACCATATAATAAAGATAAAGAATAGGAGGAGGCGGTGTATACATGGCTACAAAAAGTTTTTTAAAGAATGTAACTATTAAGAACAAAAAAGATTGTAGTAAGCTTTTACATGCGTTAGAGAGTGCGCAAAAGCAAAAAAGTGTTCCTGTTGAGTTTTCTAGATCTTATTCCATGGCTACAAAAGACGAAATTGATAAGATTTTCATATGATAGGATTTAAAATTGTTAATCTAGATTTACTTTTACAAGTTAAATCTGAGGAACAGATTAGAACAATTTTAAATGACTTTGAGAGTCCTCTCAATCCTGATATAGAAAGTTTTTTAAAATATAAAGCTGTTGAATTTTCTAAATCAGCAATTGCAAAAACATATCTAGTAATGGTCTCTTATCAAGGTGAAAACAAGATTGCTGGATATTTTTCTGTATCTGGTAGTAAATCTTTTGTTGTAAAAACAAAGGGAAATGAAATTAGTAAGAATATGAAAAGAAGATTTAATAAGTTTGGCACTTATGATTCAGTTTTGAAACAGTATCATATCGCAGCTCCACTTATTGGACAACTTGGGAAGAATTATAAATATAAAGAACTTATCACTGGTAATGAATTATTAACCATGGCTGTAGATATGTTACGCCATGTCCAATCTTTAGTTGGTGGTAAATTTATTTATTTAGAGTGTGAAAATAATGAGAAGTTGATAGAGTTCTATATTAGGAACGGATTTAAAGTATTTGGTGAACGTAGCTTGGATGCAGATGAACAAGATTTTGCGGGACATATGCTAATTCAACTCTTAAAATATTTATGATTAGCATTAAAATTTATATTTAAAAAAGGTGAATGGAGATTCCATTCACCTTTTTTGTTGTAAAAATCATATATTTTTATATATTTCTATCGTATTTTTCTCCAACCAATATGCTAGTTCTACATTTGTCATATTTCCTGCGGCCACATTGATAATTAGGTTTTCAACTTCTTGTTGTGAAGCGGCAATATCAAAACCATTGATAATAAGATACACATACATGCTGTGTAGTGCAGTTCGCTTATTGCCATCTGTAAAAGGATGGTTATTGGCGATACCATAGCATAATTGTGCTGCTTTATCATAGATCGATGGATATAAGTCGCTCCCCATAAATGTTTGAAATGGGGTATTTACAGCTGACGCTAAAAGATTCTTATCTCGCACTCCTGAAGAGAGGACAAATGCATCTTCTAAATCTCTGTGTAGTTCGTAAATATCTTCTACAGTGAGTTGAATATTAGGTGTACTCATTTATTCTCCAATGCTTTATATAGGTCATAATTACGCTTTAATACTTGTTGCGAGATGTCTTTTATCTGCTTTTTTAGCTCTTTATTAGTATCACTAGTTATGATAGAGGGGTTGTGGTTTGTTTTGCGATCGGTAATTTTCAGATCTTTTGACATCATAAATTAAATTCCTTTACTGTATTTTTGACTTTTATATTTACTATATGTTTGACTTTTATATCTATTATATAGGGAATAAATTAATATAAACAATCTAATTTATAGTAAATATTTTAAAAGTTCAAATTTAATTATCTCTCACAAACCCAGCATTTATCTATATTCTTGTCATATAAATCTAATTAGTCAAAATAAAGGTCAAAAAAAGTCAAAAATTTTATCTTTGACCTATTGACTTTTTGACTTAATCAGATTATTATAATGACATAAGGTTGAAGAAACCTAGAAATAAAGCAAGAAATTAGATAGACATAAAAGGTCAAATAAATATACTTGTAGTTAAAAAAGTGAGGTAATTTATATGAACAACAATTTCAATAACTTTGGTAGCGATTTCGGTAGCATGAATGATTTGTTCAATCAATTGATGGGTAACATGGGTGGTTATTCCACAGAAAACCGTCGTTATAAAATTAATGGTCGTGAAGTAACTCCAGAAGAGTTTGCTTTCTATCGTCAAACTGGTCGTTTACCTTCTAATGAAGAAATACAAGCTGCTCAAGCTGCACAACAAGGTAAAATGAAACAAGATGGTATCCTTGCCAAGTTAGGTACAAACTTAACTCAACAAGCTCGTGATGGTAAACTCGATCCTGTTATTGGCCGTAATAAAGAAATCCAAGAAACAGCAGAAATCTTAGCACGTCGTACTAAAAACAATCCTGTACTCGTAGGTGATGCTGGTGTTGGTAAAACAGCTGTAGTAGAAGGCTTGGCACAAGCTATCGTCAATGGCGATGTTCCTGCAGCTATTAAAAATAAAGAAATCATTTCTATCGATATTTCCGGTTTGGAAGCTGGTACTCAATATCGTGGTTCCTTCGAAGAAAATATCCAAAACCTTATCAAAGAGGTTAAGGCTGCTGGTAACATTATCTTGTTCTTCGACGAAATCCACCAAATCTTGGGTGCTGGTTCCACAGGTGATGGTCAAGGCTCTAAAGGCTTAGCAGATATCTTGAAACCTGCTTTGTCCCGTGGTGAAATGACTGTTATTGGTGCTACAACACAAGATGAATACCGTAACACAATCATGAAAAACGCAGCACTTGCTCGTCGTTTCAATGAAGTAAAGGTAAATGCACCATCTCCAGAAGATACTTTCAAAATTTTACAAGGCATTCGTCCATTGTATGAAGCGCATCATAACATTGAATTGCCAGATGCTGTGTTGAAAGCAGCTGTAGATTATTCCGTACAATACATTCCCCAACGTAGCTTGCCAGATAAAGCCATCGACTTGATCGATGTAACAGCAGCTCACTTGGCTTCCCAACATCCTGTAACTGATATTAAAACATTAGAAGCAGATATTGCTGAAGCTAAAGCAAAACAAGAAGAGTTTGCTCAAAAAGAAGATTACGAATCCGCTATTAATGAAAAAATGCGTATTCAAAAATTGCAAGAAGAAATCGACAACCACACTGAAAACCAAAAGGTTGTGGCTCAAGTTAACGATGTAGCTGAAGCTGTTGAAAGAATGACTGGTATTCCTGTATCTCAAATGGGTGCATCCGATATTGAACGCTTGAAAGACATGAAATCTCGTTTACAAGCTCATGTAATCGGTCAAGATAAAGCAGTAGAAGCTGTATCTAAAGCTATTCGTCGTAACCGTGCAGGCTTTGACGAAGGTAACCGTCCAATTGGTAGCTTCTTATTCGTAGGTCCTACTGGTGTTGGTAAAACAGAATTGGCTAAACAATTAGCTCTTGATATGTTTGGTAACAAAGATGCTATCATCCGCTTGGATATGTCCGAATACAGTGATCGCACAGCCGTTTCTAAATTAATTGGTGCTACAGCTGGTTATGTTGGTTACGAAGATAACTCCAACACATTGACTGAACGCGTTCGTCGTAATCCTTACTCCATCGTATTGTTCGACGAAATCGAAAAAGCAGACCCTCAAGTTATTACATTGCTTCTTCAAGTATTGGATGATGGTCGCTTAACAGATGGTCAAGGTAACACAGTAAACTTCAAAAATACAGTTATCATTGCTACATCTAACGCAGGCTTTGGTTATGGTCAAAATAATGACGATGAAAACAAAGTTGATGTAATGGAACGTATCGCTCCATTCTTCCGTCCAGAATTCTTGAACCGTTTCAATGCAGTAATTGAGTTCAACCAATTAAGCAAAGATGACTTGAAGAAAATTGTAGACTTGATGCTTGATCAAGTTAACAAAACTTTGGCTAAAAAAGACATCACTCTTGATGTAACTGATGCAGCTAAAGAATTATTGATGGAACAAGGTTATGATAAAACTATGGGCGCTCGTCCATTACGTCGTGTTATCGAATCTGAAATCCGCGATAATGTAACTGATTTCTACTTGGATCACATCGATGCAAAACACTTGCTTGCTGATGTTGTAGATGGTCACATTGTTATCAGTGATAAAGACGCTGATAAAGATACTGATAAAAAATCTGATGATACATCCAGTGATAAAAAATCTGCAGACGATAGCAAACAAGCTGATGATGTTGCATCCAAGGATAATAAATAATCGATAGGCTATCGACACTAACTAATGAATCCCTTACAACTCTCTCCATATACAAACTAATGATAGACCTATTGATACTGAGAGCACCCCACATAATGTGGGGTGCTTTTTTGTGTCTTAATATGCATTTTAATATGTGTATTAATAAATAAATTTTGTATATATGATAAAAATCATTGCTAATATATCGATTTATTTAGTATAATCATATCTATAAATTCAATATTCTATAGAATTTAAAAAAGAGATGAAGAAAGGGAGGAGATTATTGATGTCACATTATGTAGATCTAAATAGTGATTTAGGTGAAAGTTTTGGCAACTACACATTAGGCATGGATGGTGAAGTGTTAAATCACGTAACCAGTGCTAATGTTGCTTGCGGATGGCATGCTGGGGATCCTCTCATTATGGATGCGACGGTTCGCATGTGCAAGGAGAAGGGCGTAGCCGTAGGGGCTCATCCTGGGTATCCTGATTTAATGGGCTTTGGTCGTCGAGCATTGGCAGTAAATCCAGCAGAGGCAAAAGCGTATATGATATATCAAGTTGGTGCATTGCAAGCCTTCTGTGATAGCTATGGCGTTACATTGCAACATATGAAATTACACGGTGCTTTTTATAATACTGCATGTGTAACTCCTGCATTAGCAGATGCTGTACTAGATGGATTACAAGCGGTAAACCCTAATATTGCAGCCATGGTGTTAAGCGGTAGCTATATTGCTAAAGAAGCAGAGCGTCGAGGCATTCATGTAATTCAGGAGGTATTTGCTGACCGTGGTTATACTGATGGAGGTACATTGGTGCCTCGTACAGAACCTGGCGCTTTTATAAAAGACCCTCAAGAGGCTCTTGAACGAGTTCTTATGATGGTTACAGAAGGCAAGGTTGTCACTAATACAGGTAATACTATTGATATTGTAGCCGATTCCGTATGCGTACACGGCGATAACCCAGAAGCGATAGCTTTCACAAATTACATCCGTGAAGGCCTTACAAAAGCGGGTGTTACAGTGGCTAATTTTCAAAACCGTAAATAGTAAAACGGCGATTATAAAATAAGCAATACATAGCAAATACGTAATAAATAGTGAATATGTAGTAAATATGTAGTAAATATGTAGTAAATATGTAGTAAATATGTAGTAAATAGTAAGTACATAATAGATAGTTAATAAATTATTGTATGGAGGTTTTTATGAAACCAATTTCAGGTAAAGCAAGTTTATCTGTCCTCTTGGGGGCAGCTTTCTTGATGGCCACGTCCTCTATTGGGCCGGGCTTTATGTTACAAACGGCAGCATTTACAAATGATCTAAAAGCAGATTTTGCGTTTGCCATCATTGTGTCTGTTATTTTTTCAATTATTGCACAGCTTAATGTGTGGACCATCATTGGTATATCTAAAATGCGTGGTCAAGATATTGCTAATAAAGTATTGCCAGGACTTGGCTATTTCGTAGCATTCTTGATTTCTCTTGGAGGCCTTGCTTTCAATATCGGCAACATTGGGGGCGCATCTATGGGCCTAAATATTGTATTTGGTATTGATACAACGACTGCAGCGGCTATCAGTGGTATCTTGGGTATTCTATTATTCGCCTCTCCAAAAATGGGTGGTGTACTAGACAACACAGCTAAAATTCTTGGTACTGTTATGCTAGTATTGATTGGCTATGTAGCATTTTCTACAAATCCGCCAGTGGCTGAAGCGGCTACTCATGCAGTGGCACCAACGCATTATCCATGGCTTGCAACTATTACCCTTATCGGTGGTACCGTAGGTGGTTACATTACATTCTCTGGCGGTCACCGCCTCATTGATGCGGGTATTACTGGTCAAGAACATTTGAAAGATGTACGTCGTGCAGCCTTCATGGGTATGTCCGTAGATGCAGTGGTTCGTATCTTGTTATTCTTGGCCGTTCTGGGTGTTGTGTCTATGGGCTATGTACTAGACCCTAAAGATCCAGCTGGTTCTGCATTCCTTCTTGGGGCTGGTGAAATCGGTCATAAATTGTTCGGTATCGTGTTCTTCTGTGCAGCCTTAACATCTGTAGTAGGTGCAGCGTACACATCCGTGTCCTTCTTAAAAACATTGTTCAAAGTAGTGGAACGCAATGAAAAATTGACTATTATGACATTCATCTTTGTTTCTACATGTATTTTGATCTTCATTGGTAAACCGGCATCCTTGTTGATTTTGGCTGGCTCCGTAAACGGCTTAATCTTGCCGATTACATTAGCAGTAATGCTCTTTGCTACTCATAAATCTGAAATCGTAGGGGACTACAAACATAATAAACTGTTATACTATACAGGATGGATTGTAGTACTTGTAACAGCTTACATCGGCGTTACATCCTTACAAGGCATTGCTAAATTACTTGGTTAATTTGATAATTATGAAAGTACCATTATTTTCGTTTGAAGGTAATGGTTCTTTCTGGTTTTAGGAAGGAGATACCTATGAAACCTATAATTTCACCTGTAGGGGATTGCGCTATCTCTATTGATTTTGGTCAAGTCATCGATCCAAAGATTAATCGACATATTCGTCAAACGATAGAGCGAATTCAAGAGCTACATCTAGAGGGTATTATTGAATTAGTACCTACCTATTGTGCATTGCTTTTGCAATATGATGCTATGCTATACTCTTATGCAGAATTGTGTAACATCATTGAGCCTACATTGGAGCAGACTGTAACAGATAATGCTAATGAACTTGTTACCGTCGTGGAAATTCCTACCGTGTACGGTGGTGAGTTTGGTCCAGACCTTGGTTTTGTAGCCTCTCATAATAATCTAACTGAAGATGAGGTTGTAGCCATTCATAGTGGTACTGATTACTTGGTATATATGCTTGGCTTCATTCCTGGTTTTACCTATTTGGGCGGCATGGATCCACGTATTGCAACACCTCGTTTGTCCTCACCAAGAACATTGATACCTGCAGGTTCTGTAGGCATTGCAGGGGAACAAACTGGTACGTATCCATCCGACTCTCCAGGGGGCTGGCAAATCATTGGCCGTACACCGGTAACCATGTATGACATGTCCAAGAAACAAGCGGCGCTATTGAGTGCTGGCGACTATGTGCGCTATGTGCCGATAGCTGAAGTGGAATATAATCGTATTAAAGCATTGGGGGCGGACTATGCGCCATCCATGTATGAAGTAGAGGTAGGTGAGTTGCGTGGCTATTAATGAGTTTAATAAATCATCTATCTACGTAAATGCACCTGGTATGTACACTACCATTCAAGATAAAGGTCGCGTTGGGTTCCAACAATATGGTATGCCTGTAGCCGGTCCTATGGATAGTGAAAGCTATCTCTTGGGGCAAGCGCTGGTAGGTAATGTAGAAATGGCAGGTGCCTTAGAGTGCACATTGCTGCCGCCTACACTCACCGTGAAAGGCTCATGTATCGTTGCTTTCACAGGAGCCGATATGGAACCAACCATCAATAGTGTGCGAGTACCGAGATATATTCCATTTGTATGTCATGACGGCGATGTCATTTCCGGCGGTTTTAGCCAATGTGGCGTGCGCATGTACATTTCTTTCTCTGGAGGTATCGACGTGCCAAGCATCAACGGCAGTGTATCGACCCATACAAAGGCGAAAATTGGGGGACTTGAGGGGCGACCATTACAAAAGGGCGATGAACTTGGCATCAAAGCGTTTACCAGAGATGAAGTGCATGTCTGCGATTACCGTGGTGAAGGGCATACTCTATTCAATACCGCCTTATATAACCGTGGTGGCCGTGAATGTCATGAACCATTACGCGTTGTACTAGGTGATCAAGCAAAACATTTCACAGAGAAAGGTATCAAGACCTTTAGTAATAAAATTTACACACTGACTGTAGAATGTGATCGCATGGGATTCCGCCTAGATGGTCCTGAAATCGAACACGTAGACAGTGCAGATATTATTTCCGATGGTGCCGTGTTTGGCTCTATCCAAGTGCCATCGAATGGACATCCCATTGTCCTCATGGCAGATCGCCAAACAACAGGGGGCTATACAAAGATTGGTACTATAATTACCGCAGACCTACCTCGTCTCAGCCAGTTGCCGGTAGGGGATGGTATTAATTTTAATATCGTGTCTATTGACGAAGCGCAAGACATATACCGAGCCTATATGGAACGTTTACATAAACGTATTACATTGGCTCATGAACAAAGTGCTTATGTATTTTCATTTAATTAAGGTTATATAGTTGAATTGCATATAATAACATCAGCTATCTCATTGAGTGGAAAACTTGATGAGATAGCTGTTTTTGATTCTCTGTTATGTCTATGGAACGATGTTTATATCAATAAAAATTTATCAAGCGGATGAAATTGCAAAAATAAGCTGAAACAACAGTTACGGCTGATAAAATTAATGCTATAGATATTGAAGCTAGTAATATTAAACTTGAAAATTCAGGAACAGAAACTAAAATATACGGTTCTGAAATTAGTATATAACTTAACATCTGCTGAATTTGGTCTTGTTACAGATCCTAAACGCAGTATCGTAAATACAGAAAAATCTCAGTTTTTTGATGGTGATGTAAATACTGCTGTTAGAGCTAATGGTGTAAAGTTAGAAAATACTAATAATCTAGACGTAGCAGAATATACAATGGATGGCATGATGGCTGACTCCAATGGTAAGCATGTATGCTTTGGCACACAAATTCCTTTACAAAGAGCTGAGATTGAGTCCTTAAAATCTATGGTACAACAATTATTAGAAAAACATTAATATCTGAAAATTTGTTTTAAATACCATAAGATGTAAATAGCATGAAAGTTACTATTTAACGTTTATTCATATGCAAAAACTAAATATATTTACAGAAATATCGATAGAATATACAAAACATAAAGGCTGTTATATATGTGAAATTAATCATATATATAACAGCTTTTTTTAGGAGTATATATTAAAATTTCTAATTGATTTAAGCTGTATATGTAGAGAAAAATGAAGGACTTATATCCAGAATTTTAAAATTATAAAAAAAATATATAGAGAACATAGTATGTTTATAAAAACATCGAAAATGCTCGAAATGGAATTGATTATTATATTATATATTTGATAGAATGGGTCATATGAATTTTAAATGAGGGAAACTTCAAAAGATTGAGGAGGAGGGATTACGATTAATATAGGGATTACTTTTTTCTGGGGTAAGTCGTATAACCATATTTGGTCCAATGGGGCCGGGCAGAATATGTACTTCTTAAAACAGTGCCTAGAACAAATCGATGGAGTAGATTCCGTTTACTTTGTGTACTGGCGAAATGATAAGAAGTCATTGTCTGATAATATGCGATTAGATTTGATGGATATCGATATTTATGACAGCGATGAAGTCATCGATACAACTGATGTTTTGATTGAGGGAACATTAACATTAGAACCACAAATCGAAGCGGAATATCGTAAACGTGGTGCTAAAATCGTGTCGTACCGTATGGGGAATGATTTCATTGCTGATATGGAAAAGATGGTTCACGATAAACCTGGTGCCCGTGCTTTCAACGGTACGAAATATGATGCTGTATGGATGATTCCACAGCATATGAATACAAATCGTTGCTATTTAGAAATTATGACAAAAGCTCCTGTATATGAGGCTCCTCATTTATGGGATCCATTGTTTTTAGACCATATGACTAAGTCTATTGAAGAACCATATACCTTTGGTTATGAACGTGGTCAAATAAAAGCTAATGGTGCTTGCGTCTCTGTATTGGAACCGAATATATCGGTACTGAAAAACTGTATGATCCCAATTCTGATTGGTGAAGAGGCTTATCGGAACCATCCAGAACTGGTGAAACATATATATTTATGTAATACCTACGACATCAAAGATAATGATGCCATTTTTAATTTTATCGGCTTTACATCAGGGGTTAAGGATAACATTATGACCGTTGAAACGCGTCATATTACGCCCCAATTTCTTGCAAAATACACGGACATTGTGCTTTCCTTCCAATGGGAAAATGCACTGAACTATGTATATTACGAGGCACTATATGGCGGTTATCCACTAGTACATAACTCACCAATGTTAAAAGCACACCATGTAGGCTTTTACTATGATGGATTTGATGCTTACGACGGTGAGCGTCAATTGATCAATGCTATTAAATCCTATGATGATGATTTTGAAAGCCATAAAAAATGGAATGATAAACTCATTGATTCGGTGTCACCATTCAATAAAGAAAATATACTCAAATATCAAATATTGTTAGAAAAATTAGGAGTAAAAGGTTAGTATGAATAAGATCTTTAAGGTTATTTGGTCCAAATCTAAACAATGTTACGTAGTTGTATCTGAAATGGCTAAAAATACAACAGGTAAGAAGAAAATTGTTGTAGCTGGTATTTTGGCTTCATTAGCTGTGACAGGGAATGTCGCACAAGTGGATGCAGCTGGTAAATTTGCTGGCGCGGCACCACCAAAAGGTATTGCAATCTCCACAACTGATGCTGGTAGTGTAGCTAGTGCAAATGGTGATAATGCGATTGCCATTGGTCGTGCTAAGGCAAATTATAATGGAGCCGTAGCTATTGGTAGTGATGCAGAGAGTGGTGGCAATGCGGTTTCTATGGGTTGGGATGCTAAAGCTACTGGTGGAAACGGTACTTCTTTAGGTATGAAAACCGGGGCATCAGGGTCTAATGCGACAGCAGTAGGCGCATATGCACAAGCTACTAAAGTTAGCGCTACAGCAGTTGGTAATAATGCAGCAGCTACTGGAAATAATTCTGTAGCAGTAGGTTATACTGCACTTGCTGATCAAGAAAACGATAACGCATTTGGCTCTCAGACTCATGCTAATGGTGGTGGTGCTACTGCAGTTGGTTATTTAGTAAATACTACCGGTAACCAAGCTTTTGGCGCAGGCTCTAATACTACTGTATCTGGTACGGCAGCAGTTGGTATTGGTTATAGTAATACCGCATCTGGTAATCGAGCTATCTCTATTGGTAGTGCGTATAATGGTACACAAACTGGTGCTACAGGTGATTACTCTGTTGCCCTTGGTGCTGCAGCACGTGCTAGCAATGAAGCTAGTATAGCAATTGGTAAGACTACAGCTGCCTCTGAAGCTGGTGCTACTGCTGTTGGTAACCAAGCCAATGCGTCTAGTAGTAATGCAACTGCACTTGGTGCTGAGACAGTAGCTAGTACAGGTGCTGCTACCGCTGTTGGTTATGGTGCATCTGTAACGAATACTGGTTCAAGCTGGGGCGGTACTGCTGTTGGTGCTAAAGCAACTGTAACAGGCATGAATGGCGTAGCGGTAGGTCGTGCGTCTAAAGCATCCGGTAAACGTGCTATTGCAATTGGTGCAGGTAATAATAATGATGCGACTGATTCTACTGAGTTTACGGAAGCGGGTGGTGAAAGCTCCATCGCCTTAGGTTCTAATACAAAGGCTACACAAGGTAGTGGTGTAGCAATCGGTAATGCTACAACAGCTACAGGCGTATCTGCTGCAGCTGTTGGTCCAAATTCAAATGCAGTTAAAGATTATGACGTTGCCCTTGGTAGTAATGTAACTGCTAGTGGTTCTGGTTCTGCAGCAGTAGGTTATCTTGTTAATACAACTGGTAACCAAGCCTTTGGTGCAGGTTCTAATACAACTGTAAGTGGTCCTGCAGCAGTAGGCATTGGTTATAAATCCGAAGCAACTGGAAATCGTGCATTAGCTCTTGGTAGTGAATTAAATGGTACGAAAAATGGTGCTACTGCTGATTATGCTATCGCACTTGGTGCTGGTGCTCGTGGTACAGCAGAGAGTGCTACTGCTATTGGTAAACAAGCAGCTGCTAGTAAATCTGATGCAGTAGCAGTGGGTACAAGTAGTGCTGCAAGTGCAGACAAGGCTGTTGCCATTGGCCCAAAAGCAAATGCTGCTGGGTTGTCTAGTATTGCACTTGGTGATACCGCAGTTGCATCTCAAGCAAGTGCTATTGCTATAGGTGGACAAGCAAAAGGTCAAGGTTCTGTGGCTGTTGCGATTGGTAATAGTGCAGCAGCAACAGCAACTCAAGCTGTTTCTATTGGTTATTCTAGTATGGCTGGAGCTGAAAATGCATCTGCATATGGTTATATGGCTAGAGCGACAGCAACAGGTGCACTTGCTTTAGGTGCAACAGCAACTGCATCTGAAGTTAATAGTGTTGCCTTAGGTGCTTCCTCTGCAACTGCCGCTCCTGTAAGTACAAGTACAATGACTATTGCTGGTAAAAGTTATACCTTAGCAGGTGGTACTGCTGCTGGTACTGTTTCCATTGGCTCTGCTACTCAAAAACGTACACTTACAAACTTAGCAGCCGGCACTGTATCTGCTACATCTACAGATGCAGTTAACGGCTCTCAATTACATGCTGTAGTTCAAGCTGCTGAAAGTACAGCTACTGCACTTACAAGCGTATCTACAGCAGCGAGTTCCGCCCTTGTAAAAGCAACTAGTGCAGAAACTAAAGCTGTTGCAGCAGCTGCTACAGCTAACGCTACATCTACTGCACTTACAAGCGTATCTACTTCTCTTACAAGTGTTTCTACAGCAGCAAGTTCTGCCCTTGTAAAAGCAACTAGCGCTGAAACAAAAGCTGTTGCAGCAGCTGCTACAGCTAACGCTACATCTACTGCACTTACAAGCGTATCTACAGCAGCAAGTTCTGCCCTTGTAAAAGCAACTAGTGCAGAATCTAAAGCTGATACAGCAGTTTCTACAGCAAACTCTACAGCTGATGGTTATAATGCAGCTAAAGCGGCGATCTCTAGCTCTGCAGCAGCGGCAGAAGCAGCTGCAACAAAAGCGGTATCCTCTGCAACAGTTGCTTCTACAGCGGCTACAACAGCATCTACAGCTGCAACAAAAGCAGCATCCTCTGCAACAGCAGCCTCTACATCTGCATCTAACTCTGAAAGCTCTGCAGTTCGTGCTGAAGCAGCAGCTAATAAGGCAGATTCTTCCGCAACAAAAGCAGCAAGCTCTGCAACAGCAGCCGATAGCTCTGCCACAAAATCCGCATCTAGTGCAACGGCAGCAGACTCTTCCGCAACAAAAGCAGCAAGCTCTGCAACAGCAGCTGATAGCTCTGCCACAAAATCCGCATCTAGTGCAACGGCAGCAGACTCTTCCGCAACAAAAGCAGCAAGCTCTGCAACAGCAGCAGATAGTTCTGCAACAAAATCCGCATCTAGTGCAACAGCAGCAGATAGCTCCGCTACAAAAGCAGCGTCCTCTGCAACAGATGCAGCAAGCTCCGCAACAGCAGCAGATTCCTCTGCAACAAAATCTGCGTCTAGTGCGACAGCAGCAGATAGCTCTGCGACAAAAGCAGCATCTTCTGCAACTGATGCAGCAAGCTCCGCAACAGCAGCGGATAGCTCTGCAACAAAATCCGCATCTAGTGCCACAGCAGCAGATTCCTCTGCAACAAAAGCAGCAAGCTCTGCAACAGCAGCAGATAGCTCTGCAGATCGTGCAGAAGCAGCAGCTAATAAAGCAGACTCTTCCGCTACAAAAGCAGCCTCCTCTGCAACAGCAGCTGACAGCTCTGCTACAAAATCTGCATCTAGTGCAACAGCGGCAGACTCTTCTGCTACGAAAGCAGCGTCTTCCGCAACAGCAGCTGATTCTTCTGCAACAAAAGCAGTAAGTTCTGCGACTGATGCAGCAAGTTCCGCAACAGCAGCTGACAGCTCTGCTACAAAATCTGCATCTAGCGCAACAGCGGCAGATTCTTCTGCAACAAAAGCAGCATCCTCTGCGACAGATGCAGCAAGCTCCGCAACAGCAGCTGACAGCTCTGCTACAAAATCTGCATCTAGTGCAACAGCGGCAGATAGTTCTGCAACGAAAGCGGCAAGCTCTGCGACAGCAGCAGATAGTTCAGCAGATCGTGCAGAAGTAGCAGCTAATAAAGCAGATTCTTCTGCAACAAAAGCAGCATCCTCTGCAACAGATGCAGCAAGCTCCGCAACAGCAGCTGACAGCTCTGCTACAAAAGCGGCATCCTCTGCAACAGATGCAGCAAGTTCCGCAACAAAAGCAGTAAGTTCTGCGACTGACGCAGCAAGTTCCGCAACAGCAGCAGACAGCTCTGCTACAAAATCTGCATCTAGTGCAACAGCGGCAGACTCTTCTGCAACGAAAGCAGCGTCTTCCGCAATAGCAGCTGATTCTTCTGCAACAAAAGCAGCATCCTCTGCGACAGATGCAGCAAGCTCCGCAACAGCAGCAGATTCCTCTGCTACAAAATCCGCATCTAGTGCGACAGCGGCAGATAGTTCTGCAACGAAAGCAGCGTCTTCTGCAACCGCAGCAGATAGCTCCGCAACAGCAGCAGATTCCTCTGCAACAAAATCTGCGTCTAGTGCGACAGCAGCAGATAGTTCTGCAACAAAAGCAGCATCTTCTGCCACTGATGCAGCAAGCTCCGCAACAGCAGCGGATAGCTCTGCAACAAAATCCGCATCTAGTGCAACGGCAGCAGACAGTTCTGCGACAAAAGCAGCATCTTCCGCAACAGATGCAGCAAGTTCTGCCACAGCAGCTGATAGTTCTGCAGATCGTGCAGAAGTAGCAGCTAATAAAGCAGATTCTTCTGCAACAAAAGCAGCATCCAGTGCTACAGCGGCAGATAGCTCTGCAACAAAAGCGGCATCCTCCGCAACAGATGCAGCATCTAGTGCAACAGCAGCAGATAGCTCTGCAACAAAAGCGGCATCCTCCGCAACAGACGCAGCGTCTAGTGCAACAGCAGCAGATAGCTCTGCAACAAAAGCGGCATCCTCCGCAACAGACGCAGCGTCTAGTGCGACAGCAGCAGACAGCTCTGCAACAAAAGCGGCATCCTCCGCAACAGATGCAGCATCTAGTGCAACAGCAGCAGATTCTTCTGCAACAAAAGCAGCGTCCTCTGCAATAGATGCAGCAAGCTCTGCTACGAAAGCAGCATCCTCTGCAACAGATGCAGCAAGTTCCGCAACAGCAGCTGATAGCTCTGCAACGAAAGCAGCGTCTTCTGCCACAGATGCAGCAAGTTCCGCAACAGCAGCTGACAGCTCTGCAACAAAAGCAGCATCCAGTGCAACAGCAGCAGATAGTTCTGCAACGAAAGCAGCGTCCTCTGCAACTGACGCAGCAAGCTCCGCAACAGCAGCTGACAGCTCTGCAACAAAAGC
>NZ_JAPVXT010000005.1:0-165347 GCF_041431445.1 Veillonella sp. 20925_1_51
AACAAGAAGTATTGATGCTACCGGGCATTGGTAAAAAAACAGTGGAACAACTAGAGCATAATGGTGTTATATTTAAAGCCTAAGATGTGACTTGAATTTAATAGCGATCCTAGGATAACGAAGGGCTATTTGTCTTTTTCATAATTAATATAATCCCTTTGATGAGTATCTTGGTACTGATCAAGGGGATTTTAAATTACTACAGGGTTGTACTAATTTTTGTCCTATAACCCCATTATTACGCTAATGTTAGAGCGTTGGGCTAGTTGCTAAATAAAAGAGCTAGAAAAGCGTCTAACCACTTGCAAATGTAGTAGGCGAATACATTTAGCATGACGGCTAGCCAAAACAAATAAAATAGCTGCCACAAATACGAAATAGACATCGTAATTTATGACAGCTATTTGGCAGTACATGGTCAATCTTATAGTGTAATTATTTAGTTATATTCTATTTTTTAAAAGCCTCACCGATGGAATAAATTCCGTCAAATAAGAAACCGAAGGCGATGAAATAGATAAATGCTTCACCAAAAGCGATCGGCTCGAATATAAGTAATAGGCCTAATAGTAAAAGAATTAGTGCAAGCCATTTTGCATTACGTCCCATGAGTGATACCATGCTGTCGGACTTTCTTGATTTAATGAAAATAAAGATGGCTTCAATTACCATCCAGATGCCGATTGTGATTGGGAGTACTAATGGTAGGAATGCAAATCCGCCGGATATTAAATAGATACCGAATAGAGCATTGATAATGCCGCTGATAAGATACCAGCCGCTACGTAATTCAGACGATAACGTAAAATAATTTATAATAGAGCTGACCGCACTGACGAAAAAGATAATAGAAAAAAGCCAGGCAAAAGCTATGAGATTAATAACGGGATTTAAGAGTAAGAATATCCCCAGGATAATGCTTACAATACCCGATAAAATAAAGAAGAATTTACTTGAACCACTCATAATAATTCCTCCAATCATTGGTACTGCCTATTTACACTATACGTGAGATCATGGGGGATGTCAAATTGTAACGATAAAACTGTGTTTTCACAAAACTCACATGTCCATCCTGTTGACACAGTTCTATAGAATACCGTATAATACCTTTATATCTTAAATACGAGCTATGAATGGGTATAAAGGTTTACAAATCCTGCTTTCAGAGAGTTGCCGGTTGGTGCGAGGCAATAGAGGTTGTACGCTGACACTCTCCCGTGAGCTTTGGTGGCGAATGCAGCAGTAGTCATCGACGGTGGTTCCGTTATACCCGCAACGAGTCCCAATTAGGGTGGTACCGTGTTATGAATATAACGCCCCTTTGAGCAACGACAGTTGTTCTGAGGGGCTTTTTTTATTGTAAAAGTCTAGTAAAATTACTGATTTGATGTATCTACGTTGGCTTCAGCCGAAATAGCGTTGAAATCGGCGGTTTTACTAAACTTTCACAATGGATAGATATAATACAGTGTTATGTTTTATTAGTATAGAAAAGGTGAAGATTATGGATCAAAATCGCGTATATTTCTTCGATACAACCCTTCGTGATGGGGAACAAACACCAGGTGTGTCTTTACAAACTCCTGAAAAAATTGAAATTGCGAAAGGCCTAGTACGCCTCGGCATCGACGTAATCGAAGCTGGTTTCCCAGCAGCATCCCCTGGGGATTTTGAAGCAGTACAAACGATTGCACGCGAAGTGAAAGGCGCAACAATTTGTGCGTTGGCACGTGCTAATGAAAAGGACGTACAAAAAGCGATTGATGCATTGAAAGATGCGGAACGTAGCCGTTTGCATGTATTCATTGCTATCTCTGAACTTCATATGGAATATAAATTAAAAATGACTCGCCAAGAGGTATTGGATAAGGTTAAATCCGTATTGGCATATGCAAAAGGTAAGGTTGATGAAATCGAGTTTTCTGGTGAAGATGCGGCACGCTCTGATTTAGATTTCGCATGCCAAGTATTTGGTGTTGCCATTGCTGGTGGTGCAACAATTATTAATGTACCAGATACAGTAGGTTACATGAACCCTAATGAGTTCGGTGATAAAATCCGCTATATTAAAGAACATACACCAGGCATTGAAAATGCAATTATCTCCGTTCACTGCCATGATGACTTAGGTCTTGCTAATGCAAATACGTTAGCTGCTATTAAAGCAGGTGCACGCCAAGTAGAAGGCACAATTAATGGCCTAGGCGAACGGGCTGGTAACGTAGCGATTGAAGAAGTTGTAATGGCTCTTAAAACACGCCATGATTACTTCGGCGACCTTCAAGTGAACATTGATACAAAACAATTTACGAAAGTTTCTAAACTAGTAAGTCGTTTGACAGGTGTTGTAGTTCCTCCAAATAAACCAATCGTTGGATCTAATGCCTTTGCTCATGAGTCTGGTATTCACCAACATGGTATGATGAGCAATCCTGAAACATATGAAATCATGACTCCTGAGTCCGTAGGGGCTGAAAAAACAGACCTCGTATTGGGTAAACACTCTGGCCGTCATGCCTTTGCTGATCATTTGGCAAAACTTGGTTTCCAATCTTTCACAGAAGAGAAAATCAACGACCTCTTCGCTAAATTCAAAGAATTGGCTGACCGTAAAAAACAAGTATACGATGATGACATTATCGCTCTTGTAGTAGACAACTTACATCATAAAAAAGCATTCGAGCTTGTGGCTCAATACTACAAATTGGGTGAAAAAGGCTATGCTTACGCAGACGTTCGTCTCATGACTCCAGAAGGTGAGAAAGCAGATGCTGCCGTAGGTGACGGTCCAGTAGACGCATCCCTTAAAGCAGTTGAACGTGTAGTTGGCTTGCCAATCAGCTTAAAAGACTACCAAATCCGCGCTATTACAGCAGGTAAAGATGCCCTTGGGGAAGCAACCCTTAAGGTAGAATACAACGGTCGTTTATACCATGGTCGTGGTATCAGCACCGATATCGTTAAATCAAGTGTAAATGCATATATTAATGCAGTAAACTCAGTATTCCTAGCTATGGAGCTAGAACAAGAGGAGGAAAAATAATATGGGTATGACCATTACTGAAAAGAATATGGCTCGCCATGCGGGTCTTGATGTTGTAAAACCAGGCCAAATCATCGAATGTCATTTGGATGCGGTATTGATGAACGACATCACATTCCCACCAGCGCGTAAAGAGTTCTTAAAAATCGGCAAACCTGTATTTGACCGTCATAAAATTTACTTGGTACCTGACCATTTCACACCAAACAAAGATATTCAATCCGCTACACAAGCTAAAGTAATGCGCGATTTCGTACGTGAACATGGCATTACAAACTACTTTGAAGTGGGTAGAATGGGTATTGAGCACGTTATTTTGCCAGAAAAAGGCCTTATCGGTCCAGGGGAAATGATGATTGGTGCTGACTCCCACACTTGTACATATGGTGCAGTAAATGCATTCTCCACAGGCGTAGGCTCCACTGATGCGGGCGTAGCTATGGCAGAAGGTAAAACTTGGTTCAAAGTGCCTGAAACAATTAAGGTTGAGCTTATCGGCAAACCTAACAAATGGGTAACTGGTAAAGACGTAATTCTTGATTTAATCGGTCAAATCGGCGTAGACGGCGCTCGTTACATGGCTCTTGAATTCGCTGGCGACGGCGTACAACACATGACTATGGCAGATCGTCTTACAATTTGTAACATGGCTATCGAAGCTGGCGGTAAATGTGGCGTATTCCCTTACGATGCAGTAACTGAAGAATACATCAAAGGCCGCGTAAACCGTCCTGTTGAGCCAATCGCTCCAGATGCTGATGCAGTATATGCTCAAACGATTACAATTGACTTGTCCAAATTGCAACCAGTTGTAGCATTCCCTCATTTGCCATCCAACACACATTACATCAACGAAATCGACAAAGATATTAAAATTGACCAAGTTATCATCGGTTCTTGTACAAATGGCCGTTACGAAGACTTGGTGGCAGCTGCAGAGATCTTCAAAGGCCGCAAAGTAGCTCCATTCGTTCGTTGTATCGTAATCCCTGGTTCCCAAGATGTATACGACCAAGCTATGAAAGATGGTTTGTTAGACATCTTCATTCAAGCTGACTGCGCTGTGTCCACACCAACATGTGGTCCTTGCCTTGGCGGTTACATGGGTATCATGGCTGAAGGGGAACGTACAGTTTCCACTACAAACCGTAACTTCCGTGGTCGTATGGGTCACGTTGATTCTGAAGTATATTTGGCGAGCCCTTACGTGGCGGCAGCAAGTGCTGTATTAGGCCGCATTGCAGGCCCTGAGGAGGTTTAATATGGATTTTGAAAGCAAAAAAATCTGGCGCTACGGCGACGATGTAGATACAGACGTAATTATTCCAGCTCGTTACTTGGCAATTGCTGATTGGAACGAATTGGCAGAACATGCGATGGAAGATATTGATACAACTTTCGCACCTAATGTGAAAGCTGGCGAAATCATGGTAGCAGGTAAAAACTTTGGCTGTGGTTCCTCCCGTGAACACGCACCAGGCGTTATCAAAGCAAAAGGAGTGCCTGTTATCGTAGCACACTCCTTTGCCCGTATCTTCTTCCGTAATGCTATCAACATCGGTTTACCAGTAGTTGAAATCGGTGAACAAGTCGATCGTATCGACGCTGGCGATGCAATCGGCGTAGACTTGTCTAAAGGTATCGTGTATAACTTGACTAAAAACGAACAATACCAAGGGACTGAATTGCCACAATTCATTCAAGATATTGCGGCAGCTGGTGGTCTTGTGAACTTTGCGAAAAACCGCAAGTAAGGGCGAGCCGAACACTCGTCTCAAGCCTCCACTGGCCAGGTCTGACTTCGGCCTGCGGCCTTCGCAGGGCCAAAGTCGTTTTCGACGAGCATTCGGCTCTCGGGAGTGTGAAGGCGCGGCACAGGCTATATAGACCTGAATAGTGCAATAAAGGCTGATGAGTTTGTGGCTCATCTATGAGCATTTGTTATATGGAGAGGTAATATGAGCGAAAAGAATATCGTATTGATTCCTGGTGATGGTATCGGTACTGAGATTATTGCTGCAGCGAAGGCTGTTTGTGATGTGGCTTTTGAGAAAGCTAATGTAAAGGTTAATTGGATTGATAAAAAAGCGGGCGGTGCGTCTATTGATGCATATGGTGTGCCTTTGACTGAGGATACTATCGAGGCTTGTAAAGCAGCTGATGCTGTATTGCTTGGTGCTGTAGGCGGTCCTAAATGGGATAATGTGGATCCTACTATCCGTCCTGAAAAAGCAATCCTTGGTCTTCGCAAGGAGCTTGGTTTGTTCTGTAACTTGCGTCCTGTAAAAATCTATCCATCTTTGCAAGAGTATTCCCCACTTAAAAAGGAACTCGTACAAGATGTAGATTTCGTTATCGTTCGTGAGTTGACTGGCGGTATTTATTTCGGTGAACGCGAAGAGGCACAAGGTGAAGGCGCTAACGAGTTTGCTTGGGATAAAGAAACATACAGCCGTTACGAAGTAGAGCGCATCATGGATATTGCTATGGAAACAGCTCGCAAACGTAACAAAAAGGTTGTATCTGTAGATAAAGCAAATGTATTGGCTTCTTCTCGTTTGTGGCGTAAAATCGCTCAAGAGAAAGCTTCAGCTAATCCAGATATTGCAACAGATTACTTCTACGTAGATAATACAGCGATGCAACTTGTTGTAAATCCTGCACAGTTCGACGTTATCGTTACAACAAACTTGTTCGGCGATATCTTGTCTGACGAAGGTGCTGTTATCTCTGGTTCTATCGGGCTTTTACCATCTGCATCCATGGGTACTGGCACGGCATTGTACGAACCAATCCATGGTTCTGCACCAGACATTATGGGCCAAAACTTGGCGAACCCATTGGGTACAATCTTGTCCGCAGCTATGATGTGCCGTCACTCCCTTGATTTGCCTCAAGTGGCTGACGCTATTGAAAAAGCTGTTGAACAAGTGCTCGTTGATGGTTACCGCACAGGCGATATCTACCGCGAAGGCTTGAAACGCGTAGGTACCACAGAAATGGCGCAAGCTGTTATTGAACGCCTATAATAGGTGCGATTGAGTGCGTACTTATGAATTGAAGAGAGGGTTGTAAGGCCCTCTCTTTTTTGTAGGAGGGGTTATGTTATCTTATTTTTTACTTGCCTTATCTATAGGGCTTGAGCTATTTGCTACGACCATGTTGAAAGCATCTGATGGCTTTACGCGGCCGTTACAGACTATTGCCTGCGTATGTGGTTATGTAGGATCTTTCTATACATTGACGCATGTACTGAAATATATTCCACTCAGTGTTACCTATGCTACCTGGTCTGGCGTAGGTCTCGTGGTGACGGCTCTCATTTCTGTTTTTATCTTTAGTGAGGGCTATAATATGTACACCATTTTGGGGATAGGTCTTATTGTAGTTGGTGTTGTCATCCTTAACTTGTGGGGCAGTGTAGGGAATTAAAACTATAGCTAGTTTCTATATCATAAATTAGAATACTGTAGATGTAGATGTAGATGTAGATGTAGATGTAGATGTAGATGTAGATGTAGATGTAGATGTAGATGTAGATGTAGATGTAATTATTGAGCAATATATTTCAAAGGAGGCCTTTATGAATTCTTCCATGTATCGAAATTTAACCATTACTGCGTTATTGATGGCATTAGCCATCATGATTCCTATTATGATGCCTCTGAAAGTTGTCATTCCACCGGCATCGTATACACTAGCGAGTCACGTGCCTATATTCCTGGCTATGTTCTTGTCTCGTAAGATGGCTGCTTGTGTTGTTATAGGCTCTACGCTAGGTTTCTTTGTAGCTGGCTTCCCTATCGTTATCGTTATGCGCGCTGCATCTCATATCATCTTTGCCTTGATGGGGGCCTATTATATTAAACATCATCCAGGCGTATTGACTGGGGCTCTATCCTTTGCTACGTTCAACCTTGTATGTGCCATCGTTCACGCCATCGGTGAAGTATTAGCATGCCTCTTGTTCTATACTACGACTACGATGCCAAATATCGATCTTATCTACGTCGTATTTGTCCTTGTTGGTGGCGGGACCATCATTCATAGTATAGTTGATGGATATATTGCGTTATATATCTATAAAGCTATCCCAGGATTATCTAAGCCTGAGAATAAATAATCGGACGTTATTCTAGCTTATTTAAGGTAGATAATAAACAACCCGCTATTAAAACTACATATGCTCGTAACCACTCATAGGAAATCTATTGTACGCTAATGTATAGAATTTGATTATCTGTGAGTGGTTTTTTAGAATAATTATCAAATCTGTACCTGCAGATACAGACTTATCAATGTGATATGGGTATAATAAAACCACAGTTAATGACCGAGTTGTGATATATGCATAGGTATATAGATAGGTACATATACACAGATACCACATAGGCCATACATATTGTTAATTGTGAAAGACTTTCACAAGAATTATGGAGGTTATTATGAGAAAGCATATAAAAAATAACGTGTCTTGGGTTGGTAAAATTGACTGGGAATTACAAGAGTTTCACGGTTCTGATTACAGCATTAATAATGGATCTAGCCAAAACGCGTACTTGATTGAAGAGGAGAAAACTGTCCTCATCGATACCGTATGGAAACCTCATTCCTCAGAGTTTATAGACAATTTGGAATCTGAAATTGATCTAAACAAGATTGATTTTATCGTATGTAATCACGGCGAAGTTGATCATAGCGGTTCCTTGCCAGCTTTGATGGAAAAAATTCCAAATACGCCGATTTATTGTACAGAAAATGCTGTTAAATCCTTGGTTGGTCAATACCATCATCCAGAATGGAATTTTAAAACTGTGAAGACAGGTGATTCCGTAGATATCGGTAACGGTAAATCTTTGGTATTCGTAGAAATGCGCATGCTCCATTGGCCTGACTCTATGGCAACCTATATGACTGGCGACAATATTTTGTTCTCTAACGATGCGTTCGGACAACATTTCGCGGTAGAAGAATTGTGGGCCGATAAGGCTGATCAATGTCGTCTATGGGCAGAGGCGATGAAATATTACGCCAATATTTTGAATCCATTCTCTCCATTGGTAAAAGCTAAGGTTGAAGAAATTCAAAAGCTCAACTTGCCAATTGATATTATCGCTACTAGCCATGGTGCAATTTGGCGTGAAAACCCATTGCAAATCGTAGAGAAATACTATGAGTGGTCTCAAGCATACCAAGAAGACCAAATTACAGTCGTATATGACACTATGTGGGATGGTACAAAGAAATTAGCCCATAAAATTGCTGATGAGATTGCTAAACAATCTCCTGATACACGGGTTAAGATCTTTAACATCAGTAAAACAAATAAAAACGACATCATGACAGAAGTATTCAAATCAAAAGCGATCGCCGTTGGTTCTCCGACAGTAGGGAATAGTGTTATCTCTTCTGTAGCTGGTTGGCTCGACTTTTTGCGTGAATTGAAGTTTAAAAATAAAAAGGCTGCCGTATTTGGTACCTACGGTTGGTCTGGTGAATCTACGAAGGTACTTCGTGAAGAATTAACTAAATATGGTTTCTCTGTGGTAGAACCTGAAATTAAATGTAACTGGAATCCAGATGCAGATGATTTTGGTAAAGCAGAAGAACTTGTAAAAGCCTTGTTGGCTTAATATATAAAAAGCTCCTAACGTTCATGTAACGTAGGAGCTTTTTGGTATTTATGATAGCTATGGAAAGAATATGGATGCTGTATATATAGATTAAGCCTTGTTTTGTAAACTTATGCGAATATTTTGGGTGATATGTGTATACTTATTAAGTTATTTAAGTAGATATAGAATACTATTAAGAGTAAAAATAAAATTATTATAAAATCCAGAAAAATGATTAATTATTCTCTCATTGGAAGTTCAGAAAGTGTTCATGAAGTTAATGTGAATAAGGGTTGGTGGGCTACTTGAAATATTCATAAAACTTATTAAAATAGCAATTATTTATAAGTTATACAAAATATATTCTGTAGAATCTTTAAAAAGCTGTGATTTTTCTTACTCATCATTAAAAATGATGAGTATATTGATACAACAAAGAATGCCAGTAATCATGCTATTTTTTGGAATTATGAAGAGTTATTAATGAACTTTATATGGGAAAAAGGCTTGTTTATATCGTAAAACTTTGATATGCTATGCGGGTAATCAACAATATAAATTTTTCTTAAATTGAATCAAATATATTTCTTATGTGAGAAGTGAGAAGTATATTTTATCAGCCCGAGGAGAGAGGCGGAACTTAGAGAGGTTGAAAAATTGTATTGTGTTTGGTTAAGAATTTTAATTTAGTGAGGGTGTAAGATGAGAGAAAACAAACATTCCAAAAAATTAGCGTTTGCTGTATTGGCTGCTGCTGCAGCTGTAGGTGCTACTGTTGCTCCGGTAAGTGCAGCAACACCTGTATCTACAGCAGATGGTTTTATTTTTGCAGCCGTAGGTGATCAAGCTGGTCAAACTCCAGATACTACACATAATAGTATTTCTTATGGTACTGTTGCAAATGGTACAGCTACTAGCATCGCTGTAGGTCAAGGTAATACAATTACAAGCGCTAATGGTTCTAGCAGTGCATACGGTAACCAAAACTCCATTAATGGTAACCAAGCTAACGCATTTGGCGATGGTAACACTGTAACAGGTGCATTTGCACAAGCTTTCGGTGATAGCAACGTAATTAACGGTACAAATGCTATCGGTTATGGTTATAACAATACTGTAGATGGTACAACTAAAAACTACCGCGATCGTACTTTCGATAATGAACCTGATTCTGCTACATTGTTAAACGGTTCTTGGAATAGCAACTCCGTAGCTATTGGTTCTAAAAATACTGCATTAGGTAGCTCTGCATTGGCAGTAGGTAATGCAGCACAAGCAAAAATGAGCGAATCCGTTGCTATTGGTCATGAAGCTCAAGCTGACAAAACTTGGGGCATTGCAATCGGTACTCGAGCAACAGCTTCCGATGTACGTTCTTTAGCTCTTGGTCACCAAGCAAAATCCACTGGTTACAAAGCTAATGCTATCGGTGCTGATGCTACAGCTAATGGCAACCATGCTAATGCTATTGGTTCCTCTGCAACAGCTACTGGCGATCATGCACAAGCATTCGGTGCTGGAGCTCAAGCAACAGGCGTACGTACTAACGTATTCGGTTCTGATGCAGCTGCAACTGCTGATTACAGCATTGCAATCGGTAACAAAGCTAATGCATCCACTGCAAACTCCATTGCATTAGGTGCTGACTCCACTACTCGTTCTGCAACAAATGTAACTAGCGCAACTGTAGCTGGCCATACATATGGTGGCTTCGCAGGTACTAGCCCTGTAGGCTCTGTATCCGTTGGTAAAGCTGGTCAAGAACGCCAAATCCACAACGTAGCAGCTGGTAAAATTTCCGCTGATTCCACAGATGCTGTAAATGGTAGCCAATTGTACTCCGTAGCAAATGATTTACAAACTCAAATCAACAACTCCACACCAGGTCAAATCAACAATAATATTACTAACTTGAACAACCGAGTTGGCAATGTTGAAAAACGCGTTAATAAAGTAGGTGCAGGTTCTGCTGCATTGGCTGCTTTACATCCATTGGACTTCAATCCAGATGACAAATGGACAATCGCTGCTGGTTATGGTCACTACCACAATGCTAACTCCGCTGCATTGGGCGCTTTCTACCGTCCTAACGAAGACACAATGTTCTCCGTTGGTGGTACTGTAGGTACTGGCGAATCTCAATTGAATGCTGGCGTATCCATTCGTCTTGGTAAACGTTCCCCTGAGTCCCGCTCTCGCGTAGCTATGGGCCGTGAAATTGCTGAATTGAATGCACGTCTTCAAGATATGGAAAACAAATATAACAACTTGTTACAAATCTTGACTCCACATGCAATTGATCCTAGTAAAACTGCTGAATTCCCAGACGTTCCTCGTAACCACTGGGCTTACCAATACATTAGCCAATTGGCTGGTAATGGTATCCTTGTTGGCTACCCTGATGGCACATTCAAAGGCGACGTTAAGATGACTCGTTACGAATTCGCTACTATGTTGTACCGTGCACTTCAAAATGGTGCTCCTATCGATGACAACATGAAACGTGCTATGAACGAATTTGGTCCTGAATTACAAAATATCCGTCTTAACCACTTCCGTGTTGATCGTATTTCTGGTGCTGACAACGATCGTCATAAAACAGAACGTGTTCGCGTTAACAACGAACCTAAAACTCAACGCGACGTATACGGTTCCCGTATTAATCAATAATATATTGATAACTTCCCCTCGAGCTTTTGAAAGCTCAAAAACAGGATGTATCCTTGAGATACATCCTGTTTTTTTGTATTTATATAGATATTAATATATTGCCTCTGAAATATTAATATTTATACATTCCGTGTATATTGGATAACTTTTATGGTAGAGCAGTATTGATGCTATAAAAATATCTATATTACAATATATCATCCTCTATTTTCTTCTTAGGCATTAAAACTTCATGCAATATTTATGTAAATATATTGCAACTTAATACGTATAAGTGTATAATAACGGTCATAAGTAATAAATATGCAAAACTAGTGAATAAAAACATAAATATGAGGGAATGACAATGAAAGAATTTAGACAATTAACAGTAGCGGATACAGCAGAATATCATAAGGTATTAATCGACGGCTATGCAGCGATTAAAGACTATCCAATTACATTCGATGCTATCGATTTTACTGAAGAAGAATCCAAGGCATGGATCGAAACCTATCCTGTATATGGATTGTATATTGATGGGCAACTTGTTAGTTCCATTACGTTCTGTATGCCGTGGATTAAATATTCTACACCGGATAAATTTCCCCACATTGCTCACTTTGTAACGGCACCTGAGTTCAAAGGTAAAGGCTATGCTCGGGAAACGCTTGGTCATGCGGAAGAATTATTGATCGATCAATTTAAAACGCCAGCTGTTACATTAGGTACAGCACAAGAACATCCGTGGTTGCCTAAAATGTATGAATCTTTCGGCTTTAAAGCATATGATAAAGTTCATTTTAGAGGTAAACAACATACTACTATACTTTTCAAAAAAGATTTATTATAGTTGCCTAGTAACTAATCAAACCTTATACATAACTATTTTGATATAGAGTGTACTTAATGTGACATAATAACTGTATCAAATGAGAGTAATGTATAAGGTTTATTTGTTTATGCAAAAAAAACATATTTGGGTATATAATGTAAACATATATATTATATCTATGAACTATAGAACTAGTTTATAGATGGTTTGTAGAAAGGATGTGAGACTATGTTAGTCTTATCTGGTATTTTAGTGATGGTCATCGGTCTGATGCTGCGCTTTAATGCCTTGTTAGTTGTCGTAGCCGCAGGTTTTGTAACGGGCCTTGCAGGTGGTCTCAGTATCAACGATATCGTTGGTGCCATTGGGGAGGCTTTCGTTAAAAATCGTTATATGTCATTATTTATTTTGATTTTACCTGTTATTGGTCTTATGGAACGTCATGGCTTACGTGAACGAGCAGAAATTTTGATCGGCAAGATTAACGCTGCTACGGCTGGTCGTATCTTTATGATTTATTTATTTGTGCGCCAAGTAACTGTAGCTTTTGGTATTAACATGTCCGGTATGGTTGCCATGGTACGTCCGTTGATCGCACCTATGAGTGAAGCTGCAGTAGCTCAAGGTCGCCCAGTATCTCAACGTACTCTTGATAAGGTGCGTGGTATAGCTGCTTCTGCAGATAATACAGGCAATTTCTTCGGTCAAAACTTGTTCCTTGCTGCTGGTGGGTTATTGCTTATCAAAGGCGTTATGGAACAATTAGGTTATTCTGTAGAGTTAACAGATATGGTGTTATACGGATTGCCAACTGCTGTTTGTGCCTATATCGTTAACTTCATTCGCTTTATTATCTTTGATAAAACAATTCAAGCCTCTGTAGCTCGTGACGAAGAGGATATGAAATCTGGTAAATTAGTACCTAATGAATTTAATATCCTTGTTACACCAGAAGAATTAAAGAAGGAGGCTGAATAATATGTTAGAACTTATCTATAAAATGCAGCCCTTAGATTATGTATATCTTCTCGTAGGGATTATTCTATTTATCTTTGCCATTCAATCATTCCTTGATAAAGAACATAAATATCGTATCGGTACAGGCTTATTCTGGCTCTTGTACAGCGTGTCCTTTATCTTTGGCTCTTATCTATCTAAGGAAATCAATGGCTGGCTCGTTATCGCCATGGCTGCTATCGTCTTGGTAAAACAACTCGGCAAAGGTCATTACTTTGAATCTCCTATTGAATTCAAAAAAGGCGAAGCAGTTCGTATTGGTAATGTTATTTTCGTACCGGCTTTACTTGTTGGTATCATCACATTTATCATTGGCTTCTTTACTAAATTAGGCGCTCTTGTAGGCCTTGGTATTGCAGCCATCATTGCTATGGGTGCTGCTCTTTACATCACTAAGGGTTCATTTAACCAAGGGTTCCATGAAGGTCGTCGTCTCATCGATGCTATCGGTTGGACTGCTATTTTGTCCCAATTATTAGCGGCCCTAGGCTATCTATTTAATTTGGCTGGCGTTGGTAAAATTATCTCCAGTGCTGTAGCTAGTGTGGTGCCTGCCGATAATGTATTCCTCGTAGTTGTAGCTTACTGCATCGGTATGGTCATCTTCACAATGATCATGGGTAACGCCTTTGCAGCCTTTGCGATGATTACAAGTGCTATCGGTGTTCCAATGCTCGTTGTAGCTCATGGTGCAAACCCAGCTGCTATTGGTGCTATCGCAATGCTTGCTGGCTATTGCGGTACTTTGATGACACCTATGGCGGCAAACTTTAACATCGTACCGGTAGCGCTCCTTGAAATGCGCGACCAATACGGCGTTATTAAAGCTCAACTTCCAATTGCATTGATTATGCTCGTATTAAACATCTTATTGATGTATTACTTTATTTAACCCTTTTCTATGAAAGTATGATATTCTTATGAAACTATATGATATATCCTTTTAAGGTTACGTGTCATGTTTGATTATTTTAATGCACCATAAGATATATCGTTATGAGGTAGTGTGATGAAAACAATTTTGATTACCGGTTTTGATCCATTTGGCGGTGAACCTATTAACCCAGCTTGGGAAGCGGTAAAAATAATGGATGGCTATACCGATGGTGAGTATAAGGTAGTAACTCAAATGGTTCCTACTGTACGTTACAAATCTGTTGATACTGTGAAAGCAGCGGCTGAACAATGCCAACCAGACTTTATTCTATGTGTAGGTCAAGCAGGGGGGCGCCCAGATATTACAGTAGAACGTGTTGCTATTAACTGCGATGACTTCCGCATTCCAGACAATGGAGGCAACCAACCTGAAGATGAACCTGTTGTAGCAGATGGCCCTAGTGCCTATTTTGCAACGTTGCCAATTAAAAACATCGTTAATGCATTGCACCAAAATGGCATTCCTGCAAAGGTTTCTAATACAGCTGGTACCTTTGTATGCAATCACTTGATGTATGGAGTGTGTCATTATGCAGCACAAAAAGGCAATATTAAGGCGGGCTTCATGCACATTCCGTACTTGCCATCTCAAGTTGTGGATAAACCAAATCAACCAAGTATGGCTGTTGAAACTGTACGTGCCACATTGGAAACCATCGTTCACGTATTAGCTCATGGTGAAAGCTACAAGGCACAAGATATTAACTATACAACACCTCACGAATAAATGTGATATCTATATGAGAGAAGGTCTTTTTAATGAATAAAAAGTTGGTAGCAAGTTTAGTTTCCTGTATGGTATTGGGTTCTGTAAGTGTGTATGCAGCCAATCCATTTTCCGATGTAGATGCTTCTAGTTGGGCGTATCAATCTGTTGAGCAATTAGCAAATGCAGGTATTATTAATGGATACCCTGATGGAACTTTCAAAGGCAGCAATCCTATTACGCGTTACGAAATGGCTCAAATGGTGGCTAAAGCGATGGCTAACCAAGATAAAGCCAATGCTGAACAACAAGCGATGATTAATCGATTGGCCGATGAATTCGGTTCTGAGCTCAACACATTAGGTGTACGAGTAGCCAAATTAGAAAATCAAGTAGGGAATGTAAAGGTAACTGGTAACTATCGATTGCGTTACCGTGGCAGCGAATTGAAAAATGATACCTATGCGTATGGTAAACATTCTTCCTTTGATTATCGCGCCCGTGTTATCTTTAATGCTAAAGTTAATGATAAAACTGATGCTGTTGTACGTATTCAAGGCTCTAGTGAACTCGGTAATAGCAATGCAACACAAGGCAAAATTAATCTTGCCTATGTAGATCATCATTTCGGTAAAGACACAACTTTGCGCGTAGGGCGTCAGCTCTATACACCAGCTCTAGGTCTTATGTATGATGATCTCGTTGATGGTGCTCGTCTCATGTACAAACATGGCAAGCTTGATGTGTCCGCTAGTTATGGTTACTGGTTGGGCGGCGCTCCTACATACCAAACTAAAGACAATACTATTACTGCCGCTATGGTTGAAGTTAAAGGTAAACTCAATAAACATGTTACCCTTGGCGGTATGTATGGTCGCTTCCATAATGGTAAATTGTACCAAGGCCAAGATGTGGATGCACTTACTGGTAAACAAGTTAAATCCTTTATTGATTCTCCATACAAAAACATTTGGGGCCTCAACGCAAACATGAACTTTAAACGTTGGAACGTCTTCGGCGAATGGCTTACAGCACCAGGCGTATCTGATTCTCATGCGTGGATGGCTAGCCTTGGTTATGGTAACTATGACATTAAGAAAGCTCATACTTATAGCGTTCGCGGTCAATACTACTATGAAGAAGCAAATTCTCCAATCTTCAGTAGTGCCTTTGCTCCTGCCTATAGCTTCTACAATCAACACTATGTAGATAATAAAGGCGTCGGCCATGTACGTAATGGCTTTAAAGGCTTCGTAGCTAATGTAAACTACGTACCATTCCAAAATGTATCCATCGGTGCTTACTATGGCTTCGGTAATAAAGATATGGACGGTAATAAATTAGGTGATTACTGGCGTACAGATGTAAACTTCATGTTCTAATTACATAATCTAAATAAAGCTCGAGTTATATCTAGAAAAGATATAGCTCGGGCTTTTTTGTTTTCAATAATCATTATAAATTTTAAATACCTATTATTGACATAGGTATTTAAATAATGTAATATAATCACATAATCATATTAAGTTAGTAGGAATAAGTGAGGGATATCACAGTAGCTTTCAAAATAAGAATTGTAAAGCGAATCGAGATGACCTCTATAGGAGTATAGAATGAGTGAACACGTAGATGTAAGCAACATCAAGGATCCTAGTATCGCGGCAGCTCGAAAAGAAGTTGAGTTCCAACGTGCTATGAATCCTTGTCCTATCGATTTTTCTGAGTTTCAGTCTAGTAATCCTCGTTCTCAAGGGGAGCAAAAGGAGTATGAAGGTAAAGATGCATCGAATTTTAACCGTCGTCAAAAATATTCTGATAGCGAAGAACCTCAATTCACAACACCTTTTGGGAGTGAACCAGGGCTTCTACCTGTAGAAAAAGATCGTTACCGTCTTGTATGGTCTAAGCATTGTCCTTGGGCTCACCGCATTGCCATCGCCATCGATTTGCTTGGCTTAGATACAGTAATCTCTAAAGGCACTGTTGATCCATTGCGTCCAGCAGGCGTTATTGCAGACTGGTTCTTTACCCTTGATAAAGACGAAAAGGACCCTGTATTGGGCATTCACTCCTTAGGTGAAGCGTACCGCAAAGGCGACCCTAACTACGACGCACGTTCCACAGTACCAGCTATCGTAGATGTTACAACTGGTGCGGTAGTAAACAACGATTACCATGCGTTGACTACAGAATTAGCATTGGGCTTCAAAGATTTCATCTCTCCTGATGCTCCAGATATTTACCCAGAAGAATTGCGTGCCGATATCGATGCATTGAACGTTATCATCTACGCTGACTTCAACTTGGCGGTAAACTTGGCAGCTCTCGTAACAAACCAAAAAGATTACGAATACTACTATGACCGTATCTTTGCTCGCTTAGACTGGCTCGAAGAACGCCTTAGCAAGCAACGTTACTTGATGGGTGATACTATTACAGATCCAGATATCCGTATCTTCCCAACATTGGCACGCTTTGACCTTGTGTTCTACCAAAAATACTTGGTTAACAAAAAACGCCTCGTGGACTATCCAAACCTTTGGAACTACGCGAAGGACTTATACTCCAACCCAGCATTCGGGGGCACAACAGACTTTGACTCCATGCGTAAACGTTTCTACTATGTAGACCATACGCCATTTGAAGATCTACCACGCCTTGTTCCAAAAGGTCCAGACGACTCCATTTGGTTAGAACCAAATGACCGTGCTGAAAAATTTGGTAAATAATAGATTAATGTTAAATAACTGAAAGGGAACCCATGGATTTAGTAACACAGACGATTGTGAACTACATAGAACAAACGGATGTGACGAACCGTGAGGACCTCCTATCAGTGGCTCGCATTGCTTTTCTAGATTATCTGGCGTCCTTAGCCTCCGCTGAGACGGAACAAGCCGTTCAGGACTTAGCTCAGTTTATAGGGTCTAATCAAAATATAACTGTTAATCAGGATACATCTACTAATCAGAATAAAACAGCTAATCAGGATAAAACAGCTAATGTAGATGGTTATGACAGCTATTTAACCGTTAAACGAGCCGACAAGGCTCTGTATTATGGATTCGCCTCGCATTATCTAGATTTTGATGATGCCCAGGCAAATTTGGCGGGTCACTTTAGTACTGTTTTATATTCTGCTCTACTAGCAGTGCTGGATCCCACCGATACGTGGCATGATTTTCTTCATGCCTATATCATCGGGGCCGAGTTAGAGGGTATCATTGGTTCTCTCATCAATCCTGCCCATCGGACCCAAGGATGGCATTCTACGGGGACCGTTGGTGTTATTGGGGCGGCGGCCGCTATAGGCGCTTTGCGAGGCCTTCATGGTGAAAGCTTGGCTCAGCTCCTGTCTCTGGCTGCTACTCAATCGGCGGGCATGTTCTTTCAAAGTGGTACAGATGGTAAGCCGCTCCATGCGGGACTAGCAGCACGCAATGGCGTATGGGCTTACGAACTGTTACAACATACATCACTTCAAACAAGTACAAAACCATTTGACCCTGAACGGGGTTGGTTTAAGACCATCGGTAATATTACTGTTACATCAAATGACATCGCTAGTCGTTGGCTAGCGCCAGGGCAACTCATTGACCCTGGTTTATGGATGAAAGTCCACCCGTATTGCTCGGCAGCTATTTGTGGCGCTGAAGCAGCAGAAACCGTGGCACATAGTATATATACTACATCTTCTTCGTATGTGTCTAAGCACTACAACGTTTCACCAGATGCAGAGGAGCAAGGTAAACGTAGACTATGTGCCACCCTCGTTTCTTCCCTTTGGGATGATATAGATAGAGTTACTGTACACTTCCCGCCTGGTGCTGATGCAGCATTGCGGTATACAGCGCCAACAACAGGTCGAGAAGGGCAGTTTTCCATAGAGTACATCGTGTACCAAGTCCTTGCGTATGGAGCGGTACAGGATGAACTATTTAAGATTGATAGCATAGACCAATCAGTACGAGACTATATGAATCGTATAGAACGTGTCTATGACTTGCCGAAGGTATCCCAAACAGAGCGGATTACAAAGGTAACCGTTACCTTAAAGAATGGAGAGACTTTCACAGAGACGGTGAGCAATCCGAAAGGATCACCGAATAATCCTCTTACATTAGAGGATATACGCATTAAATTAGGTCTCACCTTAGAGACAAAACAAATAGATAGAATGATTGAGGCTTTTACCAATACTGATAAGGTAGAGCCATTCTTGCTAACATTGCGAAAAGAAGGAGTTTTACATGTTTAATACAAAGAAATTGACGAAATTATTCGCCATCGGCGCATTGGCACTAGGCGTGCTCGTTGTAGCTGGCTGTGGCGATGATACATCTAAGGAAGCGAAAGTAAATCCAGATGCTAAAGTAGTTAACGTAGCTACACGCGGTACAGTTCGCCCGTATTCCTACACAGATGATAACGGCAACCTTACAGGTTTTGACGTAGAGTTGTTGAAAGAAATTGAACGTCGTAATCCAGACCTTCACTTCAACTTCAAGCCTATGGCTGTTGATGCTGCCTTCGTAGCGATGGATGCAGGCCAAGTGGATATGATTGCGAACCAAATGCGCCGCAATCCTACACGTGAAGCAAAATACTACTACACAAATGAGGTTAACAACTACTCCACACGTAAATTAGTAGTTAAAAACGACCGCAATGACATTTCTAAACTAGATGATTTGAAAGGCAAAAAAATCGCCGTTACTACATCCTCTGAGTTTAATGAATTGGTAAAACAATTCAACGAAACAGCTAATCCACCAATTGACATTATCTACACAGATAAAGCAGGTGCTGAAACATTGAACCTCGTTGCTACAGGTCGTGCCGATGCAGCTGGTGAGTACGAATACGTAATTAACTCTGCTATTAAGGACCGTGGCTTACCACTCAAAGCCGTAGGCGATGTATTGGCAGTAGTACCAACCTACTTCTTGTCTAAACGGACAGACGACATGAAACAAGTAAACGAAAAAATCGATAAAACGATGAAAGAAATGCGTGCTGATGGTACGTTGAAAAAACTTTCTGAACAATATCTTGGTGGGGATTACACATTCGATCCAACACAAAAATAACGAATAGGCCGCCTTGGCGGCCTTATTCTATTATGTCTAGAAGCGAGGTGCTACTGTGGGCAAGTATTTTGATGTGTCCTACATGATCCAAGCGTTTCCACAGCTCTTGAATTATGTGCACGTAACGGTGCTCATTACCGTTATTTCTGCCATCTTAGGTGTTATTTTAGGCTCTATCATAGCCATCATTCGCCTCAAGAAGGTACCAGTATTAAACCAATTATTTATCGTATTTATATCCTTTATGCGGGGCACTCCATTCTTGGTACAGCTGTTCCTCATATACTTTGGGGTGCCAGAAATCATGTCCCATATGGGGCTTAACATGAGAAATGTGCCGGGCCTCGTATTTGTATACGCCGTGTTTACATTGCATATTGCGGCGTATAGTGCCGAAATCATGCGCTCCAGTATCGATGCGGTGGCTCCTGGTGAGAAGGAAGCTGCTAAGAGCCTTGGTATGACCGAGTTCCAAAGCTATGTGCGCATCATCTTGCCGCAGGCTTTCACTATGAGCATTCCACCGTTGACGAACCTCGTTATCGGCATGTTGAAAGGGACGGCGCTCATCTTTAACGTCGGCGTTGTAGATATGATGCGTAAGGCGGACCTCATGGGCGGCAATAGCCAGCGTTATCTTGAGTTATTCGTAGATGCAGCCATCATTTACGGCATATTAATTATCATCGTGTCCCTCTTGGGCCGATTGCTTGAAAAACGTTTTACCGTTGCGGGCAAGGAAACGCAACGCATTTTGATCAGTGAGGAGTAGGGGCTTATGGGACATATTATTGATTCAACCTATATTTATGGCACCTTCTTTGCTGTCATTCCTTATGTGAAAGTAACCCTCATGATCACCTTCCTCAGTGTTGGTTTGGGTACAATCCTAGGACTATTAAGTTGCGTGCTACAACAAAATAAAGTACCTGTGCTCAGTCAGCTCAGCTATTTGTACGTATTGTTGTGCCGTAGTATTCCGAACATGGTTCTCTTATACCTCGTGTACTATGGCTTGCCAATTCTTTTCCTCGCCTTAGAGGATCAAACAGGGGTGCATGTGCCTTTTGAAAAGGTGCCAGCTACCTTTGTAGCCGTTGTAGGCTTAACCTTACACACAGGGGCGTATTTGAGTGAAATCTTCCGGGCTGCTTTACAATCTGTACCGAAAGGGCAAATGGAAGCGGCTCAAGCCATCGGTATGACTTGGTTCCAAGCGTTCCGTCGCATTGTATTGCCACAAGCGACAGTCTTTGCGTTGCCACTATTTACGAACCAATTCCTTAACACTATGAAGAGTACGAGCATCGTATTCGTCATCACGGTTATTGAATTGTTTGGCGCTGCAAAGTTATATACAGAAGAAAATTCACAGTATTTTGAGGCCTACATCGTGGTGGCCGGTCTATTCTGGGTGATGGGGATTGTCTTTGAATTTATCTTCCATCGTTTAGAAATCTATGCAAGCAAGTATAAACGAGGTAATGCATTATGATAGATATTAAACAAGTTCACAAATCCTTCGGGAACCGTGAAATTTTAAAGGGCATCGACCTACATGTGCCAACGGGATCTGTAACGGTTATCCTTGGCCCATCTGGTAGTGGTAAGACGACGTTCCTTAGAACGCTTAACTTCCTTGAAAAGGCCGATGCAGGGACAATGCAATTAAATGATATTTCCGTAGACTTACATAAAGCATCTAACAAGGAAATCTTAAACGTCCGCCGTAACACATCCATGGTATTCCAGTCTTATAACTTGTTCTCCAATAAAACAGTTATTGAAAACATCATGGAAGGCCTTGTAACAGTTAAGAAAATGAAAAAATCTGAGGCCCGTGAAATTGCGCAACGCTTCCTCAAGGAAGTAGGTATGGAAGGCTATGATGATTACTATCCAGTACAACTTTCTGGTGGTCAACAACAACGTATTGGTATCGCTCGTGCCCTTGCGATGGACCCAGAGGTTATCCTCTTTGATGAACCTACATCTGCTCTCGATCCAGAGCTCGTAGGTGAAGTATTGGCTGTAATTCGCAAGATTGCGAAAGAACTCAAGGTTACGATGATTATCGTAACTCATGAAATTGGCTTTGCCAAAGAAGTGGCGGACCAAGTCGTATTCATGGAAGGCGGCGTCATCGTAGAACAAGGGGACCCTAAGGTTGTCCTTGAACATCCAAAAGAAGAACGAACACGCAAATTCTTGAGCCGTTACCTTACACTAGATAGTGAACAACCTCTAGATAGCGCAGCACTTTAAACGAGGTACATATGAAAGAATTTAGACAGTTAACCGTAGATGATGCAGCTGAGTATCATGAGGTGTTGATTGCGGGCTATGCGGAGAATAAGAACTATCCTATATCCTTTGATGCCATCAACTTTAGCCAAGAAGAGTCGCGGGCGTGGATCTTAAAATATCCTGTATTTGGTCTCTACGTAGATGGCTCCTTGGTATGCTCTATTTCATTCCGTATGCCTTGGATCCCAAAAGCTACGCCAGATGTATATCCGCACATTGCACACTTCGTGACGGCCCCTGAACATAAGGGAAAGGGCTATGCTCGTGAAGTCCTAGCTGAAGCAGAAGACCTATTGCGCAATGTATATAAAACACCAGCCGTAACATTAGGTACGGCTGCAGAACACCCATGGCTTGCCAAAATGTATGAAGGCTTTGGCTTTAAAGAATATAAACGAACACAACTACCTGGGAAGGTACATACCACTATATTCTTTAAGAAAACACTGTAAGAGGAACTCTAATTTGGAGTGCTACCATACAAATAGCGACTAGTTAAGCTAATCAACTAGTCGCTATTTTATTTCTAGTTACTATTTTGTTAATACATGTAATGTTATAATAAATAGAAATATTACTATTTGTGGAGTGTGAATAGGATGTATGAAATCGTAAATGAACCTAATTTAACCATTGCTTTTGATATGGATACAGAATTATCTCAATTTGGTGTGTTTGGCGTATATATTAAACAGGGCTACAATATCTGTGCTGGGTACATTGACCCTAGTGACTGGTCTGGTATTCATAGGGGATACAAAGAATTAGTTGAGCTATATGAAAACTGTAAAGGAAAAGCAACCTTTACTTATGTGTTAACTGGAGAAGGGGATACGCTTACATTCTCGTTAGATCAAAAGGGTGCTCTAACGATGGAGATTAACATCTGTACCACTTATAATTACAAATGTAATATGACTATTGAAAGTTTAGATCAAACGTATTTGCCAAAGTTTATTGAGTTCTTTAAAGTGTTTTTAGAGAAAGAGCCGAAATAAAAAGAGTCGCGTCTTTAAGATGCGACTCTTTTTCTGTACCCAGTTTCTATATACAATTATTTTGTAACAACTTTAAGATCTACAGGGATTTTAGCTTCTACAGCTTCGCCTTTGATAACTTTTTGAGCTGTATCAATAGCGATTTTACCCATTTGGTCTGGTTGTTGAGCAATTGTTGCAGCCAATGTGCCGTCTTTAACAGCTTTGTCTGCATCAGCAGTACCGTCAAAGCCTACGATGAAGATTGTTTTGCCTGCGGATTTAGCTGCTTGGATAGCGCCCAATGCCATTTCGTCGTTATGAGCGAAGATAGCTTGTACATCAGGGTTAGCTTGCAAGATATTTGTTGCTACGTTCAAACCTTTTGTACGGTCGAAGTCAGCACTTTGTTTTGCTACTACTGTTAAGTCTTTGTCAGCTACGTTGTGGAAACCTTGGCCACGTTCACGAGTTGCGGAAGCACCAGGGATACCTTCGATTTCTGCAACTTTTGCAGCTTTGCCTACTTTATCAACGATAAGTTGAGCTGCCATTTCGCCACCTTTTACGTTATCGGAAGCGATGTGAGCTACTACTTTGCCTTTGTCAGCAGAGCGGTCAACAGTGATTACAGGAATGTTTTTAGCATTTGCTGCTTCTACGGAAGTAGAGATAGCTGCAGAGTCTACAGGGTTGATGATCAATACGGAAACACCGCTTTCAAGCAAGTCGGAAATGTCGTTTGCTTGTTTTGCAGGGTCGTTTTGAGCATCAACGATTTTAACTTTAAGACCAAGCGCTTTAGCTTGAGCCTCAACGCCTTCTTTCATAGTTACGAAGAATGGGTTGTTCAATGTGGAAACAGAGAAGCCGATCGTGCCGGATTTTTTGTCGCCGCCGTTATCAGCGCTTTTACCACAGCCTGCTACAAGACCGATAACCATGATAGCCATCGCCAACAGTAACAATAGTTTTTTCATAGGAACCTCCTAGGCTTTCTTGCGGTCTGCAAGAACCGCCAATAAAATGACAATACCTTTTACAACTTGTTGATAGAAACTGGAAACGTCGAGAATATTTAACCCGTTGTTGAGGGTACCGATAATGAGGGCACCGATTAATGTGCCAACGATATGACCACGACCACCAGCAAGGCTTGTGCCGCCAAGAACTACGGCTGCGATAGCGTCGAGTTCGTAGCCTGCACCTGCTGTAGGTTGTGCAGAGTTAAGACGAGATGTGATGATTGCACCCGCGATACCACAGAGCATACCGGTTAAGGCATACACGAAGATTTTAACGCGGTCAATCTTGATACCAGCAATGTAACTTACCTTTTCACTACCACCTACGGCGTATGTTTTACGTCCTAAGGACGTGCGGCTCAATACGAACCAGAGGATGATGAAAGCTAGGAACATTGTGATAGCTGGAACTGGGAGGCCTGCAATATCTCCTTGGCCAAAGCCGTGGAATAGAGGGTCTTGGGTAAGGCCAGAGATTGGATTGCCGTCCGTGAATACTAAAGTCGCACCACGGTAGATGGTCATGGTCGCCAAGGTAGCGATAAATGGAGCTACGCGGCCATAAGTAATAACGAGACCGTTAATACCACCCAATACAAGACCAGCACCTGCAGCTAAGAAGATAGCCAATACAGGGTCAGTACCAGTTACGATGAGATTGGCCATCACTGCACTGGAGAGGGCGAGGATGGAACCAACGGATAAGTCGATACCGCCTGTTAAGATGACGAAGGTCATACCAAAGGCGATGATCGCATTGATGGATACTTGGCGCAACAAGTTACGCAAGTTAGAGAATTCAAGGAAACTGTCGTTCATGACAGAGATAATTACAAATAATAGGATGAGGCCGATGAGGGGGCCTAATTTTTTTACATATTGTAGCGCTTTGCTGTCCATTATTGTCCTCCTGTGGCTAATGTCATAATCGATTCTGGTGTTGCATCGCTGCGGTCCAAGATACCTGCTACGCGACCTTCATGAATGACCATAACGCGGTCGCTCATGCCGAGCACTTCAGGTAACTCAGAGGACACCATGATAATGGACACACCATCGTTCGTTAATTCATTCATTAAATCATAAATATCACGTTTCGCACCGATATCGATACCGCGTGTCGGTTCGTCCATGATGATAATGGATGGCTTTTTACCAACCCATTTTGCGATAACTACTTTTTGTTGGTTACCACCGGATAGGGACGATGCCGGTTCGTGAATAGATTGTGTTTTAACGCCTAGTTTTTTAGACAATTCGTCAGCAAAGGAATTGAGCTTGTTGCTATCTAGTATATGAGATGGGCAAATTTCGCCAAGGTTCGGCAAGGTAATGTTGGAACCGATGGAGAAATCGAGGATCAAGCCTTCGCTCTTTCTATTT
This sequence comes from Veillonella sp. 20925_1_51, assembly GCF_041431445.1. Taxonomy (NCBI): domain Bacteria; kingdom Bacillati; phylum Bacillota; class Negativicutes; order Veillonellales; family Veillonellaceae; genus Veillonella; species Veillonella sp. 20925_1_51. The sequence goes on from NZ_JAPVXT010000005.1 coordinate 25,587, forward strand.
TCTGTGATGAAAGCAATGCCAGCTTTGATGGCATCTTCTGGTTTTTTACAGTTGAGAACGGAGCCGTTAACTGTTACGGTGCCGCCATTATGTTTATCTACACCGAAAATGGCGCGCATAATTTCTGTACGGCCAGCGCCCATGAGGCCTGCTACGCCAAGGATTTCGCCTTTGCGCAAGAAGAAGGAAATATTGTTATCAAAACCTTCTGGTTTGAGGTTGTCCACGCTCATCACCACTTCGCCTGGTGTTGTGGTGCGAGCAGGGTAGAACTCGTCGATAGAACGGCCTACCATGTGGCGTACTACTTCGTCTACAGAAATCTCAGATGTTGGTTTAGTGATGATGGTGTGACCATCACGCATAACCGTAATTGTATCACATTCACTAAATACCTCTTCCATACGGTGAGAGATATATACGATAGCAACGCCGCGTGCTTTCATTTTGCGCATCATATTAAACAATGTCGCCGTTTCACGCTCTGTAAGGGCTGCTGTTGGTTCGTCCATGATGACAACCTTTGCATCTAACATCAAGATGCGGAGGATTTCTGTCATTTGTTGGTGACCAACGGAGCAAAGGCCCGCCTCAGTTGTGAGGGGCAACTCGATGCCTAGTTCGCGACATGTATTTTCCGCCTCAGCGAGCATTGCCTTTTTATCGAGCATGCCAAATTTATTGCGCTTTGGTCTCATTAAATATAGGTTTTCTAACAATGTTAGGTTTGGCCAAATGTTGAGCTCTTGGTGGATGAAAGCCACACCGTTTAGCTCGGCTTCTCTCGGGTTCGGGAAGGTGCGCTCTACGCCGTTGATGGTGATGGTACCAGCGTCTGCCTTGTGAATACCCGTAAGGATATTCATGAGGGTGGACTTGCCAGCCCCGTTTTCGCCCATCAAGGCGTGAACTTCGCCCTCCTTGAGGGTAATACTTACATCGCGCAGTACTTGGTTCGTACCAAATGCCTTCGCAATGCCTGACATAACAATTTCCATAACTACTCCTATATGATTGGTGAAAGTATCGTTTACACTTATGTGCTGCGTTTTGTATGCGATTATCCTACGGACGGTCGCTGAAAATACAATCGGCGCGCAAGATAATGTTGGCATACGGAGACGCTTCACCAGTTCTAATAATGCATTTGCATTGTTTTGTAGCTTCTTTGAAAGCTTCATGGCTTGTTTCGATCCATTCATATTGATCGGATGGGAAGGTAGACTCCAAGAAGTTGTAAGCCTTTGGATTATTTTCTTTAATTTCTGTTGCCACATGAACTGCTTCGGATTTCATATGCTTAGCGATGACGGATACTACTTGCTCAAAGCTTGGTACACCAAAATCTAAGGCTAAGTCAATCTTTTGAACCCCTTCAGGTACTGGTAAGCCACAGTCGGAGATACAAATTGTATCTGTGTGACCTAAATCAGCAAGCACCTTAGCAATATGGCTATTTAAAATGCCGTGTCGTTGCATGGTAAACTCCTTATCTATTCAATATGTTAATTCTCAGCCAAGAATGCAGCAACCTCATCCTTCGTAGGCATACCACCTTGGGCGCCCAAGCGTTGGATGGAGAGGGCTGCGGCTGCGTTGCCGTAGTGCAATGCATCGGCTAAGCTTTTACCATTAACGATAGCCGTTGCAAAGGCACCGTTGAATGTATCGCCTGCGCCTGTTGTATCTACTGGATCAACCTTAAAGCCAGATACGGTGTGAATTTCACCATTATCTGCATAACCTACGCCCTTGCTGCCGAGGGTAACGATGATTTTGTTTTCATTTGCCAATAATGTTTCCTCTGTAGATTGGTTAGGGTAGAGGGCAGATAGCTCATGCTCATTTGGCGTAATATAGGTTGCTAATTCTAACCACTCTGGATTGAGGTCAGCCGCTGGAGCTGGATTTAAGAGGACTTTCACATTAGCCTCGTGACAACGACGAACGATGTATTCGATGGTGGGAATAGGAATTTCGTTTTGCACCATTACGAGATCTGCTTGCTCGATAGCAGACCAAGCGTTATCTACTACGCTTTTGTCAACCTTAGCATTAGCACCTGCAATGACAATGATGCTATTATCGCCTTCCGCCAATGTGATGTGGGCTGTACCTGTTGTAGTATTCGGCACAGTAACAATGTAATCTGTATTGATGAAATTTTCTTTTAGATTATCTAAAATCATTTGGCCGTATGCATCTTCGCCGATGCAGCCTACCATAGTAACCTCTGCACCGAGACGAGCAGCAGCTACCGCTTGGTTTGCACCTTTACCGCCGTGGGCGATGTGCAATTCGTTGCCCATGATTGTTTCGCCTGCCGCCGGACGTTTATCCGCGAGCACTACAATATCCATGTTGCAACTACCAATAACAACAATGCGATTCATAATAACTCCTTAATCAGCCTCAGCCCTAAGTGGGACTAAAAATGGATATCGTTAATTTTTATACATGAATTTTGCGATATTTCATACAACAAAATGTATATATAAATAGTATCGATAACCGCATAGGCGTTTACTTTCACATATCTATTAGTATAACTTAATCATTTATTAGTATAGCCTAAATACGAAAGTTTATCTATATAAATAACTATAAAATATGGGAATAAGAAAAGGTATATCCAAAATCTATATTACATGAGTAAAAATGTACTGATTAGATTTTGGATATACCTATTTGAATGGTTATTTTGTTATTGAAAAAGTATTGAATAAGGTGAAACGTTATAATCCATTTAGTATATTTACATAATCTTGTCGTTGATCAAGTATAGAGATTAAATAAATTGTTTTTGTTTCCTCTACAACTGTGTAGAAAATGATAAGTTTTTCTAAAATTAACATTCGAAAGTCGCTGTCATTAAGTGCTCTAATTTTAGGTTTAGCCCCCATATATGGATGGTTCATAAGATTTGAAATCGAATTTTGAATATTTTCTTTGACTTGTATAGCTGTTTCTTTTGAAAACTGCATAGCTATATAAAGTATTTGCTGATGTAGCTCTTTATTGAACTTTTCCGTAGGAATGATTGTGTAGGTTTGGGTTTTCATAGAGTTACCCCATTTGATCTAGCATTTTATCAATACTGCTGAAGGTTTCATCAAGTGTAGTGGTGCGACCTTGAATGATATCGTTTTGCCCTTCTACAAGAGAGGATAGTAATTCTATTTTTGACTTTAACATATTATATGTATTATAGCCGAGACTTACGGTATCACCACGACCATTTACAGTAATAATGGCAGCCTCATCTTTAAGTTGTAAGGATTTAGAAATTTCAGGATACTTATTTCGTAAATCAGAGGATGGTCGAATTGTTTCACGTAATATTCCCATAGTTATCTCCTTATAATTTTAAAAGTGTTAGTTCATTATTTATATACTGTAATTATATCATTTAAACGATATAATTACAGTATATAAATATATATGAGATATTTAATTCAAATAGGGTTAACTAGATACTTTAATCATAAATGATATATAAAAAGACCATCTTCAAGCGCATTGAAGATAGTCTTGTATTGGTATATAGTATTTTCTCTTTTTTACTAAATATTCATTTATATATTAGTGAAAGCTTGGTTTGTCGTAGTGTGTGCCTGGTTCGCCAATACCGATGCTTGCACGGTGGAATGGTGTTTCATCATCTACATGTAAGATGTCGAAGATAGCTTTTACTACAGCTTCTCGTGTAACTTGGGCATCGTTAAATTGAACACCTTCAGGAATGAGCTCATAATTTGTATTTTCTGGATCATTGTAGAGCCATGTGAGGCGCAAGATTGTGTAGTTTAAGTTGGATTCGCGCAACACATTGCGTGCTTGACGTTCGCCTTGTACATAGCTAATAGGCAAGCTGTCGAAGGTCCATTTTTCAAGTGCTGCAGGGAATTCGCCAGAAAGACCAGCCATAGAAAGACCGATAACACGGCGTACGTTTTTACGGCTCAATGCTTTCACAATAGCCGCCATATCGCTGCCAGACTCCATAGCGCCTACAAATACGATCTCTGCATTTGTTACCGCTTCCTCTAATTTAGCAGGATTTTGGAAAGAACCCTCGATGACAGTAACGCGTTCATGTTCTAAAATTTCTGGATGTAAACGAGTACTCAATTGGCGACCATATAATGTAAGGTGCATATCTGTATATGTTAATAATGTAGCAGTCAACTTTTGTGCAATTTGGCCAGCGGCCCCTAAAATTGTAATATATTTGTACATATAGACCTCCTATGTCCTAGGCATAAGTATTTGTATGCATTATATCACAACTATATGACGAGAAAGTGAGAATAACAATTTAATTAATAGCTAGAATTTCTTTTGTTGTTATAAGATACTCAAATCGATTTCTTCAAATTTTAGAGATGCGCTGTAAAATTTGATGTTGAATTTACATGATAATTTAACTACAATAATGATAAGATATTAGAAAGATGAGTGTTATATCACTAAAGTATTCTGGAGGTGATAGTATGCCGAATATAAAACCTATTTCAGATTTACGTAATTATTCTGAAGTTTTACGTGATGTTACTATAGATAGTCCTGTATTTTTAACTAAAAATGGTAGAGGTAGGTATGCAATTATGGATATTCAAGATTATGAACGTGTAATGGCTACTATAAAACTTATGGGGGCTTTAGAGACAGGTCGTAAATCTGGTGAAGAACAAGGCTGGATTTCATCAGAGCAACTAAAGAGTGAATTGGGGATTTGATTATGAATAATCAAATTAGCTATGCACCAAAAGCACGAGAAGATTTGCTAGAAATAAAATCTTTTATAGAAGAAGAAACCGGTGATATTGAGTTAGCTAAGAAAACCGTTTCGGATATAGTGACTACGAATGACTCGTTGAGTATATTTCCAGAAATGGGGCAGCGATTATTGATTAATTTAGAAAGCAAAATTGAATACAGATATTTACTTTGTCATAATTATTTAAGTTTTTATCGTTATTTAGACCGGACTATCTATATTGATAGAATATTAAACAGTAGACGTGATTATCTTAGAATACTATTAGATGAAGTACATTAGTTATTAAAAGCACTATCGTTAATAGATGGTGCTTTTTATCATATGATAAACATACTATCTATAATAGTATCTTGCCTTTCACAAATCTCTGAAGAATGTTACAATAGACACTATATATTCATTTTTAGAAAAGAGGCTATTTATGGAACGGATTCAAGATCTTGTGTACACGCATGTGCAGGGTGGCCAGTTTAGATGGGTTACTGTCAGCACATTGATGCTCGCATTGGGCACGATATTGCATTTGGTGAGCCCTAGTGTGGCTGGGGTAACGCCGAACTGGACGATTGCTACGTACTGCGTAGCTATTTTATTGACTCGCCCTAGTTTGAGTCAAACATTAGGGATTGGCCTTGTAGCGGCCCTCATTAACGTATTGACGTCTAAGTCAGCATTTCCTTATGGCAACTTGTTGTCAGAGCCAGGCGGTGCGTTGACGGCAGCTCTCGTGACACGCGCTATGTTGTCCGTGAAGTTCCGTAAAATCGGTGGTTTTGATTTAACGCCAATTCTATCTGGCTTTTTAGCGACTGTTGTATCTGGTGGTATCTTCGTTACTATTTTGTGGAAAGTATTGGGCTTACCAGACAATGTATATATGTATGGTATGTGGCCGATGGTTCTTATCGTAGGCGCTTTGAATGGTGCCATTACGCCAATCTTGTACATTCCGGCGCAACGTCTATTCTCCAAACGCGGTATGTTGCCAAGTACAGATCAATTGACATCTGACCATAGTCACATGACGATTTTGCCTGAGCGCCAAGCTAAGATTTCCATTGAACACGTAAATTACTACCATCCTAAGGCGACGACACCATCTCTTGAAAACATCAATCTCGACGTACATGATGGGGACTTCCTCGTTGTGACTGGTCCTGCTGGTTGTGGTAAAAGTACTCTTTGCATGGCTATGGTAGGGGCTGTGCCTAAATTCTACGGCGGTCGCCTTGAAGGCATGGTGTTCGTAGATGGTAAAGCGACTACGCAAATGGAAATTCCTGAATTGGCTAATCACATCGGTGTAGTTCTTGCCGATTACGATACACAACTCGTAACGATGACTGTTCGTGAAGAAGTGGCCTTTGCCATGGAAAATCGCGGTTATGACCGTGAAACCATCAAAGCACGTTCTGAAGAGGTGTTTGCACAAGTTGGTCTTATCGGCTTAGAAGATCGCAAAATTACTAGTCTATCCGGTGGTCAACGCCAACGTTTGGCGATTGCTTCCGTATTGGCTACGAACCCAACTGTTCTTGTTCTCGATGAACCAACGAGCTCCCTTGACCCAGATGGGACTGCCGAATTATATCGCCTCGTAGGTGATTTGAACAAGAAACACGGTATTACCGTTGTCGTTATCGACCATGACTTACACGCTGTATTGCCGTATGCAAACCGCATGGCTCTCATGGTGGATGGCTCTATTGCATGTGACGACGATGTACCAACTACGCTTCGTTACATGTACGAACACAATATTCACGTTGATGCGTTGCCATCCGTGTTCACTACGTATATGGAACTTGAACAAGCGGGCTTCCACAGCGATGAGCCTTGGCTTAGCATCGAGTCTGCTATCAAGGGCTTGCACCAAATTGAAATGGCTCACGCCATCCAAACTGAGGTGCATGGTGAAAGCAACTCTAGAGTAAATCAATCTAAAACAGTAGAAAATTCTACTAATCAATCCAATACAGTAGTAAATAAACAACCAATTCAACGCGTTGATGATGTACAAGGAAAGGACGGTGGCGCTCATGCTTAAGGTTGAAAATATCCGCTTTGGCTATGTGCCATCCGTAGACATCTTCCGAGATGTGACTTTCACCATCGAAGGTGGCGAATATATTGCCATCGGTGGTCGTAATGGTTGTGGTAAAACGACGATTACTCGTTTGCTCGTAGGCCTTGAAAAGGCTAGCGAAGGCCGCATGTACTATAACGGCACAGATATTACGTCTATGCCACCATCTAAACGTGGTCAATTCATCGGTTATGTATTCCAACAACCGGATCGCCAAATGTTCAGACCTACTGTAGCGACAGAGGTTGCTTTTGGCCCTGAGTCTTTGGGCCGTAGTAAATCCGAAGTGAAACAAATCGTCGACGAAGTGTTGGAACGCACAGGTATTGCTCACTTGCGTGATGCGTATCCTCCAACATTGCGCCGCGGCGAAAAGCAACGCGTTGCTATCGCTTCTGCATTAGCGATGCAATCTAAAATCCTCATCCTCGACGAACCAACAAGTGGTCAAGATGGTAAGGAAACTAAAGAGTTGTTAGCGTTATTGCGCCAACTCAATCAAGAAGGCATTACGATCCTTCTCATTACACATGATATGGAAATCATGGCTAGCGAATGTAGCCGTGCACTCATCATGGGTAACCAAACCGTTGCCTTTGATGGCAGTCCAGAAGAATTATTCAAGAAGTCTACGGACGAATTGCAAGACCTAGGCCTTACAAAACCTCCAAGTGTGGAACTTTCACTAGCGGTACCATCCCTCGGTTATTGCAAATCCATGGATGAATTGAAATCTAAGTTAGTGGCTCAGTTGGGCAGAAAATAGGAGGGACATATGGAACGTTTAGTACCGTTAACAAAAATCTTGATGACCCTCGCTGTATCCGTGTGGGCCATTCTATTACGCGACTGGGCATCTCTATTGGCCTTAGTCGTTGTAGAACTTGTCGTGTTATTTGTTGCAGGTTTATTAATCAAACAACGTAAGGCTGTAGCGGCATTGACTAGTTTTGCTGTATTCCTTGGCATCATTCAATTCCTCGGTAGCGGCGATATAACATCTGCCATCGTATCTGGCTTGCGTATGCTTGCGATGACACTTGTGTTTATCTGTCTATTGGCAACTACAAAATTGCAAGACCTTACAGCAGCGCTCGTAACACAATGCAAAATTCCTTATGAATATGCATTTATGTTCACCGCAGCACTTCGCTTTGTGCCTGACTTCATTGCTGAAAGCCATGCTGTACAAGAGGCGCAAGCGTGCCGTGGTTTATCCTTAGAAGGCAACTTCATTAAACGCATGAAATCTTACGCATCCGTGATCCAACCATTGCTCTTAAAATCCTTGGGCCGCTCCGAAACAATGGCGTTGTCCCTAGAACTACGCGGCTTCGGTGGACCTACTCATAGCTTTGCAGCGTCTGTAGGCTTGAAAACTATCGATTACGGCGTGATTGGGGCATTGATTGCTATTACAATACTACTATTCGTAATTGTGTAATAGATAGAACTAGATAAATTCATAGTGTTAATTGTGTTATAATTAATTTGAAGAGTATGGGGTATCTTAATTGGTACACCTGAAAAGACACCTGGAAATGGCCAAATTTCTAGGTGTCTTTTGTTTATCTTTTGGAAATTTATTTATGATATCCTACTGATAGGTAGTAAGCGTACAAAATATTGCCTACAATATAACAAAAAGGGCGAGTTGAAACTCGTCCTTTTTTCTTGCGTATTTAGGTTCTTTTTATATATTATGTTATATAGAAATAATTTCAGTTTTGGATAACAACTGTTTTGAGGGCTTCTTATGAGTGAATTAGTAATACGACCAATTACAAAGGATGATATCGCAGTTTGTTTAGATATTTATAATTACGAGGTTGTGAACGGCGTAGCAACGCTTGATCTTGAGCTGCGTACGTTGCCAGAGTGGCAGGAGTGGTATGAGGCGCATCAAACTTCAGAGCATTGTATTTTTGTAGGTCTTATAGATGATGTAGTTGTAGGTTATGCATCGCTTTCACCATATAGAACAAAGGATGCTTTCAAAAGTACTGTCGAATTATCTATTTACATTCATCAAGAATATAGAGGCAAAGGCGTGGCATCTAAGTTGATGGCACATATTTTAGACCACGCAAAAGAAACGGATACATTGCATACGGTGGTGTCTGTTATTACGGCAGGGAATGCAGCGAGCACGGCATTGCACGAGCGTTTTGGATTTACCTATTGTGGGCTAACACCGCAAGTTGGTTTCAAACATGGTAAATATCAGGATACCGAAACATACGCATTATTGGTATAATAAAACATAGATATTAAAGTAAAGACTAATAATGTACAGATGATAGATAAGGGTTCGCCAAGGGGTAGGGCGAATAGGGTGATTGAATGAACATGAAGGATGAACGGCAGTTTGTTGGATACAGCAAGTATCGAAGCCGTCTTGTAGATGGTCATGTGCATACAGAATTGTGTCCCCATGGTAGTGGGGACCGAACTGCATTGATGATTGAAAAGGCCATCGAGTTGCGTATTGAAAAGGTATGCCTTACAGAGCATGCGCCGTTGCCAAAGGCTTTTGCAGCTGAATATGGTGGTGACCAAAAGGCCTATGATACAGCGTCTTTGAAATTAAACCAAGTTGATAGCTATCTAGAATTAGGTCGTCAATTACAACGTGCCTATGGTACACATATCGATATCTCCCTCGGCTTTGAGGTGGATTATATTCCAGGCTTTGAGGCAGATATTCAGGAGTTCCTAGACCGTTATGGTCCATTAACGGATGATAATATTTTATCCGTTCACTTTATGGAAGGCGTTAATAATGCCTTTTACTGCTTAGACTATAGCCCTGAAGAATTTGAAAAGGGTTTTGGTCCGTGGATTGAAAAACAATATGAGTTGTATTACAAATATTACTCTACTGTACGCCAAGCCGTACGTGCTGACCTCGGCGAATATACACCAAAACGCATCGGTCACTTTGATTTGATTAAGAAATACCAACATCACTTTGGTTTTGAACATCACTTAGATCGTCGTAATGCGCAGGTGGTAAGTGATATTTTACATATCATGCGCGTACAAGGTCGCGAGCTAGACTATAACATGAGTGGTTTCTTTAAACCAGACTGCCGTGAAATGTATCCAAGCCGCTTTATCCAAGGCATGGCTGCTGTCATCGGCGTGCCATTTGTATTGGGCTCTGATGCACATAGCATAGCAGATATAGAAAAAGTTTGGGGATAATTGCAAAAGGTCTATACTTGGCTCTATTCTTTGTAACATATGGGTAAAAGTATAGGCCTTTTTATATATTACCGTGATTTAGATGCACAGAATCGTTAAGTAGGATAGGAAATAATATGAATTATAGTGCTGCAACATATATAATAATTTGCGTATTTATCATATACTTATTCGATGTTTTTAAAGTGCAGTCTTTTCGATTAAACAATATTGATTTAAAGAAGAGTGTAGAAATTAAAATTTTTCAGTTAATAAAAGGTCTCGCTGTGGTAGCATATACTGTAATTCCTTGGGGCCACACCTTGTGGGGAACAAGAGTATTAGCAGTAATCTTTTTATTGGCAGTATTAGGTGATATTTATTCTAGAAATAAAGTTGCTAAAGCGGTTACAGGTTTGTCAGTTTCTGAAAAAGAACGTTTATGTCGTTCTGCTAACATGCTTTATCTTTATTTTATTCCGTATATGCTAGTCTGTGTAACTGTAATTATTTTTATGAATTTTTAGTGTGTTAGCTGATTAGGCATTTTAGAGGAACAGAACGTATGGAGATAATACTTAAAATTCTAACTCTTATTATACTTATTGGTATATTCTATAACATTAGACAACGCAAGAAGTATGATGAATGGAATGAAAAGAAAAATCAAGCCATATATGATTTGGGGCAAATTTTGGCATGTGACAGAGAACAAGCTAAGTTTGTAATAGATCAACTAGGACATCATGCGGTACCTATTGATGCGGTAGTTGAGCCTATGTCTGTTGTCTCTATTCATGGTGAAAGTATGTACGGCTATGCTTTCGCTTATAATGAAATAAAGGGATGTTTTACTCTAAACGATAAGTTTGAAATAACAAATTTGATTTATAATGATGTGGACTTATTACAGTTAAATTCTTTATCTTTGTAAGATACAATGCAGTGATATTATTTTAAATAGAAGGTAGTTGATAAAATTAATCAACTACCTTCTATTTTTACCAAAATAATAAATAGAATACAAAAATGTTTAATATTTTATTGCAAAAAAAAATATAATTTAATATATAATTTACTTTATGAAGAAAGGAGAGGAATTAATGAGAGTTGTATGTATTGCAGCAGGTTGTGTTAGCTTGCTGACCACATTCGGTATTATGCCTAGTTTTGCGGCAGAAGTATCAAACCCATTTATACAACAAGAAGCGGCCCGAGCCGATGCTTCATTACGCCAACGTGCAGAAGCACCAATGACTGGGGCCGCTTTGCCGCGTTCAGAATCTGCCTATACAGGTTTAGATAAAGTGCCAATGAAGTCATTACCTAAGGAAAGTACATCGTTTGCAATAGAGCATATTGTAGTAACTTCTTCAGAACCAGTGTTACAAAAATATAAAAATCAATTGCAGGTATATAACCATAATCGCATTGGAACTGAGGGTATTCAGTTTTTACAAAAGGAATTACAAGAGCAACTGTTATCTGATGGGTATATTACGAGTCAAGTAGTTGTGCCAAATCAAGATTTACAGTCTGGTACACTCACTTTTGAGATTATGCCTGGCTATGTAGAAGATATTGTTCTTACAAATTCTAAAGCACGTACTAATTGGCGTAGTGCCTTTCCTGTAAGACCGGGTTACGTATTACGTCGTCAAGCTCTTGAGCAAGGGATTGACCAAATGCGTAATGTACCAGGTCAAGATATTAAGATGACTATAGAGCCAGGTACAAAACCATTACATTCTATTATTAAGCTTACTGTTGAGCAAAAAGGTTTCGTACACGGATCTTTGATGCTAGATAATTCTGGAAATAAATCGACAGGGATGTATCAAGGAGCTGTATTTTTATCTTTTAGTCAATTGGCAGGACTCAATGACGTATTAACTACTAGCTTTACAAAAGATATCAGTCATCATGATGATGGTCATGGATCAAAACAATATGCGGTTAGCTATTCTGTTCCTGACGGAAATCGTACGTATCGTATTTCAACGTACAAATATAGCTATAATCAATTGGTATTCATGCCAAATGCGTTTCGTTCTTCTGGCACTACGCAAGGTACAGAATTTGCAGTAGAGCAAGTATTAAATAGAACAAGTCGCTCTAAGACTTCGGCTGTAGCTAAAGTCATTCATAAGGAGCGTCACAATTATTTAGATGATGTAGAGCTTGGTGTACAAGAGCAACATACAACCGCTGTCGAGGTGGGTTTATCTCATCGTCAATATAGTGGGAATACTGTATCCGATGTTTATCTATTCTATCGACAAGGTATTAATGGATTGGGTGCTCAAGTACGGAGTTGGGAAGGCTTGTCAGATAATCCTACTACACTATATAAAATGGCAGGCGTAGAAGGTCAAGTTCAAACGGGTGTTCGTATGGGTCATAAGCAAGGTATGTATACGATGCGTTTTAGAAGCCAGTTTACAGACCAACGCTTATTTGGTACCGAACAATTTAGTATTGGTGGTCGTTATTCTGTACGAGGCTTTAGTGGAGAAGAAACCTTAAGAGGAGATTCTGGCTATTACGTACAAAATGAATGGGCATTACCATTTAGAAAGCAACAAGTCACCCCTTATGTAGGTGTAGATATTGGACATGTATGGGGCCCATCTACAGAAACGCAAGTAGGTAATACCTTGGTTGGTGGCGTAGTCGGGGTTCGCGGAACAGTTGGTGATGCTGTAAATTACGATGTATCACTGGGAACCCCTATTAAAAAGCCAGAAGGGTTTGATACAGATACGCGTGTGTGGGCCTTTAGAGGTAGTTATCAGTTTTAAGTGTTGTAATCTAGTGCAGCTATACCGTTACATGGTGAATGGTATGTACTAGAAAAGGAGAGTAATATGAATATAAGAAAGCATACGGCAATGGCTATCTTTGCTGCATTGTTAGCGACTAACTCTGCACCATGGATTCCTATGGCCCTTGCTAATCCTGTTGTACCTGATCAAGGTAAATTAGGACCAAAAATAGAAGAAGCTAGAAATGGCATGACTGTCGTTAATATTAATACACCTAATGATAAAGGGTTATCACATAACCAATATAATGCATTCAATGTAGACGAAAAGGGGCTTATATTAAATAATGCGAATCGACCTGTAAATACAGAGCTTGCAGGCTATATTATGGGGAACCCTAATTTAGTAGGTCCAACGGCTAATACAATTTTAAATGAAGTAACGGGTACAGGCTCTACTTCTATGAATGGTGCTCTTGAAGTAGCCGGTAATAAGGCACATGTTATCGTTGCCAACCCTAATGGTATTTCTGTTAATAATGGCACATTTATTAATGCAAGTAGCGCTACACTCACAACAGGTAATCCAATAATTAATAATGGTAGTGTTACAGGCTATAATGTACAAAAAGGTGTTATTACAGTTGGTGAAAAAGGTCTTAATGCCTCTAAAACAGCACGTACAGATATGCTTGCTGAGGCTGTAAAGCTCAATGGTAAAGTTTGGGCCCAAGATGCTCAAGTTGTAACGGGTAAGAATGATATTTCCGTAGATGCTACTGGTAAAGTTACAAATACTCACAAAACTGGTGAATCGAGTCAAGTCGGCCTTGATGTAGCTGCTATTGGTGGGATGTATGCTAATAGTATGTACTTGGTGGGTACCAACGAAGGCTTTGGGGTTAATAACCAAGGCGTATTGTCTGCACAAAACAAACTCACCATAGATAGTACTGGTAAGTTGCAAAATACAGGTACGATAGCTGCTACAGATGCCAATATTACAACCCAAAGTCTAGAGCAGATGAATAAGGGTAAACTTTATGTAGATACAGCAAAGATTACTACTGACTCTATAATACAAACTGGTAATGCTACGACTAAAGAAGCACCTGTTATGATTGCTCAAAAAGATTTGTCTATAGCAACAAAATCTATTGTTAATACAGATGGTAGTGTAATCAAAGCAGAAGGTAAATTACAGCTTGGTAAAACGATGGATGAGAAAGGTACAGTATCCGGTAAAATAGATTCTGTAGTAAATACTGCATCTACCATTGAGTTTGGTCAAGGTGGAGCTTTACTTGCGAAATCTGTAGATAATAAAAATGGTGGTATTACCCTTAAGCGTGTAGCGGTAGAGGGTAAAGAGCATATCAAAAACGAAGTAGCTCCATCCGGTAGTATTAAGCGTTATCAATTGTCTGAGGAACGAATTTATGGACATGATGATGAAATTCCAAAAGATAAAGTAGTTGTACACTCTTCTGAGAATCTACAACTTTCCATAAATGGTAAACATCATGATAGTTGGACTAAATATGAATATGATCGTACACGTGAGGAAGATGTAGTAGATACATCTAATCCTGGACGAATTATTTCTGGCGGTAATTTACATGTGGATGTAGATCATATGGTGAATGAGGCTAGTCAAATTAGTGCTGTTGGAGATATAACTGGTACTGTAGGTCATTATGAGCAAAGCAATCCTAAAGGTAATGAATATATAACTGAAGAGGGTACAGCTACAAGTTATAGCCGTCATCATAAAAACGGGTGGGATACTACCAATATTCGTGAAGCAGAATATAAGAATACTAAGGTGAATCCTAAAGATGTACCTGTTGCCGTATATGGCGGTCATGTAGAAAATAGTAAAAGTGATGCTACAGTAGATGCATCTTTATTAAATAGTATGAGTCAGTTATCGACGAATCCTAATACTACCTATGTGATTGAAACTGATCCAAACTTTACAAATCGTCGCAACTTCTTATCTTCTGATTACGTATTATCTCGTCTTAAATTAGACCCTATGAATATACAAAAACGTTTGGGTGATGGCTACTATGAGCAGCAACTCGTTATGCAAGAGATTATGCGTCAAACCGGTAAAAGTAGACTACAATCTGGTCTTTCAGCAGAAGAACAATATCGCCAATTGATGGATGCAGGGATTAGTGTAACTAAATCTCAATCTATTGTATTAGGTAGAGGTTTAACAGAGGCTGAGCAAAAGAATCTTAAAGAGGATGTAGTGCTCCTAGTTAGTAAGTCTGTTGTATTACCAAATGGCAAAACTGAAACTGTGCTAGTACCTACTTTATATTTAGCACCAAACACAAAACGAGTAGAAGGTGGTGCTAATTTACAAGCCCAATCTATTAACCTATCTGTTGATACTATGCATAATAGCGGGAGCATTGTAGCGGATAAGGATGTGATTCTTACTGGTAATTCCATTCACAATGATAATGGTCTTATTAAAGGTAACACGGCTACGGTTACAGCAAATGACGAAGTTCGTAATACACAAGGCACTATTATAGGCAATGATACAGTCTCTGTGTATGCTAAGAAAGACGTTATTAATGAAGGTGGCAGCATTACACAAATTAATGCAGCTGGTTCCACAAAAGTTAGCGCGGGTCGAGATGTAATTAATAAAGGCGTACAGTATGAGGCCGGTAATAGCAAGGTTGAGTGGAACAGTAGCAACAACCGTCGTGAAACGATTACTGGTGTAGATCAAGGCCGTATTGGTGGTGCTGGTCAAACAACAGTAGTAGCAGGCCGAGATGTATCTATGGAGGCAGGTATTGTCTCCTCTGATGTGAATACAACTGTTACGGCAGGTCGCAATGTAACGATGAAAGCAATGAATGCTACACATGAGCTTGAAGAACATCGTTTTGATAAAGGTAAATCTGGTGGTGGACACTCTCAAACGACTCAGTCTCATGATCTTGTGAAAGCACAATCATCGGTTGGTAGTAGCATTGAAGGTAAGAACGTTTCTGTTGTAGCCTCTGATGCAGTACAATTGGAAGGTAGTCAAGTGTTAGCAGCAGATACAGTGAAAGTATCTGGTAATACGGTTGCATTAAATACTGCAAAAGCTAATAGTACAGTTAATCATGTGTACCTAGATAAAAAGAAAAGTTTAGTAAAACGTGAAAGCACCAATGCGGTGGATGATGTAACTGCTACATCTGTAACTGGTTCTACGGTAAGTGGTAAAACTGTAACTATTACTAGTGCTCAAGATGTAACGGGTCAATCTGCTCAAGTTTTGGGCGAGAATACCGTATCTGTTACCGCTGGTGGTAAGGTAGAATTGGGCGCTGACAAATCTACTACGGATGGCTCTAGTGTTTATCGTCATAAAAAATCTGGTTTTTTGGGCGGTGCCGGTATAGGTTTCTCTATTGGTAAAGAAAAACACAATATTGATGAAGCAAACCATGAAGAGGCTACTGTACGAAATACAATTGCTAGTACGAAAGGGACTGTAAATATCAAGGCTAATGATATAGTTCATCTTACAAGCGCAGATATTGTTGCTAAAGAAGGTGCTGTGTTAGACGGCTCTGCTGTTACATTAGATGGTAACGTGGATCATAACCACATGACACATGATGAACGCTACAAAAAAACTGGTCTTACCGTGTCCTTAGGTGGTGCAGTAGCTAATACACTTACAAATACTACGCGCACTATAAAACAAGCAGGTGGTCGTGATGACAAACGGTTGGCTGCACTTGAACTCAATGAAGCTCGTAAACAATTGCAAGATGGATATGAAGCAGTAGATGCAGCTTTACATGGAGAAAAAATACGCGATGCCGTAACAGGTAAAGTTGATAAAGTAGACGGTAAAGCTAAACGAGGAGCTAAAAATATTGATGATGCTATTAACTTATCTGTAAGCATTGGTAGCACTTCTAGAAAACAAGGGCAAGTAGTAGATATAAATACATATCAAGGTGGCACTCTTGTTAGTGATGGTAATGTATATATCAAGGCTCGTGATGCTCAGAAAACTGGTATTGGTTTAACTGGTGAAACAGTTGAGGCCAAAAAATTAGTATTAGATAGCGCTAGTGATATTAATCTTGAGGCTGGTAAGAATACTGTAGATGTTAATAACACCTATAAAAGCTCTGGATGGAGTGTTGGGGCAGGTATTAGCTTAACTGGTGGTGGCCTCCTCGATATTAATGCTAGTGGTTATATGGCTCGTCAAAATGGAGCTACCCATCAAGAAGGTTATATTCCAACAAAGATTAAAGCAGCTGAATTAGCACAACTTAAAGCAAAACGTGACACAAATATTATTGGTTCTACTGTATCTGGTAAAAAGGTAGAAGTAGATACAGGCCGTGATTTACATATTCAAAGCTTACAAGATGTAGATAACTTTAAAGAACATAGTAAATCTGCAGGCTTTTCTGTGTCCTCTAAACCAACGTTTAAAGACATCATGGGGAGTATCGGCGGTAGTGTTGGAAGGATTGATAGTAAATGGAAAAGTGTTACAAAACAGGCAGGTATTCATGCTGGAGATGATGGTTATATTATTAATACTGGTAATAAAACTAAACTTAAAGGTGCCATTATTTCAAGCAAAGCTGCAAAGAATAAAAATACAGTATCTACAAAAAATCTTATTATGGAGGATATTACCAATGAGGCTGAATATTCAGTTTCGGAAAATGGAGTACAATATAATAGATTTGGTGATATTAAATCAAAAAGTAAACATGATTTAGATAAGATATATAAAGAGCTTGGTGCGACACCAACAGGGGGGCTTGGTGCACATGATAAGTCTAGTTCTACTACCCAAAGTACAATCAGTGAAGGTATAATTAAAGAGAATGGTCGAATGGTAGATGTGAAAAGAATTAATACTGATATAGAACATTCCCTAAATACATTACATGCAATCTTTGATCGTAAATCTATTGAAGAGAAACAAGAACTGGCTAATCTGTTCAGTATTAATGCTAATGAGGCTATTCACCAAATTGCAAAACATGAAGGCTGGAATGATGGGGACCCTCGTAAGGTGGCATTACATACATTATTTGGAGGCGCTACGGCTTCTTTAGGTGGTTCTAACTATGCAGAAGGCGCTTACATAGGTGGAATAACTGAGGCGATGATGCCAGAATTAAAAAAATGGGCTGGAACAATAACAGGTCCAGACGGTAAGCAATATGTAAATCCAGAGAGATTACAGCAAATAGCATATATTTTGGGGTATGCTACGAATAAGAGCTTAGGTCAAAATGGACAATCTGGCGCTTATGTAGCACGTATGAGCGCCAAGTATAATCAAGGTTTTGAACTTTCTGAGTTTATGGATGATCCAATACAGTTTATGAAGCGTAGATTGGTAGAAACTAAGGGCGATGGTCCAAGTTACCAGTTTGCTGATAGACCAGTAGATAATACCTTAACGATTAATGAGCGTGCTGATATATTAGGGGGGAATGAAGGCTATTATAGCAAAGAGGAAGTTGAACAGGCCCATAAAGATCAAGATGCATATCAAGCTGAAATTAACGAAACAGTTCAAGCAGCCTTAGAACGTAATAGAACTCGAAATGAAGACCAGTATACAGAACCTTATACACCACCTATTGAGACAGAACAAGTAGTTGGTGGTGAAAGTGAAGCTACGCAAGCATATAATGTTTCGATGAGTGAAATTAATAATCCTACTGATGTTTCTAAAAAAGATGTTAATCGTGCTATTGCTGTAACTGGTGGAGTATCTAGTACTTGGTTAGTTGGCGGAGGATTACATCATGAGGGGGAGAGGTTGACTAATAAAGTTATATCGACAGATAAAGCGCTAAAATTAGGAACAATTTTAGGAAAAAGTGCAAGCAAAGCTGTAGCAATGGAAGTCGGTGGGTTGGCTGGAGATGCTGCGTTTACTGCAATTAATATGAATCAAAATAGAATTGAGTTTGAAGGTCGCCCTGATTTGATTGAAAAGGCCGATGAATTGGATAAAACATCACTAGCTATTGGCGCGAGTGGTTCTGCTGCTACACTTGGTACGGGAGTGGTAGGTACACCTGTTGCTGCTGCTTTTGTTGGTACAGGTTTTGTAGTGGGAAATACAATATATAGCTTTAATGCAGAGCTTGAGAAAGATAAGTTAAGAGAAGAGTATAAACTCTGGAAAACGGGGAGAAAATGAGTAAACTTGGAATATTAGGATATTTTTTTGTTTTTATATCTATATCATTATCTATAGGGTTATATAAAATTGAGATCCGTAAATGTTCATTTGATGAAAAATATGAATATATGAAAAAACATAGAATTTTTGGTAGCCTAACAAAGTATTTATCTATAATCTCTATTATAAGTTTAGTGGTATTAAATCTTAAATTTTTAATGGATAAAGATTATAAATTTATAGTAGATTATGGCAGTATTTGGTTGATTTTCTTCTTTTTTACAATACTCACGGGATTTTGTCAAAAAAGAGATAGTATATATTTTAAAGAGGGCCTTATTGCAGCGTTTTCTGCATTATGGGGGATTATCGTGTTTACTTATGCGTTTAGAAAAGTCCTTTTTTAAATAGAAAATATATATTGTTTTACTATATTAGACTAATGATATGGAATTCTTTAAGAAACCATAGCAAAGGGGCATCTCGAAGGAGGTGCCCCTTTAGTTATTAATAAGGAAAACTACACTTTATTAACAGGGAAATTCTTTATGCTATACTTTAAACTGTGTTAATATGATAAAATAAACGGTATAAATACTTCAACAACTAGGTTTATTACCTATAATGACCCATAATTAAATTTGAGTAATACTAACGGTTCTATTGACAATTCTATAGAACCGTTATATTATAATTTCATACTTTAACAAAGTAAAGCGATAAAATAGAAAAGTATCGATATAGGTAAATTTTTTCTCATAACAAACTGAATAGCTAGATGACTTAAACCGTCATATAACTTAAGTGGTTAATACAGATGACATATAGCATTCAAAAACATGAGAAATGATATAGATCAAATGATAGAAAGGATGTTTACGATGGAACAGCAGCAATTACCTACGGGGTTCCGTGATGATATAGGGGCCGTAGCGGAGCGCAAGGATGATGTGAGCCAATATGTGCTTGGTCTATGTCGCAGCCGTCAGTACACTAAGATCTCTACGCCTCTTGTGGAGTACAAGGATGTATTTAATGGCTATGCAATGGGGCGCGGTCAGCATATGTACGAGTTCATGGATAGTTCTGATGAGTCCGTCGTAATTCGTCCTGATTTGACTATGCCAATCGGTCGTTTCTTGGCGACTACCAATATTGAATTGCCTCGCACGTTCTATTACTTGGGCGATGTATTTATGAAAAATAAAAAGCACCGTGGCGATGTGAACCAAGTTACGCAAGGCGGCATCGAGATGGTAGGCTATGAAGGCATTGGAGCCGAGCAAGAGTGTTTCGCTATTATCAAAGAGGTAAACGAAACGAAGCTGGGCAATAATTTACTATTAGAAATTGGAGACGCTCGTTTCTCTCGAGCTATTACCGATGCTCTTGGTCTTAGTGATGAAGAAAAAACTGAGCTCTTAGAAGCTTTGTTTACTAAATACTTGCCACGCTATAACGAGTTGATTTCCGATTTTAAAAATAGTGCGTTATATCCATTCTTAACTGTATGGCCACGCTTGTTCGGCACGGTCCGAGATATTAAGGATGAGCTCAACCAAATTATCCTGCCAGCCGGGGCGCAACGCATTTTAGATAATCTCGTAGACATGGCCAACCAAGTGGCTCAAACAGGTCAACAGGTTCGCATTGATGTGTCTACTGAGCCTCTTCAATCCTATTACACAGGCCTCACATTTAGAGGCTATGTGGACGGTGTGTCCCAATACATCGTCAGCGGCGGTCGTTATGACGGCTTGCTATCTAGCTTTGATGGTACACCGATGCCTGCGGTGGGGATGGCTTTCAACATCGACGTCTTGACCGATGTAACCTTGAATGGTGAAAGCAACAATCAAGATAATGGTAAATTGCGTATCGCTCTTACAAAGGGCCGCGTAGAGAAAGATTTTATTCCTCTCTTGGAGTCCTGTGGCGTAGACTGTGAGCCATTGCGTAACAAGGCGCGTAAGCTTATCATTCCGTTGGGCGATGCTATTGAGGTTATCCTCGCTAAAGGCCCAGATGTAACGACTTACTTAAAAAACGGTGTTGTTGACCTTGGTATCGTTGGTAGTGATGTACTAGACGAACAAGACGATACAAGCTATGAAATGCTAGATTTACAAACTGGTAAATGCCAATTTATTTTGGCCTCTTTGGCAGGGTATGATCCTAAAGAAGGTCGTCGTCAACGTATCGGTACAAAGTACCCAACCATTACAAAACAGTACTTTGGTGCCCAAGATGTGGAAATCATCAAAATTGAAGGCTCCGTTGAATTGGCTCCGTTAGTAGGGCTCGCTGATGCCATCGTCGATATTACAGAAACTGGTACAACCTTGCGGGAAAATAACTTAGAAATCTTCGATTGGTTACAAAAGATTTCCACTCGTTTAGTAGCTAATCCATTAGCGTTAAAACAAAAGAGAAATACTATTTTTAAACTTATAGATCAGCTTTCAGAAGCCATTAATAAATAAGAGATAGAACTAATAGTGCGAATAGCATATATAGGAAGAAGGATAAGACATGAAAATTTATAAGGAATCATTAGATACGATGCTTGGTATCGTACGAAATTACACTCAACAAACTACAGACATGGAAATTGAACGGTGCGTATACGATATCATCGACGATGTGCGCACCAATGGTGATGCGGCTTTAAAGGCATACTCTGAAAAATTTGATGGCGTATCCATCGAAGACTTCAAGGTGCCTCAAGAGGAAATCGACGCTGCTTATGAGTCCTTATCTGATGATTTGAAAGCTGCTTTATTAAAGGCAAAGGCTAATATTACAGAGTTCCACAGCCGTGAAATTGAGCAAGGCTTTGTAGACATGGATACACCGGGCATCATCCGTGGACAAAAGGTTATTCCATTGGCTCGCGTTGGCCTTTATGTTCCTGGCGGCACAGCGGCTTACCCTTCTACTATTATCATGACTGCGTTGCCAGCTAAAATTGCAGGTGTTAAAGAAATCGTTATGGTTACACCTCCTCAAAAGGATGGTATCAATCCTGCTGTATTGAGCGCTGCAAAACTTGCTGGTGTTGATGCAGTATACCAAGTTGGCGGTGCTCAAGGTGTAGCGGCTCTTGCGTATGGTACGGAAAGCATTCCAAAGGTTGATAAAATCGTAGGCCCTGGCAACATTTACGTTGCTACAGCAAAACGCCAAGTGTTCGGCCAAGTTGACATCGATATGATTGCAGGTCCTAGTGAAATCGGTGTTATCGCTGACGATAGTGCTAATCCAGTACACCTTGCAGCAGATCTTTTGTCCCAAGCGGAACATGATCCTCGGGCGCGTGCTATCATGGTTACTACTAGTGAAAGCCTAGCAAATGCCGTATCTGATGAGGTAGAACGCCAATTAAAATTGTTACCTCGTGAAAGCATCGCTCGTCCAGCTATTGAAAATAACAGTTATATTGCTGTTATGGATAGCGTTGAAGACATGTTTACGGTCATGAACGAAGTAGCACCTGAGCATTTGGAAATCCAATTGCCAGATCCAATGGGCTACATGAGCCTCGTTCAAAATGCAGGCTCCGTATTCCTTGGCGCTTATGCATCTGAGCCATTGGGCGACTACGTAGGCGGTACAAATCACGTATTACCTACAAGCGGTACAGCACGCTTCTCATCTCCACTTGGTGTATATGATTTCGTAAAACGTACATCCTTTACACAATTCACAAAAGAACGATTAGAAGAAGTAGCAACACACATTACTACATTAGCTCGTACAGAAGGTCTTGAGGCACATGCTCGCGCCATCGAAGTACGTTTTGAGAAATAGATTTGAGGTATAGAGGTCGTTATGATACGCACAGGTACGGTGCAACGCACCACTCAAGAAACAGATATTAAAGTAGAACTTACCCTTGATGGGGCGCAAACGAGCTCCATCTCCACAGGAATTGGCTTTTTGGACCACATGTTGACGCTACTCGCGAAACATGGGCGCTTTGGTCTCGTAGTAGAGGCAAAGGGCGATACATACGTAGATGCTCACCACACTGTGGAGGATATCGGATTGGCCTTAGGTCAGGCACTGGTGAAAGCCTTAGGCGATAAGGCTGGTATCGAGCGTTACGGTGATGCGTGGGTTCCTATGGACGAAGCTTTGACGCAAGTTGTGATCGACTTGAGTGGCCGTCCGTACCTCGTGTTCCAAGGCGAATGGAGCACTCCGGTTTTAGGTGGTAACTTTGAAACAGAGCTTGTAGAGGATTTCTTCCAAGCACTAGCCATGAGCGCTGCTATGAATTTACATGTTCGCAATTTATATGGTCGCAATACACACCACATCATTGAAAGCATGTTTAAGGCTACAGGCCGTGCTTTGCGCAAGGCCGTTACGATTAACCCAGATATTCAAGGGGTAAATTCTACAAAGGGCGTTATTTAATATAGTCATTGAATAAAGGAGAACCTATGATTTTTCCAGCTATAGATTTACAAGATGGTCGCAGCGTTCGCCTCTATAAAGGTGACTTCGCGCAGGAAACGGTGATCAATCCTAATCCAGTGGACCAAGCAAAACAATATGAAGATGCCAAGGTAGGCGCACTCCACCTCGTCGATTTAGACGGTGCTAAGGCGGGCAAACCTGTTAACGTAGACATTGTAAAAGCAGTGCGTGAAGCTTTCACAGGCATCCTTGAAATCGGTGGCGGTATTCGCGATAAAGCGGCGGTTGACCTCTATTTAGGCTTAGGCGTAGATCGGGTTATTCTAGGCTCTGTGGCTCTCAAAAATCCAGAGCTTACCAAACAAGTGATTGCAGAATACGGTGCAGAGCGCATCGTCATCGGTGTAGACGGCAAAAATGGCAAGGTCGCTGCTGAAGGTTGGCTTGATCAATCCGATGTGCCTATGACCGATTTAATCGGCGCTATGGTTGAAGGCGGCGCAAAGTACTTTATTGTTACTGATGTGGACCGCGATGGTACCATGCAAGGTGCTAACGAGGATTTGCTTGGCAATTTGCAAAAAGCATTCCCTACAGCACGCATCGTTGCGTCTGGGGGCGTTCGTAATTTAGAAGATATTAAATCCCTTGAAGCCAAAGGTGTTATGGATAGCATCGTTGGTAAGGCTT
Organism: Veillonella sp. 20925_1_51; assembly: GCF_041431445.1. Lineage (NCBI taxonomy): Bacteria > Bacillati > Bacillota > Negativicutes > Veillonellales > Veillonellaceae > Veillonella > Veillonella sp. 20925_1_51. Next base: position 49,723 of record NZ_JAPVXT010000005.1, read on the forward strand.
TGTATGAAGGAACGATTACATTAGAGGAAATTGCCGGGTACAATCAACGATAATTATATTGCTGATGCTATTCCTGTAGTATTTACAACATGTGTTGTTTAGCATGACCGATGAAATAGATTGATAACATTTAGTGGGGAGTAGAATTATGTTAGCGAAACGGATTATTCCATGCCTTGATGTGGATGATGGGCGCGTTAAAAAAGGAGTTAACTTTGTTAACCTCGTAGATGTCGGCAGCCCCGTAGATATTGCGGCTTCCTATGAACAGCAACAGGCTGACGAATTAGTATTCTTAGATATTACGGCTACTGTCGATGCACGGACTACTATGCGCGACGTGGTGCAAGAGATTTCTTCCCAGGTCTTTATGCCGCTCACCGTTGGTGGTGGTATTAAGAGCGTTGATAATATGACGGCTTTGTTGAAAGCTGGCGCAGATAAGGTATCTTTGAATTCTGCAGCCCTTGCAAATCCTGAACTCATCACCGAAGGGGCTCAAAAGTTTGGTAACCAATGTATGGTAGTGGCTATCGATGTAAAAACAGACGAAGAGACTGGCGAATGGTACGCTTATACGCATGGTGGTCGTAAGCGCACCGAATGGAAAGCCCTCGATTGGGCTAAGGAAGCTGTGTCTCGTGGAGCAGGGGAATTGCTCGTAACGAGCATGGACAAGGACGGCACTAAATCTGGCTTTGATATCAAACTATATAAAGCCATTGAAGCCGTAGTAGATGTACCTATCATCGCATCTGGCGGGGCCGGCAAGGTTCAAGACTTTATAGAACTCTTTGAACAAACCGGTGTTACCGGTGCATTGGCAGCATCTATCTTCCACTTTGGAGAAATTAAAATTTCTGATCTTAAAAACGAATTACGAGCTCGAGGAATTACTGTACGATAAAAGTAATTTACATAATTAGAGTATGGTAAACGAATTAAATACCTCCACTATGGTAAAGGTACTAAACAAAACATTGAATTTTGAAAAGATTACTTGTATTAAAGGATTACAATATGAAACCGGATTTTGAAAAGGGAAACGGCTTATTGCCAACGGTTGTGCAAGATGCAGATACAAAAGATGTGCTCATGGTGGCGTGGATGAACGAAGAAAGCTTTCACAAAACACTAGAAACAAAGGAAACGTGGTTTTGGTCTCGTTCTCGCCAAGAGCTATGGCACAAGGGCGGTACGAGTGGCAATGTGCAACATGTGGTGAGTATGGCCCTCGATTGTGATGGGGATACATTGCTCATTCAAGTTAAGCCAGAAGGCCCTGCGTGTCACACGGGGCGCACAAGCTGTTTCTTTAATGATGTAGATTGGAGTTAGTTATGGCACAACAAACATTGAACGAATTATACGAAATTATTAAGAACCGCAAAGCGAAACCTAAGGAAGGTTCTTATACGAATTACTTATTTGATAAAGGTCTCGATAAAATCTTGAAAAAGGTAGGCGAAGAGGCTACAGAGGTTGTCATCGCTGCAAAGAACGAAGACCCTCAAGAGTTGATTTACGAAACCGCAGATGTGTTGTATCACTTGCTCGTATTATTAGCAGAGAAAAATATTCCTTACGAAGCCATTGAGGCAGAACTTGCGAGCCGTGAAGGGGTAGTGAGTAAGACTACAGATCGCCCAGAAATTACGAATTTATAATATACTTCATTAAGAAAATAGTTAGAAAGGATAGCCTATGAAAGAGATAATTCGCACATTGAAACCCTATATACCAGAGGAGCCTGCTACAGCGGTAAAGGAACGCCTTGGGGTAGACCGATTAGTGCGCTTGTCAGCCAACGAAAACCCATATGGTACATCTCCATTAGTGCGTGAGGCTATTCTTAGCTATGTAACACATAATGATGCTAACTATTATCCTGATGGTAACGCTACTGATTTGCGTATGAAATTGGCTGCGTATTGGAAGGTACAACCAGAGCAACTCGTTATCGGTGTAGGCCTTGATGAGGTTATTGCCATGGTCAATAAAACCTTGATCAGCGCTGGTGACTCTATCGTGGTAAGCGTGCCAGCCTTCTCCGAGTATGCTTTAAATGGTCTCGTTGAGGGTGCAGAAATTCGTGAAGTTGAGGCGGATTTTGAAACAGGTCACTATGATTTCGCCGCACTGTTAAAAGCTGTAGATGACACAACACGCCTCGTATGGATTTGTAATCCTAATAACCCTACAGGTACCTATGAGACTGTTGAAGATATCCGTAACTTTATTGCAAAAGTACCAAAAGAAACATTAGTTATCATCGATGAGGCCTATATTGACTTCGTTACATCCGTAGATGTTCCTACAGCACGTGCATTACTAGATGAGTTCCCAAATGTAGCTATTATGCGTACCTTCTCTAAGGCGTATGGCCTTGCTAATTACCGTGTAGGCTATATGATGACGCCTTTAGAGCTTGCGAACTATATGCAAACTATCCGCTTGCCATATAATCTTAATACTTTATCCCAAGTAGCAGCAGAAGCAGCCTTTGATGATCAAGCATTCTTAACAAGAATAATATCTCAAAATGCAGAAGAGCGGGCTAAATGGGAAAGCTTGTTTGATGAATTAGGTATTCACTACTACAAGAGTGAAGCGAACTTTATTTTCTTTGCTGTATCCGATGCAGAAGGCTTGGCTGATGCATGGCTAAAAGAAGGCTATCAAGTGCGCCGTGGACAACGAGACGGTTGGTTGAGACTTACTATTCCAATGGCTCAAGATGGAGCTGTTATGCGCGGTATATTAAAACAATTCATGAATTAATCAATATGGGATATATCATATATACTAATAATTTGCGCCTTATGATATCAACTTTCATTCTATAGAATGGAGTTTAGCTTTTACCCAATTGAATGGCAGGAGTTTGTATTCTGTTTAGAGAATATATATAACGAAAACGACGTGAACGACGAGCCCTAGTAATGACTGGGGCTCATTAAGGCTGTTGAAAGGAGTATATTATGATTGCCATTATAGATTATGATGCGGGCAATACATTTAATGTCCAGAAAGCGTTGGCCTACATCGGACTTGATGCGGTGCTAACAGCAGATCCTGAGGTTATACTAAATGCCGATGGCGTTCTCTTGCCAGGTGTAGGCGCCTATGCGTCGGCAGTAGCAGTTCTTAAGGAACGTGGTCTCGTCGATGTCATTCATGAAGTGGTAAAACGAGAAATACCATTATTAGGTATTTGCTTGGGTATGCAGCTATTATTTGAAGAGTCCGAAGAATATGGTCCAACACTAGGCTTAGGACTTATTCCGGGCAAGGTAAAAGAAATCCCTCGTGACCTTGGCCTCAGTGTACCTCACATGGGGTGGAACAAAAATACAGTGCACCATCCAGACAGTGCTTTCAGCAATGTAGACAATCAATATACCTATTTCGTTCATTCCTATTATGTAGATACAGACCCTGAATTTATTACATCCACTGCAAACTATGGTATCGATGTACCTGGCGTTGTAGAGCGCGGTAGAGTGTATGGAATGCAATTCCATCCTGAAAAAAGTGGTGTAGTAGGTTTAAATCTATTACGTGCATTTGGAAATATTACGGAAGCCTATGCAGCGGCGAAACAATAGGAGGGTCATTCTATGTTAGCGAAACGTATTATTCCTTGCCTTAGTGTGGCAAATGGTCGTGTCCAGAATGGTGTGCAATTCCGCGATATGGTTGATGCCGGCGATCCTGTTGAATGTGCGGAACGTTATGAGATACAAGGGGCGGACGAACTTGTATTATTAGATATAACGGCTACAACAGAAGGCCGTAAAACCTTTACTGATATAGTACTTAATGCATCGGATAAGGTATTCATGCCATTAACTGTAGGTGGTGGCATTGCTTCTGTGGAGGATATGACGCAGCTTATGAAAGCTGGTGCCGATAAGGTTTCTGTCAATACGGCGGCACTATCTAATCCATCCCTTATCACAGAAGGGGCAAAGAAGTTTGGCAATCAAGGCATCGTTGTGTGCTTAGACGTAAAATATAATCCTTTTGAGAAAATGTGGTATGCCTATGGACATGGCACATCCGATGATCCGGGGGCACAATGCAAAAATGCTTTAGAATGGGCGAAAGAAGCGGTAGACCGTGGTGCAGGTGAGTTATTGGTAACGAGTATCGATAGACATGGCACAGGTCTTGGCTTTGATATTGAATTATATCAAGCCTTGGCAGAGGTTGTTGATGTGCCTGTAACGGCCTTTGGTGGTGCTGGAAATATACAGCATTTTGTGGATTTATTTACAAAGACAAATGTAACTGGAGCTCTTGCTGATGCGTTGCTACATAACAAAGTATTAACAATAAAAGATATTAAAAAAGCACTTCATGAAGTAGGCATCGTCGTAAGACAATAGATAATTACTATCAAAATAAAACGATAAAAGCATTCTCTTATTAACGGAGAATGCTTTTTATTTATGCTTTTAACTCATAATGTACATTCAAAATGAGAAATCGATAATTGACACTTTTATGTTTAGATATACAATAATTATTGTAAGTACTAAAAGTTTTGAGAGCCAATGTGGCATGGATGTGCAAAAGATTTATCAGTTTTTTTTATATAACACCATGTCACACAAGACAATTGGAGGTGTTTATATGGTTATGAATGGTATTTACTTAGTTATAGCCTCCGCGTGTATTCTAATTTTAGCGTACCGCTTTTATGGGGCTTTCATAGCGGCTAAGGTGTTGACCTTGGACCAATATCGTCCGACGCCGGCTATGGTTCACAACGATGGTCACGATTACGTGCCAACTAACAAATGGGTAACCTTTGGTCATCACTTTGCAGCCATTGCAGGTGCAGGCCCTCTCGTAGGTCCTGTTATTGCAGCCCAGTTCGGGTATTTGCCTGGTGCCTTATGGATCCTAATCGGTTCTGTATTGGCTGGTGCTGTACATGATATGGTTATCTTATTCGCTTCAGTTCGCTATGACGGTAAGTCAATCGCGGATATTGCGCGCGAAGAAATCAGTAAATTAGCTGGTTTCGGTGCGATGCTTGCTACATTGTTCTTATTGATTATCACCCTTGCGGGTATGGCTGTAGTAGTAGCTAACGCATTGCATAACTCCCCATGGGGGTTCTTCTCCGTATTTGCTACAATTCCAATTGCAATTTTCATTGGTATTTATTTGAAATGGTTGCGTCCTGGTAAAATCCAAGAGGCTACTATCATTGGTGTAGCGTTAATCTTCGTAGGCATTATCTACGGTCCTAACATCGCAGCTAGCGAATATGCTTCTTGGTTCACATACGACTTGCAAACTATTGAAATTATGCTTGCCGTGTATGGTTTCTTTGCAGCAGCATTGCCAGTATGGTTATTGCTCGCTCCTCGTGATTATTTGTCTACATACCTTAAAATCGGTACAATTGGCGCCTTGGCTCTCGGTATTATCATCGTAATGCCTGAAATCCAAATGCCAGCTGTTACTCCTTATATCTGGGGTGGCGGTCCTGTATTGAAAGGTTCTGTATTCCCTTACATCTTCATTACTATTGCATGTGGTGCGTTATCTGGTTTCCATACTGTTATTGCAACTGGTACAACACCTAAAATGCTTACTAATGAAAGAGAAATCTTACCTATCGGTTATGGCGCAATGTTAACAGAAGGCTTCATCGCTATGATGGCGTTGATCGCAGCGACTGCATTGCATCCAGACGATTACTTTGCTATTAACTCCACAGTAGAATCCTTCAAAGCGTTAGGACTTCAAGTTCATGAATTGCCAGCGTTGTCCGCAATGGTTGGTGAAGACTTGATGCACCGTCCTGGTGGCGCCGTATCCTTAGCAGTAGGTATGGCTCATATCTTCTCCAGATTGCCTAACATGGATCACTTGATGGGTTACTGGTATCACTTCTGTATCATGTTCGAAGCCTTGTTCATCATGACTTTGATCGATGCTGGTACTCGCGTAGGTCGTTACTTACTTCAAGAATTATTAGGTCATTTCCATCCTAAATTCAACGACCAACATTGGGCTCCTGGCGTATATGGTTGTGCAGCTTTAATTTGTATCTTGTGGGGCTACCTAGTTCTACAAGGTAACATCGGTATTATTTGGCCTCTATTCGGCGTATCTAACCAATTATTAGGTACTATGACATTGGCTGTAAGTACTACAGTTATTATGCGACTTGGCCGCAAACGCTATGCATGGGTTACAGGTATTCCATGTATCCTAATGGCTATCGTTGCTATTGCTGCAGACTTTGAAAACGTATTTAACAGCTATATCCCAGCTGGTAAATGGATCCTAGTAGCATTCAGTGCTGCCATGTTCCTCATGATCCTTATCGTATTAGTAGAAGCAGTTCGCAGCTGGATTCGTTTGTCTGACATTCCTCAAGACTATCGCACTCAAGAAGAAATTGAAGCTGAAAGCCTTGTAAAATACGGTAAACAAGCAAAAGCATAACATCTTAAAGATTAGTGGAGCTATTTTATTTTAATGGGACACTCCTTTCAATATTCAGGCCGATATGTTTTGGGGCCCCATTAAAATAAAAATATAAATGCATCATGATATAATAATGCTATGAAATATTACATACGTTCCTATTGGACAAAATATAAACAATTGTATAAGAAAGGCCTAAAAGGCATTGCTGCTTTTCTTGCCATTGGAGCGATTATTTTCTTTGTATTGGCTACAATAGCGAGTCGTGGGATGGGTGTTATCTTCAACGAGGTTATGGCGCGACAAACGATGATGCGTGGTTCTGTAACCGTAGAGAGTTTAACTGCAACGCCGTGGGGGACATTATCCTTTACCGATTTGGTGTGGAAGGACCCTGAAGGTCGTGAATTGCTCACCGTTCCCAGTGGTAAGATACGCGTTAATATGTGGGACGTAGTCACTCGTAACTTTAAGGCTTCTGCCATAAACGGAATCGAGCTAAATGATGCGACCATTGTAGTCGATTTAGATGATAACAACCGGCTCGACTTCGTGCCTGCCTCACCTGATGTGAATAAGCCTCTTGATGAGGTGGAGCCGCGACCTAAGCCGCCTAAAAAGACGACGCAAGATCGGCAAGAGGAATTGGCTAAAAAGGTTCGTAATTTTAATTGGGAAGGTCAACATTTGGACCTTACCATTACACTTAGAAATAATCAGCTAGAAATCTTTCAGAAAAATCGTCACTATGTGATGAAGAATGTAGAGGCTAAAATCCATCTTGATAGTAAGCGCGCTATTCGCATTGATATGGAAACCGGTAAGTTTGGTGGAACCGCTATTGGTGATGGAATGACACTAAAAGGTCGCGTTGATTTAAAGGATGTGTTAAAGCATCGCATGCCTCAGTTAGATTTACAGTTTGATGTGAAAGGTGTGGACCCCGCCTCTCTTGGTTTTGGCGATGATATTCACGATGCTATGACCTTGCTGACGCGAGTAACTGGTGATTTTAATCGACCGTTGGCTAAAGGCCGTGTAACGATGCCTATTTTACGTATTCCTGCGCTTACCTTTGAAAACGTAGTGGGTGATGTGACGTACCAAGATGGCATTTTAAATTTTGAAAATGTTAATGCTAATGTATATAGTGGCAAATTAGAGGCAAAAGGTGTATATAATCTAGATACAAGAGCCTATACGATTACAGGGATAGCAAAGGACCTTGATAGTAGTGAGGCTCTTAAAACACCTGAATTTGTTGTACCGGTGTCGGCTAATTTGAACTTTAAAAGCGAAGGCTTGCCTCGTGATATGGAGGTGTGGGGTAATTTCTGGTCTGGAGAAGGCCACTATATGCTTATACCGATCCAAAGCATTACTGGGAACTTTCACAATAAGGGGCGGCATCTGTCCTTTAGTGATGTGAAGGTGAATACGAATATTACGACCATTTCCACAGATGCGCTTCGCATCGATAATGGTCAGCTTACAATGGGGCCACTCAATATTACGTCCCACGGGGGCAGTAATTTTATCATCTACGACGAATCCTTCGATGAGATCGATGAGAATATGGATCGGATTAAAGCTGGCATGAAGCAAGCTGGCGAAAATAGCAAACGTGCATCTGAGTCGTCTAAAGATCTCGATAACTTTAAGCCTCCTGAGGATTTAAAAGCATCCTTTGATAATGTAAAACGCCAAATGGATGGGGTGAAAGATGCTTTCAAAGGTATCAAAATAAAGTGATAAATGAAATATAAATGATATTAACTCTCTTTCATTGTGCGTTTATGTAGATAGTTTATAATAAATCTCCGTTATCATAATTTTTGATAAAATACTTTTATGTTATTTGGAGGTTTTTTATGAAAGCATCAAAACAATTCTCTATCGTTTTGGCAGCAGCTGTACTTGCTTTTGGCGCTGTTACAGTAGCACCACAACAAGCAGACGCTTCTTATGGCTACAAATATACTGATTCCCAACGTCCACCAGTATCTACTCCAACAGGTTATGTTAATCCAGCCATGGGTTCTACAGTAACTGTTACAGATCCTGCACCTACTACAAATAAATTAACTACTCCTAAAGCTAGTACTACTATTGAAAACATTACTGTGACTAATGTTGCACCAAAATACTCTGATTACAATGATATTGCAGCATACTCTCTAGCAGTAGCTGACTATTTCATGGCGAAGATCATGGCTATATATGGTAGTGGTAATACAGCACTTAACCGTTATGGTTTTGGCAGATAATATAGCCATCAAATTTAGTAAAACTAATTTTGAATAACTATATACGTTATACAAATAAAAAGGTCCCGTATGGGACCTTTTTATTTGTATAAATTTTTCGATGCGTTGAGAGCTTGTTTAACAATCTCTTAGCTTCGCTTATCGATCTAATCCGTTAGCGCGTTGGTATTCAGATTTATCTGTAGATTGAGCTTGATCGTCTGTAGTTACAGTATCTTTAGCTAAGGATTTCTTAATTTTAATAAGAGGTTTTTCCGTAGCCTTTGGACCTTCTTTTTTCTTTACATCATTTTGAGATGGTGGCAAGAATGTGTTGAGTTCATTCTTGTGAGATACCTCTGTGTTTGTAGTAGACGCTAATTGTGCGCGTTGAGGGGCGATGAAGATTTCATCCTTCGTAACTTTTACATCGTTCAACAATAATTTGAATACTTGTGGTTTTACAAAGATAGTACCATCTACCTTGCGAGCTGCAGGCAAGAAGGATTCAGTAGTATCAAGGTTAATGATTTTTAATTTACCATGACGTACAACTTCTGCAGAATCTGGTTGGATGGCTAGTGTAGCAATGTTCATGTCTACTAATGCTGTTTTAGTAGGCTCATCCCATGCTACTTTATAGCCTAATGCTTCAGATACTTGGCGCAATGCTACGAGCGGTTGACCATCTACATAGATTACATTTTGCTGACCATTAATAGGCTCAACAACCTTGCCATCTACATTGATATGATGGGCAGTTGTAACAGATGCAGGCTTTTCAAGGTTCATAGCTGGACCTGGATTCTCCATGCCAATAGCCGCTTGTGCAGGTTGTGCCGTGCCAAATGTGAAAGCTAATGCACCTACAGCGATGCTAGATAAAATAAGCTGTTTTAATTTCATAAGTGACCTCCATAAGGTATTATATCGTTCTGAATAAACTAACATTACCAAATGTATATGAATATTTTATTATAAATTTTAATTTTGTACAATCTATATGTGAGCGCAATATAATTGAACTAGAGTATGGGGATAGGATAGTTTATTCAGAGACATAGGATGAACTGGTCATTTAACTATAGTCTGAAATCGTTTATCTCTATAAGTAGTGTATTCTTTTATATGCTATAATTAAGTGTTACATGAATTATTCAATATATTTAATTATAGAGTTCTAGAAGATATAGAAAGAGGTTCTTTATGGCATCCGGCAGATCTGAAAAAGAGTTACAAGGGGTAACGATGTTAGGTCACAAGACCGATTACCCAACTGATTATGCACCACAGGTATTAGAGGCGTTTGATAACAAGCACCCAGACAACGATTACTTCGTTAAGTTTAATTGTCCTGAGTTCACTAGCTTGTGTCCTATGACAGGTCAACCAGACTTTGCCACAATCTATATTTCTTATGTACCACATAAGAAAATGGTTGAGTCCAAGTCTTTAAAATTGTACCTATTTAGTTTCCGTAACCATGGGGATTTCCATGAAGATTGCATCAATATCATCATGAAAGACCTTATCAAGTTGATGGATCCAAAGTACATCGAGGTATGGGGCAAGTTTACGCCACGCGGTGGTTTGTCCATCGATCCATACGCAAACTACGGCAAGCCTGGTACAGAGTGGGAAAAGACGGCAAAAGAGCGCCTTCATTTCCACGACATGCAGCCTGAGCGCGTAGCATACCGTTAATATGGTATATGAATATATAACAATGGGCACATCGTTCATAATGTTTTTTATGATCGGTGTGATCTTGTCTATTCACCCTGCATCCATAATCGTAGGGGAGCATACGCAGTTGTCACATCTCAGCAGATGGACTCGGTGGAATGGGTATCTTATCTTTATATTGACCCTGTTTCTTGTGGATGTACTCATAACAAATGGTATATATGCTGCATTTTATGATGTTTATGGTAATTTATCGTCTTTGAGTGAGCTAACATTTGATCCGATGGCTCTATTCTTTAGTGAAAGCTTCCAAATAGGCGTTGTTTTCGTCTTTGTTTTAGTATTGTTACAAGTGTTAGGCCTCGTCGATTTAGCGCATGGTGAAAGGAATTTATCATTTCACTATGACCAACTACATCAAGGCAAAGAACAACCGTCTTGGATGGAACGGTACATGGCACATACAAAGGGCACGTTGGGTTCAGGTATGGTTGGTCTGCTTTATATGTTGCGGATGACCATGAGAACTATGTGGCCTTATATTATATGTCTTATATGGTTCAAGCTTATAGCTATACTCGCTAATGTGCTACTTTCACCAGTCATCAATCGTTTAATGCATGTTGAACCGATGACATCAACGCATATCATACTAGATCCTTATGTAGCGATATATTTGATAGCAGGATTTTTGTGGGGCTATGTAGCGCTACACTATGACATAGACAAAGCGTATAATGTAGCGAATAGCACTGTTATAGCCATCATTCCGCGGCTTACCATTATACTAGGGGTAGCCATCTTTATTGGGCTTGCGCTAGCTATCATTGTGGTGCCTATTACCTGGGGTGTGGTGGTAAACACGTTGACAAATTTATAAATAAACCTAGTTATTTCCTGTATTTTTAGGGTTTTAAAAGCAGTTCTCATTCTCTTGACAATGCATAGATGCAGGTGATAGAGTATGAGTGTATTTATGGGAATACACAAATGGTTATATCCAGTGTATAGAGAATAACAAGGTGAAAATCATATCGTCCTTGGGATGTTCCTGAGGACGATTTTTATCATCTATCGCCAAAAGGAGGATCAGATGAGCATAGTCACAAATCAAACAACTAAACTGATTGGTAAAACTCCGGTATATCAATTACCAAACACCAATATCTATGTAAAACTTGAAAAATATAATGTAGGCGGTTCTGTGAAAGACCGCGCTGTACTTGGCATGTTGCAAGACGCTAAGGAAAAAGGACGCCTTCACGAAGATAGCATTATCGTTGAAGCTACAAGCGGTAATACAGGTATTGCTCTTGCCATGGTGGGCGCCATCTTGCATATTAAAACTGTTATTATTATGCCTGAAAGCATGAGTAAAGAACGCCGTGAGCTTATTAAAGCTTATGGTGCACAGCTCATCTTAACGCCGAAAGAAACGGGTATGAGAGGTGCTCTTGAACGAGCTAATGAAATTTTAGTTAAATACCCAAATGCTTTCACATTGGGCCAATTCGTAAACCCTGCAAACCCAGATATGCATTATCGTACAACTGGTGCCGAAATCGTAGAACAAGTACCAAATGTAGATGTATTCATAGCGGGTATCGGTACTGGTGGCACTTTCACAGGTGTTGCAAAACGATTGAAAGAGCATAATCCTAACCTAAAGGCTATCGCCGTAGAGCCAACAGGTTCTCCAGCCATTACGGAAGGTAAGGGCGGCCCTCACAAAATTCAAGGCATTGGGGCTGGCTTTATTCCTGAAAACTTTGATCAAAGCTTAATGGACGGTGTACAAACTGTAAGCGATGAAGAGGCTTTTAGCGAAGTGCAAACCTTTATGCGTGAAAGTGGTGTTTCTATTGGCCTTTCCTCAGGAGCAGCCATCGTTGCGGCAAAGCGTATCGCTCGTGAAGAACCAAAGGCGAATATCGTGGTGATTGCGCCAGATGGGGTAGAAAAATATTTATCCCTCTTGGACTTCGCCAATAATGAATATGTAAAGTAACGGATTTCGCATAGATAAAGCATCTTATGTATAGGAATACATACCACATATGTTGTATACTATATATTATATATGAGTAGAGTTATTTGAGATGGAGTCGCTATGATACAAGGTTTACGCGAATTATGGGGCAAAATTCAATATAATATTAAGCGCGTAATGGATTCTGACCCGGCAGCAACAAATGTGTGGATGGTTATTTGGACATACCCGCATATTACAGCCTTGTTCTGGCATTTCTTTGCGCATCGCCTTTATAAGGCGGGATGGCCAACCTTGGCCCGTCGCGTAGCGCTTCACTCCCGTCACGTAACCGGCATTGAAATCCATCCAGGTGCTACCATCGGTCGTGGTTTATTTATCGACCATGGCATGGGTGTCGTTATCGGTGAAACGGCAATCGTAGGGGATAATGTGACCTTGTTCCACCAAGTGACGTTAGGTGGCATGTCCTCTAAAAAGGTAAAACGCCATCCGACCATTGAAGACGAAGTGCTCATCGGTACAGGTACGAAAATCTTAGGTGATATTACTATTGGGGCACGCACTAAAATTGGTTGTAACCTCGTTATCAAACACGATATACCTAAAGATATGGTTATCTTTGAAACAGATCCAGAAAATATGTATGTCCGTAAACCTCGTCGTACTAATAATGGCCAGGCAGAGGAAAAGAAAATTCCTGATGATTACATAGAATACTATATTTAATATAGTGTAATAAAACCGCATATAATATAGAAGGATAGAACCTCTAACTATTAGTTGAACTAGTAGTTAGAGGTTTTTTTATAAAAATATTCAAAAAAATCGATTTAATGTATTGACAAGGAAAATCATTATTGGTAAAATAAATCATGTAATCAATACTGATTACAAATTAGATAAACGAATTGATGGCATAGAAGCCGACTGGGTTTATTCTGCTTTTTGAATAAACTATATTTGAGAATTAAAAGAAAAAGGAGAATTACTATGAAAAACTTACAACAAGTAAACCAATATTTAGCAGATCTTTCCGTATGGAACGTAAAATTACATAACCTACATTTCAACGTAACAGGTCCACAATTCAAATCCATTCACGAATATTTGGAATCCATCTATGATGAAGCGTTTGAATACTTCGATGCAGTAGCAGAACACGTGAAAATGCAAGGTCAATTCCCATTGGTTAATTCTGCAGAATACGCTAAATTGACTAAAATTGAAGAATTGGGTCAAGAAGATATCCCTCAAGCGAAAGTAATTGAAATTCTTCTTAAAGACTTCAAATACATGAATGATCAAGCTGTAGCAATCCGTGCAGCTGCCGATGAAGAAGGGGACTTCTTGCTCGTAAGCATGATGGAAGATCACGTTGCATACTATGTAAAACAAATCTGGTTCATCGAATCCATGTTGAAATAATACGATTGACAATGCCTTATTGGGTATGATATGATTACCCAGTAAAGCATGGAGGATTACTCAAGAGGCTGAAGAGGACGGTTTGCTAAATCGTTAGGGCGGGTTACCGTCGCTAGGGTTCGAATCCCTAATCCTCCGCCATGCTGAGACCTCACATCACGCGATGTGAGGTCTTTTTGTTTATTGTAGTATTTACTAGGTATGGACCTTAATGTGTAAGGACTCAAATGAGTTTAAGGTCTTGTAAATATTGATGTATACAGGCGTGTAAGGTTATAGAGTTGACGTATGACAAGGGGTTTCATATAATAGATTGTATAAAATGTAATTTTAAGGAGACTCTTATGAATATGAAATATACACGTCACATGAATTTACTTCGTCGCGCTATGGGTATCGGCACATTATGTCTTGTTGCCTCTGTTGGCTTTGTTCATGCTGAAAGCATTGCTATTCCAAGTGCACGTCCTATGGTGGATGGTGTTAGTGCTGATGTAGAAACTGTAAGAAGTTCTAGTAAAGTAGAACATCATGCGAGTGCTGGTGTAATTACGCCAAATGATTGGACGTATACGGCATTACAAACGCTAATTAAACACGGTGCTATTACGGATACACATGGTTTTGTCTTTGATGGCAATACAAGCTATACTAAGGATGAACTCATGCCTCTTATCGATGAAGTTGTAACTAAACGGGAGCAAATGAACGATAACGACCGCCAATATGCATTGCGTATTTACCAAGAAAATATGCGTGATGTAATGGATTATCGTATTGCTCGCGATAAGAAGGTTACCCGAGAGCGCCGTCAAAAATTAGACGAGAAACGTGCTGAAAAGGCAAAAAAATCTGGTAAAACATATCAAGTATCTAAATCTCAACAAGAGGCTTTAGATGCAGCTAATGACGAAGTGGCAAAACCAGAAGAGCGCGCGTTAACTGATGAACAAATCAAAGAAAAAATGAAGAAGTTCAAAATTGATGACTCTCGCGTTAAAGTAAATAATAATGTGCGCATCCGTTATACCGGTGGTAAGGATACAAAATCTAAAACCGATGCTCGTATGCAAACGGAGATGACTTTCACTCTATAACCCTATTTAAGGAGTTATAATGATTGATTTTTTAAAGAAACAGCTGTTTACCGTCCACCAAAACGGTAAGCAGCAGGTGAGCGAGGTCTTTAAATATATAGGACCTGGCATCATCGTAACGGTTGGGTTCATCGACCCTGGCAATTGGGCGGCCAATCTCGCTGCTGGTGCTAGTTATGGTTATGAACTATTGTGGGTAGTTACGCTATCTACGATTATACTTATTTTATTGCAACATAACGTGGCCCATTTAGGCATTGTACGAGGCCAATGTTTATCCGAATGTGCTTATGAATTCTTGCCGCGTTACGTGTCTAGGTTCGTATTGAGTACGGCGGGCATTGCAGCGGCAGCGACCGCACTGGCCGAGTTTATCGGTGCAGCCATCGCATTGAAAATGCTTTTTGGCATTCCTCTTTTGATAGGTAGTGTTTTGACGGCTATTATCTGTACCATTATGCTCATAACAAACTCTTATCGGAAGCTAGAGCGTATCATTGCAGGATTCGTATCCCTCATTGCGTTGGCGTACCTCGTAGAGGTCAATATGGTAAATGTAGATTGGGCGGCAGCTGGTATTGGTTGGGTAGACCCTAAGGTTCCTAATGAATCGATGCTCGTTATTTTGAGTATCTTAGGGGCGGTTATTATGCCTCACAATTTGTTCTTGCACTCAGAAATCATCCAAAGTCGCCAGTTCAACACGCAAGATCCTTCTGTAATGAAGCGCCAATTGCGTTATGAATTTCTAGACACTCTATTATCTATGGGTATTGGCTGGATGATTAACTCCGCCATGATCTTATTGGCGGCGGCAGTGTTCTTTGCTCATGGCATTGAAGTAACGGAGCTTGAACAGGCTGAGGAGTTGTTACGACCTCTCATTGGACCTGCAGCAGGCACTATCTTTGCTATCGCATTGCTCTTTGCTGGCTTTGCATCGTCTGCTACGGCAGGTATGGCAGGGGCGAGTATCTTTGCCGGTATGTTTGGTGAGTCTTACGATATGAAAGACTTCCATACAAGATTAGGCTTGGCATTAACCTATATTCCAGCATTGCTTTTGATTGTATTCGTTACCGATTCGTTCCAAGCCTTGTTGATCTCTCAAATGTTCTTGAGCTTGCAACTACCTATCACAATTTTCTTGCAGCTTTATATGACTAGTAGCCGCAAGGTAATGGGGCAATATGCGAACCATACATATACGAATGTACTATTATGGGGCATTGGTATTGTGGTAACTGTTATGAATATCTACTTACTCTATGTAGGCGCATAACATATAAGCTTATAGTAGGTGTATAATACACAATCTCATATTTGAATGAAGCTAGTAGACTAGTAGTAAGGCTTAGAAAACAATCGAATTGTTAGCTCACAGTGTAAAGCTAATAATGATAGAGAAAAAGACCGCGTTGGCGGTCTTTTTTGTATTCGGTTATGTATATTGATTATGTAAAAAGCGTATCCAAGAATACCCATGGGGGCTATAAAATATGTTACAATTAAAGATAGCATAAATCTGTAGGGAGAATTCCCCCACCAGTGTAATAGATAGAAATTAGGAGGACCTAATGGCAGACGAAGTAAAAGTACAAGATGCAATGCAATCTGATTTCAGTGTTGTAGTAAACGATATTGCAGAGGAATTATTAACGCGCCTAAATATGGATGAGGATGGCTCTATTATCGACATGTTCCAAACAGGTTCTTTTGATCCTTGGCAATTATTCGTATTCTTTGGCGCTTTAGAAAAAGCGCTCGTTGATTTTAGAACAGATAAACGCAAGAAAACTGTTATTGTTCATGCCCAACCTGAGGCCCTTATCGGCATTGGCCGCGTAGTGACACCTGTATCTACTATGCTCGAGCATGTGTTGATGTCTCGCTTGAACGACATGAGCGAAGGTCGACTAGAAACAGGTATGCTTACTGTGTCTGCTGAAAGCATCGATTACGAAGGTGTAAACCTTAAAGGTCGTCACGTTGTTATCGTATGTGACCTTGTAGACGAAGATTCTGATTACCTCAAAGAATGCATTAGATTATGTAAAGAATTGAAAGCTAGCCACGTTGTGGCGGTGCCTCTCATGTTGTGGAATCCAGAATTGATTGACAATTTGACAGAGGAAACTATCAAGGCGGAATTATCTCATGAAAATCGTCCTCTCTCCTAGTAAGACAAAAACAATTATCGATGCTGCGAAGAATGATGGGGCAGTCAATCATGCAGTTCGAGACGGTCAGTTTCAGCCGCACATCACGCAAGAGATTGTAAAACATGTACAGTCCCTTGATGTAATGGCCCTTGGCAAGGCTTTAAAGCTAAAGGATGACAAGGCCCAAGCTCTCTTTGATTTCTATCAAGATTTTGAATCCCATCCTGTAGGCCTAGCTTGTGAAAGCTACGATGGTATTGCTTTCAAATATTTGGATTGGGGCAACCTATCTAATGAGGCTAAGGCCTTTGGTGAAAGCCATCTTGTTGTGATGTCTGCCTTGTACGGCGTCGTAGAGCCTACGATGGGCGTTAGAGACTATCGACTAGATATGGTCGATAAGGTAGGTATTAATTTATACGATACGTGGCGCGAAACGGTGGATGCATACTTTCACAAGGAAGATTGGATCCTCAATCTAGCGTCTAAAGAATATGCCAAGATGGTAAACCATCCAAAGGTAGTGACCGTTGAATTTTGGGAATTACGAGGCGATACATTTAAACAAATGAGTACGTCCTCAAAAATGAGTCGCGGTGTGATGGCTCACGAATGTTTAACTCGACAAGTGAAACAAGTGCGGGATTTGCCACGCGAAATTAATGGATTTACCTGTGTTACAAATATTGAATCCATTACCATACCAAGCGAATCGATGACGGTTCGTTATGAAAGGAAGTGATTGTTTGCAAGTGCAAGACATTCTCGGAAAAGACCTCGTTGGCGATGAATGGCTAACCGAGGATGAGCTAAGATTTCTCATGTCTGTAACTGATGAAGAACAGTTGCAGTTAATATATAAAAAGGCATACGAAGTAAAGGCGAAATATGTACAGCCTGTAGCGTACTATCGAGGACTCATCGAGTTTTCGAACCGATGCATCAAAAACTGTAATTATTGCGGTATCCGTCGTGAAAATGACAAGACGGAACGCTTTGATATGAATCGAGAAGATATTATCAAGATGGCGCAGTGGGCCTATGACCATGAATATGGATCTATTACACTCCAATCTGGTGAACGCAGTGATGATATATTTGTCGATTATGTGGTAGATCTTATTCGCGAGATTAAAGCCATCGGCGACGGTTCCCTAGGCATTACGATGTGCGTAGGGGAGCAAAGCGAAGAGGCGTACCGCCGCATGCGTGAAGCTGGCGCTAGTCGTTATTTATTACGCATTGAAACAACAAATAAAGAACTGTACCATAAAATTCATCCTCAAGATGAATTGCACTCCTTTGAAACGCGCGTTGAATGCTTACGTAGCTTGCGCCGCGTAGGCTTCCAAGTAGGTACAGGTGTTATGATTGGTTTGCCTGGTCAAACTGAAGAAGACCTAGTAAATGATATCTTATTCTATCGCGATATGGATATCGACATGATCGGCATGGGACCATATGTGGTACATCATGATACGCCGCTAGGCCAAGAGGCATTGGCGATGGGCATCGATGACGAAGCCGGTAAATTGCGCCGTATTCAATTGGGCCTAAAGATGATTGCGTTAACACGTTTATTCTTAAAAGACGTAAATATTGCGGCCACAACAGCATTACAAGCTTTGGATAAACTAGGCCGTGAAAAAGGTCTTGCTGCAGGTGCTAATATCTTGATGCCTATCATTACCATCCCTGAACATCGGGCAAAGTATTTGCTATATGATAACAAACCTTGTGTAGATGATAATGCAGACAAATGTAAAGACTGCTTAACGCGCCGCGTTATGTCCATCGGTGACACCGTTGGGTGGAAGCAAAATGGTGACTCCAAACACTACGGCAAGCGTACGGGAGAGTTTTAGCTTTCTCTGTGTAGCTAATTCATTGATTCTATTATAAGTTTTGGGGTAGTTTTACCTATATATAGATGGGGCCCCATTACATGAGGTGTATTATGGAGACAAAATGGTATTCTGATTTTTGGCGGTTGTTTGTGAGTCCTTTTAGCGGCGGTATTGATCAAGTTGTACAATCGGGGACATTGAAAAAAGGATTCTGGGGCACTGTATTCTTATGGGCTATCCCATATATTATATTGGCTTTATTTGGGACTATGTTAATTCCCTTTCTCCCTCATAATGAATTTACTGGTTTAACCTATTTACTCGGTATCGGTGCTAGCTTTATATTCATCTTTGCATGGCTTATTAGTATCGGCTGGTCCTTTGTGATGGTGGCCATCGGTTCGTATGTATATAACTGGGTTATCACTAAGATGGGTGGTACCGACAACGTACAAGCCATTATGAAAGTTAGTTGGTATTTACAAGGGTATGGCGTACTATTATTTAGTATTGGTTATACGATAGTCTTGGTTTTAATGGGCATATTAGGTCTAGCATCCGATAGTAGTGCCCTTGCTGGTGTCATCTATGTTGTAGGAACAATAGCATTATTTGTTATATCCATTTGGGTATCCTTAGAACTTATGGCAAGACAAGTAATGCTCACGAAGATGAAAGTATTCATTGCTTGCATCTTAACGTCCATAATCTTCGCTATAATTTGGGCACTTTTCATGGCACTTCTTAGTGGCTGTGCCTCTTTAGTGGGTAGATAATACTGATTTATAAATTAATATTAATAAAGAGTCCTCTTTTTTTGATAAATTTTTTCGGAAAAAGAGGACTTTTCTATTTGGGTGTCGAAATGTAATAGCAAAAGCCGTAATTTGCCATTAAGGAGGCGATTCCGATGAAAGAGTACAGTAGTGATAAAATTAGAAATGTTGCTGTTGTTTCCCACGATGGTGCGGGTAAAACAGCTCTTGTCGAATCTTTGTTGTTAACCTCTGGTGCGGTTGATTTCGTAGGTAAAGGCCAAGACAATAAACATATTATGGACTTTGAACCTGAAGAAATTAAACGTAACGTAACAATCCAATTGGGCATGGCTCCATGTGAATGGCATGACCACAAGGTTAACTTCGTAGATACTCCAGGCTATAATGAATTCCATGGCGAAGTTCGTGCCGCTTTGCGTGCGTGCGATGGTATGTTGATGGTACTATCCGCCACATCTGGTGTAGAAACTGACACAGTTCGCGCATGGGATTATGCAGTTGAATTACAAATGCCACGTATGGCATTTATCAATAAAATGGATGTTGATGGTGCCGATTTCTTCGGTACTATTGAAAGAATGCGGGAATTATTTGGCAAAGGCATTATGCCATTGCAGATTCCTATCGGTGAAGGCGCCAACTTTGAAGGCGTCGTAGACGTAGCAAAAATGACTGCGTTTACTTACAAGGACGGCCAACCAACAGAGATTGCTGTACCAGCTCACCTTATCGAAAAGGCTCAAGAAATTCGGGAAATGACCGTAGAAGCCGCGGCTGAAGGTAGCGATGAATTGTTGGAAAAATATTTAGAAGGCGAAGAATTATCCTTAGAGGAAATTCGCCAAGGCTTGCGTGAAGGGATGATTAGTGGCCGTGTGTGCCCAATCATGTGTGGCAGTGCCACATCTCGTATTGGCCTAGATCAAGTATTGGATCGTATGATCCGTTACATGCCGGATGCAACTAAAAAAGTGATGACCGCAACTGATGCGGAAACCGGCGAACAATGTGTAGTACATGTAGATAAACCTTTAACTGCATTCGTATTTAAAACATTGTTAGACCCATTCGCAGGCAAACAAAGCTTTGTACGTATCTTCTCTGGTGAACTAAAAGAAGGCGATCGCCTTTATGATGTAAACCAAGGTGTAGAAGAAAAATGGGGCAAGATGGTTACCCTTATCGGGAAGCAACAAATCCCTGTATCTGCCGCTAAAGCTGGCGATATCGTAGTGATACCGAAATTGGCTAATGCTAAGACTGGCGATACATTAACTGCTCCTGACTTTAAAGTGACATACGACGCTATCCGTTTCCCTCAACCTCTATACACAGTAGCATTAGAACCTGTGAAAAAAGGTGAGGAGGAAAAATTAGCTGGTGCTGTTCTAAAAGTAGCAGAAGAAGATCCTACATGCGTAGTAGTGAAAAATGCTGAGGCCCGTCAACTACAAATCGATTGTATGGGCGAGGTTCATCTCGAGCATATCCTCAACAAAATGGATCGTAAATATGGCGTACAAGCTAAACTTGTGACTCCATATATTCCATACCGCGAAACCATTAAAGGCTCCGCTGAAACCGAGTCTAAATATAAGAAACAAAGTGGCGGTCATGGTCAATATGGTCACGTTAAGATTCAAGTGGACCCATTATACGATGGAAGCGAATTTGCATTTGTAGACAAAATCTTTGGTGGTGCTGTACCTAAACAATACATACCAGCAGTGGAAAAGGGTGCCAAAGAAACCCTAGATAAAGGCTTAATTGCGGGATATCCTATGATTGGCGTGCAAGTGACACTCTTGGATGGATCTTACCATAGCGTAGACTCCTCAGAGTTAGCATTTAAAGTAGCTACGTCACAGGCTATCAAGGATGTAATTCCTAAGGCGAAACCAGTCCTATTAGAACCAATCTATGAAGTCAACGTGTTTGCACCAGATGCTTTCATGGGCGACATCATGGGTGATTTGAATAGCCGTCGAGGTCGTGTATTAGGCATGGAACAAAGTGAAAGAACAGGTATTTCTGTTGTTAAAGCACAAGTACCATTGGCTGAAATGGCCGACTATGTAACTGCATTGCGCTCTATCACTCAAGGGCAAGGCGTATTTAACCGTCAGTTCTATACTTATGAAGAGGTTCCACATAAGCAAGCGGAAGAAATTATCGCTGCTCGTAAGACTCAAGAATAAAGTTAAGAACATGTCCACGTACTGTATCAAATACAGTTAGAATCACTACAACTGAATAGATAATTGCATATCGTAACAACTTAATAGCATAACAATTGACGTAAGTCATAAATTTGAATAGTATTTTACACGAGCCCTCCATATATGTAGCGTATGGAGGGCTTTTACTATATTTGAAATAGATTAGGATTGGCTTAATCGATAACGGAGAATATTGAGACCTAATCATTGGTATGTATAGATGCAGTGGAAATCATAGAATTGCTAGTCCTTTATGTATATATGTGCTAACATTAAGATAATATAATTGCTTATGTATCGGGTGTTATTTCCATATATCGGGAAAGGATCG
The DNA here is from genome assembly GCF_041431445.1 of Veillonella sp. 20925_1_51. Lineage (NCBI taxonomy): Bacteria > Bacillati > Bacillota > Negativicutes > Veillonellales > Veillonellaceae > Veillonella > Veillonella sp. 20925_1_51. Next base: position 71,961 of record NZ_JAPVXT010000005.1, read on the forward strand.
CATATGTTTTTCTCTAGCATTACTGCAGATTATACAAAAATGGGTTATCCTAAAGCCATCGTACGAGCTTTAGATTTCTTAAAAAATACAGATTTGAAAGCCTTGCCAGGTGGCCGTCATGCCATTGAAGGAGATATGATGTACGCCAATGTAGACGATGTAGAAACAAAATTGTTTGAAACTACAAAACCTGAGTCTCATCGCAACTATGTAGATATTCAATTCATGGTAGATGGAGAAGAAAATATGGGCTTTTTCGTAGATAAAGGCCTCGTAAAGCCTGTGGAGTCTTATCCAGATCGTGATTGCTATTTCTACCCAAACGAAGCTGTTGATGAAGGACACATCCACTGTCCAGAAGGGTACTATACAGTATTCTTCCCATCTGATATCCATAGACCACTATTAGCTGTTAATGATAAGCCTATTAAAATTCGCAAGGTTGTTGTAAAAGTACATGTAGATCTCTTAGGCGACTAATCCTATGAAGCGATATGAAATTATAGGTGTTTTACTAACCCTATTAGGAGCTGTTTTATGGGGCGTATCAGGTGCTTCAGTACAGTTCTTAAGTAACTTTAGGGATATGAACTTGGAATGGCTAGTCACCATGCGATTAATTACAGCAGGATTATTGACTGTTATCTATGCATGGTTTAAATATGGTAATTCTATCTTCCATGTCTTTCGTAGTTTAAAAGATACAGCAGGCCTTATCGTTTTTGGCGTATTTGGTATGGCTTTATGCCAATATACATACTTTAAATCCATTGCCTTAGCAGGGGCCGGTATTGCGACGGTGCTTCAATACTTGGCGCCATCAATGATTATTATTTATATGCTTGCCCGTTATGGTAAAAGGCCCTCTAAAGGGGAAATTATTTCCGTTATACTGGCCTTGGTAGGTACGATTTGTTTGATGGGGAATGATGGCTTTTCTATGGAGCGATTCCCATTGGCAGTGCTCGTGTGGGGCCTCTTATCTGCTGTAGGCGTCGCTGTATATAGTGTTTCTCCTGTAGATTTACTATATAAATATGGAACCTTGCCGATTGTAGGATTTGGTATGCTTCTCAGTGGTATTGTGGCTGCCATTTTATTTCATCAGCCAAATTCGTATGCTATGTGGGATGTATGGACTATTATTGGCTGTTTCAATGTTGTCTTTTTGGGGACCATTGTATCCTTTAATGCTTATTTAGAAGGTGTTAAGAGAATAGGTGCCGTTCCAGGATCCATTTTGTCATCTATTGAACCGATTTCGGCAGCTTTCTTTGGATGGGCTTTGTTAGACAACCAATTTAGTGCATTAGGGCTAATTGGCATGGCCATGATCATTGCTACTGTTATTATAATTGCTCTGGAAAAACGTACATAGTTTGAGGCCTTTTTGCTGGATATTGCGGCTTAGAGGCCTCTTTGTTATGATTGTACATAATGTGAAAGTAGTTGTGATAGGAGGTTATATGGAGGAAAAACAATGGAAAGGTATGGCCCTTGCCATTTTAGGTACCCTACTTTGGGGGCTTTCAGGCACATCTGTACAATTCCTTGAAAATGCAAAGCATATCAATGTGGAGTGGCTACTAGAAGCGCGTTTGCTCATAGCAGGTATATTGACGATAGGACTTGCTTATATAAGGGATGGTAAGCGTATTTTCTCTATCTTTACAGAACCTAAGGATATAGGGAAATTATTAGTATTTGGTATTTTAGGTATTGCTTTATCTCAGTACTCATACTTCAAGGCCATTGCCATTTCAGGCGTCGGTATTGCTACGGTCCTTCAATATGTTGCGCCTACGCTGATCATCATCTATTTGTTTTTGAGATACTTTAATAAGCCATCTGTACCAGAGTTTTTCTGTATTATATTAGCCTTAGTGGGAACACTCTGTATCGTCATGCAAGAAGGGCTAGATGTTTCGAACTTTAATGTGCTTGCTTTATTCTGGGGGCTTGTATCGGCAGCTAGTATCTGTGTATATACATTGCAACCTATTGAGCTATTAAAGAAATATGGCACCACATCTATTGTGGGCTTTGCCATGTTTGTCTGTGGTATTTTATCTTTAGCTATGTTTCAACAAGTTGAATCAGAAGCCCTCTGGGATGGCATGACCTGGTTAGGATTATTCGCCATCATCATACTTGGTACGGTCGTATCCTTTAATGCTTATATGGAAGGGGTTAGACTCATTGGTGCTATACAAGGCTCTATACTTTCATCATTAGAACCAATCTCAGCAGCGATCTTTGGATGGGTATTGCTAGGGAATCATTTTACGCTGGTCGGTATTTTTGGCATGATTTGCATCATTGCAACCGTATTTATTATCGCCTGGGATCGACACCGTCAAATTAAACGAGAAGTACTAGAAAAACTGAATAAAGTAGAAATGAAATAAACAAACGAAAACACATATACCATGAGGTATATGTGTTTTTTGTAATCAAATATTATATTTTTTCTAATATTTTTTCAAATAATAGTTCTAGTTTCTGTAAGTCGCCATGTACGGTTCCGTCCATATATGTATTATATACAGTATCATCTTCAGAAACCCGAATTTGAGCTTTATACCCCTTTGATAATGCTAATACTCGAATAACTTCACGTTGTGTGCGACCATTACCTTCCCTAAATGGATGAAAGAAATTTAGGCAATCTAAGATTTTAGCTAAGTTCTTAATTATACTTTCTTTTGTATTGGTTTTTTGATGATATGTATTTAGCAAATCATTTATAAAGTTCTCGGCAGAGCTAAATGATTGTATCGACATAAAAGGATTGCCACTCTTTGTAATATTAACTTTTCTATATTGACCGGCCCAAGAATAAACATCTTGGAATAAATACTTATGGAGCTTTAGTATATCAGTCATAGAATATACTGGAATTGGTAACATATATAAATCTGCAAGCCGTTTTGATACATATAAATGCTCATTATTTTTTGCTAAGTTAGGATCTAGAATGTTTTGTTTATTTATTAATACAAATGAATTTTCATAGGTATAGAAATTATCTAAATCTATGTACTGGTAACCTTCGTATTGGTTCTTAGCCAATTTGTAGTTCCTTCCTTCTGTTTGTAACATAATTTTTTAATTCTAGAACTGATTCAGTTGTAGGAGTGAAGTCTTCAATCATAGATGAACCTACGGCATACCAAACTGCATCAAAGTCCTCATAATTATCAAATTGTACATCTAAAATGGTGAGTTTTTCTTTATTAACATTTAATGTCATAGGCACCTCCTTTGTTACTATTATTATATCATAGCTAGTCTCTTTATATTGTATACATGACCTATTTGGTTGACTATTTACTTATCTATTCATATAGTTAGTATATAAGTACTAATTAATTTTTAGGAGGTTCCTATGTCTGTAAAAGATTTTGTACAACAACGCCGCGATGATTTTATTGCTTTACGTCGTGATTTTCATATGTATCCAGAGCCAGCTTGGCTCGAATATCGTTCTGCCGCTAAAGTAGCTGAAAAGCTAATTGCTTTAGGGTATGATGTGGCACTCGGTGCAGAAGTGCTTGATTTAGATTCTCGTATGGGCTTGCCTAGCGAGGATGTTATGAAAGCAGCAATGGCTCGTGCTATGGATGAAGGTGCTGATCCTGAACTAGTAGAGAAGATGGGCTATGGTAAAACAGCTATTGTGGCAACTATGAAGTTTAGTGATGATGGTCCTGTAGTAGCGTTCCGTGCAGATATGGATTCCAATGATGTAATCGAATCTAAAGCATCTAACCATACTCCTGCTAAGAAGGGTTTCCGTTCCCGCCATGAGAAGGCTATGCATGCTTGTGGTCATGATACACATATGACAATGGGCCTTGGTCTTGCTGAATATATTGCTACACATAAGGAAGGCTTGAAGGGTACTATTAAACTTATCTTCCAACCAGCAGAGGAAGGCGTACGTGGTGCTAAAGCGATGGTAGAGGCTGGCGTAGTAGATGACGTTGACTTGATGTTCGGCATGCATATCGGATTCAATGAACAGTTATCTAATTGCTTTGCTTGTAGTGATCATGGCTTTTTAGCGACTACAAAACTTGATGCTGTATTCCATGGCTATTCTTCTCATGCAGGTGGTTCTCCAGAAAAGGCTCAAAATGCCATGCTTGCAGGCTGTACAGCTGTTATTAACTTACAAGCCATTGCTCGCCATAGTGCAGGTGCATCTCGCATGAATGTAGGTGTTTTTGAAAGTGGTACAGGCCGCAATGTTACTCCTGATGTAGCAACACTTAAATTAGAAACTCGTGGTGCTACTACAGAGATCAATGATTATATGATTGAACGCACTAAGACAATTATTAAAGGTGCTGCAGAAATGCATGATTGTACCTTTGAAATTACAAAACAAGGTGAAACTCCTGCAGGCCGTATTAGCGATGATTTAGCTCGCGAAGTACAATCTATCATTGAACCATTAGGTATCTTTAAAGAAGTTCCATTCGATTATAGCGGTGGCGGTAGTGAAGACTGTGCTTACTTCTTAAATCGTGTTATTGATCGTGGTGGTCGAGCAACCTATATGGTATTGGGCTCAGCTATTAAAGCACCTCATCATAATCCATTATTCGATATCGATGAAGAAGACATGCTAAACGGCATTGTTGCATTAGGTACAATTGCTACTCACTATTTAAAATAGGACATATTGATTGAGATATTGTGATGATAGGACATATTGATTGAGATATTGTGATGCATATATCCAAACTATAGATGCATAACTATATAGAGGTATACATCGGAATATGTATAGTGTGCTATATATTAGATGTAATATGAGTATTAGATTGTGGGGAGTTATATGATTCAACGAGAGCGTTTAGCTAAGGACTTTGATGCTATGGCACAGTTGACTGCACCTGGTGAAGGTATAAATCGTCTAGCTTTCACCGATTCTGATTGGGAAGGTCGCCAATATATCATTGACCGTATGACTGATGCGGGACTCACCGTGGAAACTGATGGTTTCGGGAATGTTATAGGTTATAAGGTTGGTAAGAATCCTGATTTACCGGTTGTCATGGTTGGTTCTCATACGGACAGCGTGCCTAATGGAGGCAATTATGATGGTGTTGTGGGTGTATTATCTGCTATCGAAGCGATTCGCAGTATGACTGATGATGGCTTTGAACATGATCATACCATTGCAGTAGTAGACTTTATGTGTGAAGAGTCTAGCCGCTTTGGAGCAGCCACATTGGGTAGTAAAGTTATGCGTGGTGAATTGACATTGCAAGATTTACATCGCTTAGTAGATAAACAAGGTGTGTCCTTGTATGATGCTTTGAAAGGTCGTAATTTAAATCCCGATGCTATTGAGCATATGGAATATGAGCGACCTGTAAAGTCTTTCACTGAAATACATATCGAACAGGGTAAGGTGCTAGAGCATGAAGCAAAACCCATCGGCGTTGTAACTGGTATTGCCGCACCAGAGCGGTTCTATGTAACCATTCGTGGCAATGCAGATCATAGTGGGGCTACACCAATGAACTTGCGTCATGATGCACTCTGTGGGGCTTCTAAAATCATTCTCGGTATTGAGGAGATTGCATCTATGCAAGAGGAGCCTCCAGTAGTGGGTACAGTCGGTGTAGTAGAGGTTGTGCCAGGAGCGATGAACGTTATTCCTGGAGCAGTTAAACTGGGCGTAGATATTCGCAGTATTTCTAAGGTGGCCCGAGATTCTGTAGTTACCCTCATTAAGGAATTTATTGATGTTATTGCAGAGAAACGAGGCTTATCCTATACGATTGAACCTGTTGCACAGGATCATCCTGTAGTGATGAATCCGGCTATGATTCGCGAAATTGAAGAGGCTGTTAAGTCTGTAGGCGTAGACTATATGACTATGCCAAGCGGTGCTGGTCATGATGCCATGCATTGGGCTGATGATGTTCCTACAGGAATGATTTTTATCCCATGCCGTGAAGGTATTAGCCATAATCCGGCTGAATTTGCAGATATGGATGACATCGTTACGGGAGCTAAGATATTAGACACGGTGCTAAGAAAGCTTAGCTTAGAAAGTACTAAACTTAACTAGGTTGAGTATTGTGGAATATTTGAGGTAGATATAATTTAGTTAGATTTGTGTTAACTAGCTAAGATATCATATTTTACGTGGTTAGAAGGATGTATTCCGTAATACAATGGCAGAGAATACTTGCTATTGGTAGGGAATACATGGATTGGAGAGATTATGGTTATTGCTGGTATTGTTATCGTAGTGGCAACGTTTATTGCCATTATTAAGCAGTTTGAAACACGGCTTGTGTTGTTATTATCGGGCTTATTAATGTGTTTTATTGGTGGACAGCTTAGTGCTGGTACGACAACCTTTGTAAAAGAACTTACAAATCCAGGGCTTGTACCAACCATTTGTACAGTGCTTGGTTTTAGTTATGTTATGGAGTATACAAAATGTACAGAGCACATGGTATATTTCATCTCTGCAGGCCTTAAAAAAATGACTAAAATCATCATTCCTGGTGCTGTTATTATTACGTTCTTGATTAATATTGCGTTACCTACAGCGGCAGGCTGTGCAGCTGCAGTAGGTGCTCTATTAATTCCTGCACTTATTCGCTCCGGTGTGCATCCAGCGATGGCAGGCTCTGCTATTTTCTTAGGTACATGGGGTAGTGCATTGAGCCCAGGTCTTATGTTTAACCCACAAGTAGCACAACTAGCAGGTGAAGACGTAATGACCGTTATTGCGAGCTTCTCTATGCAAGCCATTATTGGCATTGTCGTAGCAGCTATTTTGCTTAATATTGTTGCCATTGTTAAGAAAGAGCATACAGGATATGTATTGAAAGATGCTAACGAAGAAGAAGGTAAAGAATTTAAAGTAAATTATTTATATGCTATCATCCCAATTATTCCGCTTGTATTACTCGTACTCGGTAGTAAACAAGTAGCAGTGATTCCTGAAATTTCTGTTCCTGTATCTATGCTCATTGGTACAGCTATTGGTATTATTGCCGTACGTCCTAATGTAACGGAAGCAGTTAAGAAATTCTTCCGCGGTACTGGCGATGGCATGTGTGATGTAGTCGGTCTTATGGCTGCGGCGGCAGCCTTTACTGCGGGTATGCAGTACATTGGACTTACAAATGCACTCATTGATGGTATGAAGAACTCTCAACAAATCGCTCAAATTGGTGCAGCCTTTGGTCCATTCTTATTAGCTGTTATCTCTGGTTCTGGTAATGCAGCAGCCCTTGCGTTTAACGGTGCTGTAACACCTCATGCGGCAGACTTTGGCTATGGCATTATGCAACTCGGCTCCATGGCCCAATTGGGTGCTGGCATCGGCCGTAGTATGAGTCCAGTAGCAGGTGCAGGTATCATCATTGCTGGCCTTGCAGGTATTAACCCTATGGAAATGGCGAAACGCAATGCTGTACCATGTATTGTTGCTACAGTTGTGATTATGCTGTTGTTACTATGATTAGATTAAAATGTAGCTGTAAAACTATAAATTCATAAATTACAGGTATATTAAAGACGTTAAACTTTAGAATACATAATAAAAGAACCCTATTGTGATCAAAATGAACTGCACCCCAAAAATTGTGTCCAATTTTTGGAGGTGCAGTTCAATCATGATAGGGTTCTATTTATATGTCTTTCTATTATTTAAGTTTGAAGCCAATCCAGAGAGCAGAAATAATAAATAAGCCACCACTAACCCAGAATAGGGTAGTAAAGCCTAGCCATGCCATAAGGCTGGCACCACCAACAGACCCTAAGAAATACCCGAAAAACAAACAAGACTGATTATAGGAAAATACTTGTCCTGTAAATTCTCGAGGTGTTTTTGAAGAGAGGTAAGTGTTTAAGGCAGGCAACATGCCACCTAAACCAAAACCTTGTAGGAACCTGATGATTGCAAGTTGATATACATCAGAAACATAGGCTTGAGGGATATTTAGAATCCCTACATAAATAAGAGATACTACTAATACTTTCCGTGGCCCAATCTTGTCGACTAATTTACCTAGTGGAGAACTACTCATAAGTTGAGCAATACCCATAGCGGAGAATACAGCGCCTGCAATAAATGCTAGATTTTCTGTATCACTAGGAACGATTCCCTTAATATATACAGAGATAACAGGTTGTAAGGACATGATGCATATTGCATAGATAAAGGATGCTACACATAATGCGACAATACTATTAAATTCCGGTATTTGCTCTTTCAACTTACGGATGGAAAGTTTTTCAGGATTCGGTTGTGGTACATAATTTTCATGGATGAATATAGTAGCCAGCACACCAGCTAAACCCATGAGCGTACCGACGATGATGAAGTCATTGCGAATGCCTACTGTATCTGCAATATATCCACCCAATAAAGGCCCTATTAGTGAACCAGCAAGATTAGCAGATGCTAATAATCCTAAGGCCCAACCTGTCCGCTCAATAGGTGATTCTGAAGCTATTAATGTAATTGATGCCGAGTAAAAGCCACTTACTAGACCTTGGACGAGCCGGATTAAAACAACCCTTTCAGGTGTAGTTTGAAAAGCAATTAATACATTGCATAATGCCATGCCAAAGCTAGATCGTATTAATGTAATTTTACGACCTTTTTTGTCCGCAACACGCCCCCAAAATGGTGCTGCTAAGCAGACGATTATATAGGTTGCGCCAGTGGCTAACCCAGACCATAAGGACATAGCTTCTGGAGTTTGCACGCCTAAATCATGAAAGTATAAAGGCAGAATTGGAGCTAACTGGCTTACACCAAAGGCTGTACAGAACACACAGACTAAACTGATGTATACCGTTCGTTTCCACGTTTCCAAAACATCCCTCCTTTCTTAGTCTTAGTACGTTCTTAATAAAATAATACGCTTATTTCTTTTTAATTTCATCCCAATCGCTTAAGTCCGGAAGTTTATTGCTTGTTATAGACTCCTGAATCCAGTAGTTGATGGAGGTTAAGTTGCAAGACTCTCGTTCAAAGCCATATTCGTTGTCCTCATCTACAGTGGCATAGAGTCGAATGCGTAAGTTTTTACCTTTTGCGCGCTCGATGTAATAGCTAATACATTGCTCATCAAGGCTAGAAGGGCGAACCTCAATAATATTATACTTGCCATTCGCTACGCCTTCTAAGGCATCCTTAATCATTTGGTTTGGATATTCATATTGATTGAGGTAGAAGATATCGTTGTCACAAGTTAATACATATTCTCGTGGAGGCGTAGTGTTTTTGTACTGTTTCTCCCAGCTTTCATCAATAACAGGTAATGTAGCATTATCATAGAAGTTTTTAATTAATGCGAGACCTTCAGGAATGGACATTTCTTTAAAGTATCTCATTTCATATACCCTAGGATCCACGTTTTCATCCTGTCTGCTAGTATCCTCAATGTAGCCGTATAGATAGATAGTACAGGAGTTTTTGTCTTCATTATGGAACATAACGATACTGTACACATCGTAAATTACGTTTTCTATGGATTGGCGGTTATCATAGATGATAAAACTGAGGTATTTTTGTGTATCCCATTCGCGCTCGATGAAATTCCAGTCGTATTTATTAGTACGCCAACCAGTAGTAGAGTCCTCGAAGATTTCTAATACATCTACGGAGTTTTGAGGCCATGCAGGTGGCATAGGATTACATGTTGTAGAAGATTGCTGTATGCCTTCTTTGTACTGATAGTGTCCATCAACGAGTTCAAAGGCTTCTAATCGTTCAGAGGCTTCGTCAGGAATTGCCAACGGCTTACCAGTACCAAAACAATTATCATTTATTGTGTTGAGACGATTGATGCTTTCACGAGCATGCTCGTAGAACGTAACGGCTTGGTCTAAATCAGGTTCTTTTGTCATGGCCCCAATTTCGTAGCAATAGCCGGCGGCCAGTTGCCATAGATGGTTCGCATAGTCATAACTACCGTATCTATCGTAACATTTGCTAGCCTGATTGACGCACTCTATGGCGGTTCTTATGGCAGGGGTATTACCTTTTTTGAAAGTAAATACATAAGCGAGATATGGCCAAATACCATCGAGAGTGTAAATAGCTGGTTGTTGTAATAAGTGAGCGATGCGAGACCAGTCTTGAGACTGACCATCGATATTCAATGTGCGAAGAATGATGGCTTGCATTGTAACATAAGCGTGGTCGTTAAAGTCTAAATAATCTGGGCTTATAGCAGCACGCTCGTAGTATCTGAGGGCCTTTTGAATATTCTGAGGGATTCTTTTGTTAGACTCACAAGGTTTTGCATAGTACTCGGCAGCTTCACGCAAACACATGCCATTATTCATGGCGGCACCGCGCTCAAAATATTCGAGCGCTCGTTCATGCTCCCCGCGAGACTTACAAATATCGCCTGCTAAATACATCATGAGTGGCAAATCTGCTGCAGCCCCTTCAAAAATAACTTGTTCTTCCATTGCCTTATTATTTTGCTCGGCATAGGTAAGGCGCAAGTTGCGGTACGCAATGACAAGACCTGCCGCTGCAGATTTATGTAACCATTGCTGCGCAATGGCCGTTACTTTATTTGCCAATCTACGTTGATCTACTTGTACAAATAAAGATTTAAAAAAATGGACAACACCAGATGGTTCACCTTCATTAACTATCTTTCGTGCAGATGGCAAGAGGCGGTAATCGCCCCATTGGAATACATTGGCAATGGCGTAGGCACAGTAGGAACAACCTTTTTGGGCGCCCTCATAGACGCGCTGGAATGCTTGGTCCTTCGTCATAGGCAACTCTTTTTCAATAGTAGGTGTAAGGGCACCAGAGGTACGCATAGCCTGTAAAATAGCGATGGCACTGCCTTTGCGAATAGCCGTATGTAAATAACTATACGCCTTAGTATCATCCTCGGGGAAACCTGCTTCAATCCAGGTGAACTGAGGGCCAGAATAGACGCGTGCCAAAATAGCATACACATCGCCAATACCTGGAATCTTTTGGCCTTCCTCGTCAAGTTTCACAAGGGCATCAAGCTCAGCTTTGCCCGCCCAAGCTATATCTTTATTACACTGGTGGAATATTTTATTGAAAGACTGCTGTATTTGATCAGTGAAATAAAAACTCATACTCTCTCCTCCGCATAATAATCAGTAGAAGCTGATAACATATGTAGTTTCAGTATACTATTAGTGTTTAGGGGAAAACAATATAAATGTTCTGAATTTCTTGACTGCTTGAGAGAGGATATATTCAATTTTAGATATTTGTATTGATTATGTTTACATAGCTTTTGGAAAGTTAAGATTCTCCTTGACTTTCATTCTATAGAAACATTATAATCAGATTATAATTTTATACTCGCCTAAAAGAAACCGATGAGGTGGAGATAAAAATAGGAAATGCACTCACAGAGAGCGGGATTAGCTGAGAACCCGTAGTACGCAGCTTATTAAATGGACCACCGAGGGCGCATGGAACAGAATGAATTTCATTCCTAGTATGGTGCGACGTCACACGAGCGTTAGTCGTGAGGGATATGTTAGTATCCTGCGAAAGAGGAATGCGCTGCATTCAAACAAGGTGGTACCGCGATTTATAGCATAATACAAGTATTTTCTAATACTCTTGTAAAAATAGAACTATAGACTCGTCCTTGACGTTACATTGTCATGGGCGAGTTTTTTTATTGGCAACTGCCAGATGGAGGTTCTCATGATTTTTCCTAGTTTAGACCGTGTGAAAGCTATCGCACCGGGCTACGATATCGTGCCTGTATATATGGAAATTTTATCCGACGTACGCACACCGATTAGCGTGTTGAAAGCGTTAAAACAAGTGAGCAGTCATACGTACTTGCTTGAAAGTGCGGATAATAGTAATCATTGGGGCCGTTACTCCTTCTTGGGCTATGATTCTAAGATTGAGCTCTTCTGCAAAAATCATCAAATGACTATCAAAGACGGTACAACACGTACCTTTGATTGTTCAGACCCAGCTGCAGAGATTCGCAATATTTTGAGCCAATATAAAAGCCCTCGCTTAGAAGAATTACCAACCTTTACAGGTGGCTTTGTAGGTTACTTTGCTTGCGAATATATCCGCTATATCGAGCCAACCCTCGATTTCCCAACACCAGATGATGACCCTGCGATGGTAAACGATGTAGACCTTATGCTCTTCGATAAGGTAATCGCATTCGACCATTACAAAAACAAAATCTACCTGATTGCTAACATCAGCACAAATGATTTAGAACGTAACTACAACAAGGCTGAGCTCGAATTAAAAGCATTAGCTGATCTCGTAGTAAACGGCAAAGAGGCAGATGTTCCAAAAGGTATTCTTAAAACAGAGTTCACTTCTGAATTTACAAAGGATGAGTTTGAAGCAGTTGTTAAAAAGACACAACATTACATCAAGGAAGGGGATATCTTCCAATGTGTTGTATCTAACCGCCGTGAAGCTGAGTTCGATGGCAGCTTGTTAAATGCGTACCGCGTATTGCGTACATTGAACCCATCTCCATACATGTTTTACCTATCTGGTGGCGATGTAGAGCTTACAGGTGCTTCTCCAGAAACATTGGTAAAATTGACAGACGGTAAAATGTATACCTTCCCAATTGCAGGTACTATGCGCCGCGGTAAAACCGAAGCAGAGGACCTCGCTATTGAAGAAAAACTCATTAACGACGAGAAAGAGTTGGCTGAACATAACATGCTCGTTGACCTTGGCCGTAATGACCTAGGTAAAATTGCTAAATTCGGTTCCGTACAAGTAGAGGCGTTACATATGTTGCAACGTTTCTCTCATGTAATCCACATTACATCTACTGTAAGTGGCGACATTCAAGACGGTAAAGATGCTCTCGATGCCATCGGGGCTACATTGCCAGCAGGTACATTGTCCGGGGCTCCTAAAATTCGTGCTATCGAAATCTTACACGAACTAGAAAAAAGCCCGCGTGGCGTATACGGCGGCGCTGTAGGTTACATTGATTTCTCCGGTAACATGGACGTATGTATCGGTATCCGTATGGCTATGAATAAAGGCGGTAAGGTCTATGTTCGCGCTGGCGCAGGTATCGTTCGCGATAGCGTACCTGCTAGTGAATATAACGAAACCTTGATCAAAGGCCAATCCATGATTTCCGCAATTACAGATGCACAGGAGGTAGAATAATGGTACTCCTTATAGATAATTACGATAGCTTCTCCTTCAATTTATACCAATTAGTAGGCTCTATCGATCCAGACATTAAAGTCATCCGCAGCGATGAATTAACAGTTGAAGAAATCCGTGCTTTAAAACCAGATTACGTGATACTTTCACCAGGACCTGGCAGACCAGCTGATGCGGGCGTATACGAAGACCTATTGCGCGAATGCAAAGGCGAATTCCCAATCCTCGGCGTATGCCTCGGTCACCAAGCCATCGGCGAAGTATTTGGCGGGACCGTATCCTATGCAAAACAAGTGATGCACGGCAAACAAAGCGTAGCCAAACAAGTGCACCCATCTAAAATCCTAAAAGGCGTACCTGAACAATTCGAGGTGGCTCGCTACCACTCCTTGGCAATTATTGACGAAACCATGCCAAGCGAACTCATCGTTACATCCATTACAGACGACGGCGAAGTAATGAGCGTAGAACACAAAGACTACCCAATCTACGGAGTGCAATTCCATCCGGAATCCATCATGACACCGAACGGGGAACAAATGATTCGCAATTTCTTAGAAAAATAACCACTGTCTAATTTAGGTATTCGAGGGACTATTATTAGGCTCTAGAACGGATAGAGCAGAAATAAGGTCTCTCGGAACTCCGAGTGGCCAACGCCCCACTACGTGGGCCCGCCAAGTCGTTCCTTAAGACCTTATTTCCTGCCAACTCAATCTTGGTAGTACCTATAATAGCCCTCTACAATACATATATCGAACAGTAACTATATTTTTCTAAAGAAATATGCGAACCAGAACCCCTAATATAAGAAAATGGTGGTGCGTAGCACCACCATTCCCACTCTCCCGATAAAGGGATGACCTGTGCGTTACTCCATATAATGCGCAGGATCATTTAAGAGATATTGAATTGTTGTTCATTTTATTGTGCGTGTGACAATGAGTAGGGCATATAAAAGATTAAGTGTTCTAGTGTTTATGTGAGTTCACGGGGTTCTAGGCCCGACTTTGGCCCTGCGAAGGCCGCAGGACGTAGTCAGACCCGGCCAGTGGAGGGCATAGGTCCACGTGAATCACATGTAGCATTAAGGCAGGTATATGCCCTATTAACGTGGAATCAAAGAAAATGAACAACAAGTAAGGAGCTATAAAATGATTAAAGACGCATTATATGCAGTAACGCATGGTCAAGATTTATCCTACGATCTTGCTAAAGATACAATGAACAAGATTATGAGCGGCGAGGTGGCTGAGGTGCCTATGGCTGGTTTCTTATGCGCCTTGGCGGCAAAGGGACCTACTGTAGATGAGGTTACAGCCTTTGCTGAGGTTATGCGCGAGAAGGCTGGTTCTGTACCTCATGAAGGTACTGTTGTGGAAATCGTAGGTACTGGCGGCGACGAAGCGAATACGTTCAATATTTCTACTACTTCTGGTTTTATCATTTCTGCCGCAGGTATTCCTGTAGCAAAGCATGGTAACCGCAGTGTATCTAGTAAATGTGGCGCTGCTGACTTGATTGAAGCATTAGGCGCTAAGTTAGAGCTTAATGGTGAACAAAATGAGGCAGTCCTCAACAAAGCAAATATGTGCTTCATGTTTGCTCCTGTATACCACCAAGCTATGAAATATGCAGGCCCTGTACGTAAAGCGTTAGGTGTTCGTACTGTATTCAACATCCTCGGACCTTTGGCGAACCCAGCAGGCGCTACTGTAGAGTTGATGGGCGTGTACGATAAATCTTTAGTAGAACCATTGGCTCGCGTATTGGCTAATCTTGGCGTTAAACGTGGCGCAGTTGTACACGGCTTTGATGGCCTTGATGAAATTACGGCTACCAACAAAACGTACGTATGCGAAATTAATAATGGTACTTTCACAAGCTATGAATTCGATCCTAAGGACTATGGTTTCGAATACGCTGATAAAACTGAGCTTGAAGGTGGCGACGCAACAGTAAATGCTGAGATTACACGCCGTGTTCTCGGTGGTGAGCAAGGCGGTAAACGCACAGCGGTTCTTCTCAACGCTGGTATGGCGATTTACCTTGCAAAAGATGGCATTACATTAGCAGAGGGCATTGAAGAGGCGAAAAACATGATCGACTCTGGCAAGGCGCTTGCTACAATGGAACAGTTTGTGAAAGCAACACAAGAGGTATAACCATTGATTTTAGATAAGATTGTAGAGGCTACTAAAATTCGAGTGGCCAAAGAAAAAGAGGTGGAAACGCTTGAGGCTGTGAAAGCAGCGGCCTTAGCGTTACCATCTGATACAGGATTTCCTTTTGAAGCAGCCCTTCGCCAGCAAGACTTTAACTTCATTTGTGAAGTAAAGAAGGCGTCCCCTTCAAAGGGGATTATCGCTGAGCATTTCCCATATTTAGACATCGCAAAAGAATATGAAGTAGCTGGGGCAGCAGCCATCTCTGTATTGACTGAGCCAGACTTCTTTAAGGGTGACAAAAAATATTTACAAGAAATTGCTAGCACCGTAAAAATCCCTGTACTACGCAAAGACTTCATCATCGATGAATACCAAATCTACCAAGCGAAGGTGTGGGGCGCTAGTGCAATCCTATTAATCTGCGCATGCCTCGATGTACCGACATTAACAAAGTTCCGCGAGTTAGCCGATTCTCTTGGTTTATCCTCTTTAGTAGAGGCCCATGACGAGCACGAAGTGCAAATGGCCATCGATTGCGGTGCCCGCATTATTGGCGTTAATAACCGCAATTTGAAAGACTTTACGGTTGATGTACAAAATAGTGTACGCTTGCGTAATCTCGTTGAAGACGATGTAATCTTTGTATCTGAAAGCGGTCTAGAAACACCAGAGGATATCCAAGTATTGCGAGATAATAATATTGGAGTGGCCTTGATGGGGGAAACCTTCATGCGTTCTCCTAACAAGGTTGAAAAGTTGGCATATCTTTATGGCCCCACATACTACACGCCAAAGGTTAAGATGTGTGGCATCTCTAAAGTAGAAACAATTCCGGCTATTGTAGATGTAAAGCCAGACTACATGGGCCTTGTATTTGCACCGAGCAAACGACAAGTGACGGTAGACCAAGCTAAAACATTAGTGGAAGAACTTCATAAACAATACGCAAAAACATATGGTGCAGTTGAAGCGCCAATGAATGCTGAAACAGCACAAGATAGTAAGAAATTTGTCCAAGAAAATCCTAATTTTGAGAACATTAAAACGGTAGGCGTTTTTGTAAATGAAACAGTAGATAACCTTGTGGCAATCGCAAATGAGGTTAATCTTGACGCAGTGCAATTGCACGGCGATGAAGATGAAGCTTTCATCCAAGCTCTCAAAGAGAAAACAGATGTAGAGGTTTGGAAGGCTGTTCAAATCCGCAGCGCTGCAGATGCAGAGGCGTGGATCGATAGTAGTGCGGATATGCTATTATTTGATGCGTATCATAAGGATGAACGAGGTGGTACGGGCGAAGTGTTCGACTGGTCTTGCTTAGATGAGTTTGAACGTCCATTTATGCTCGCTGGTGGTATCGACAGTACTAACGTGGCGCGTGCTATTCGCACAGTTCGCCCTTACGGTATAGATATTAGTAGCGGTATTGAAACAGATGGCGTGAAGGACGATGAGAAGATTAAAGCTTTTACCAACATTGTGAGAACAATAGCTCACTAAATCACAAAAAATACATAAATCTAAGATATAATAATATTTTAGGCACATCCGATGGAATTCATCGATTGTTGAGATAGATGCCAATAGTAACGCTATACAGGCGTGCTAGTAGGAATGGCATATGGAAAGGTAAGTTATATGAGTGAACAAAGACATGGTTATTTTGGCTCCTTCGGTGGCCAATTTATGCCAGAAACATTGATGAATGCAGTCATCGAATTGGAAGAGGCATACAACAAGTACAAAGATGATCCTGATTTCGTGCGCGAACTCGAGGATTTACATAAAAAATATACAGGTCGTCCATCCCTTTTATACTATGCAGATCGCATGACAAAAGACCTTGGTGGCGCCAAAATTTATTTGAAACGTGAAGATTTGAACCATACTGGTTCCCACAAATTGAACAATGTAATCGGCCAAATGTTATTGGCAAAACGGATGGGTAAAACTCGCGTTATTGCTGAAACTGGCGCAGGTCAACATGGTGTAGCAACAGCTACTATTGCTGCGTTGATGGGCATGGAATGTGAAGTATACATGGGTGCTGAAGACTGTGAACGTCAAGCGCTTAACGTATACCGTATGGAGTTATTAGGTACTAAGGTGCATCCTGTAACAAGTGGTACTAGCACATTAAAAGATGCTGTTTCTGAAGCGTTGCGCGAATGGACAAACCGCATGTCCGATACGCACTATGTATTGGGCTCTGTTATGGGCGCTCATCCATTCCCTATGATCGTTCGTGACTTCCAATCTATCATCAGCCGTGAAGCGCGTGAGCAAATCCTTGAAGCAGAAGGCAAATTGCCAACAGCTGTTATGGCTTGTGTAGGTGGCGGTTCCAATGCGATGGGTATGTTCTATCACTTCATTCCTGATGAAGGGGTTCGCCTTATCGGTTGTGAAGCAGCTGGTCGTGGTGTTGATACAGAGGAACATGCAGCAACAATTGCGAAGGGCTCTGTTGGTATCTTTCATGGTATGAAATCCTATTTCTGCCAAGACGAAGACGGCCAAATTGCTCCAGTATATTCTATCTCCGCAGGTCTTGATTACCCTGGTATCGGTCCTGAACATGCGTACTTGCATGATAGCGGTCGCGCTGAATACGTACCTGTAACGGATGACGAAGCAGTAGATGCTTTCGAATACTTGTCTCGCTTAGAGGGCATTATTCCAGCTATTGAAAGTGCTCATGCAGTGGCACATGCACGTAAAATTGCGCCTACTATGAGCAAGGACGATATCATTATTATTTGTTTATCTGGTCGCGGTGACAAAGACGTAGCGGCTATGGCGAAATATAGAGGGGTGGATCTTCATGAGTAAAATTAAAGACGCTTTCACAAAGGGTAAGGCATTCATCCCATTCATCAGCGCTGGTGATCATGGCATCGAGAATACAGAACGTTATATTCGCGTCATGGTGAAAGCCGGCGCCGACATGGTAGAAATTGGTATTCCTTTCTCCGATCCAACAGCGGAAGGTCCAGTTATCCAGGAAGCGAGCACACGCGCATTATCTACAGGCGTAAAAATTCACGATATCTTTGATATGGTGCGTCGTTTGCGTAGTGGAGATGATGCAGTGACAGTACCACTCGTGTTCATGACCTATTTGAACCCTATCTATGTATTCGGCCGTGAAAAATTCTTTACCCTCTGCGAAGAGGTTGGTATCTCTGGTGTCATCGTGCCAGATATGCCGTTTGAAGAAAAAGGGGAACTCGGGAGTGTAGCTAATAAACACGGCGTTGAAGTGGTATCCTTGATCGCTCCTACATCTGAAAACCGCATCGAAATGATCGCAAAAGACGCAGAAGGCTTTGTGTACTGCGTATCCTCCCTCGGTGTTACAGGTATGCGTAGCGAAATCAAAACGGATATTAAATCCATTGTTGAGACGATTCGCAAATATACAGATATTCCTGTAGCCGTTGGTTTTGGTATTTCTAAACCTGAACAAGCGGAAGCAATGGCTCGTGTATCTGACGGTGCTATCGTAGGCTCTGCTATCGTTAAAATCGTGGCAGAACATGGTGAACATGCAGACCAAGCATTATTTGACTACGTACAATCTATGAAACAAGCTGTACTAAAAGCTGACGCATAATAACAGCTACTGCATAATAAAATAGATAATACAATACATACTAAAAAGGACGTTATACATGTGTATAGCGTCCTTTTTAGGTTAGTTAGTTTAGTTATGTGTTATATGACTGGATAACCAGTTATGAAAGGGGAATGATTAGCCGTTTGTAGATTCGGAACGTTGATGTTGTTCACTGCGTTTAGCAGTGGCATTTTTATCATGTTTTTCACGTTCAGAAATTTTATGTTTTCTATATTTCTTTTGATCTGGTTTGAACCATGGATGAGCACTGCTGTCCACTGTGCCATCATCGTTCTTTACCATGCGATGGTTTTCACCAATTTGGAAGTGGTAATCTTTGGCTTGCGCTACATTAGCACCAATGCCTACTGTTAAGAATGCTGCCAAGCTGGCCATAGCTACTACTTTAGTCAATTTAGCGTTCATAAGTATTATCTCCTATACAAACTTAATTGCACGAATTTTAGTTGTAAAAAATATATTATTAGTATAGGTAAAATTAATGAAGAAGAAATGAAATGTTTGCCTTGATAAAGCATAGTATAATAGGATTATCTAAGTTTGTATCATATCTAAATATAGTAGGAGTTTTATGAAACAGAGAGTATATGAAATCCTCTATCGCGAGCTAGTAGAAAACTATGCAAATGGTAAAGGACGAACAACGACAGCCGATTTTTGGCTTACCATAAGTGCTATGACCTTTGTATACGGTCTAGTTACATTCATAGCAGGTCTTGCTACCTTCATTCCTTATGGATTTCTATATGCTATATCCTTAGGGGGCGGCGTATTGACTGCATTGACGGTATTATTAACATTGCCGACTATTATGCTAGTAGCAAGACGGTTGCGTGATTCTAATAATGATCCAACATTGATGATTCTTGTCTTTGTTCCTATTTTAGGATGGTTGGTTTTGCTCTACCTATTATGTAAACGGTCGGCTCCAACACAAGAAGTAAACGTAACTAATGAACAGATATCTGCAGAAACAAGTATAAAGGAAAAGAAATCAATTTCGGGTGTATTCATCGTGGCTATCCTTGTTTTAGGTTGGGTTACTAGCAGTGTAGGGACATCTATGATGGGGCATAATTATATGGTAGAAGAAACAGCCTTTGGTAATTTAGGACAAGGTGCTTTTACCAAAAAAGCAAACCGTTTACTACGTAGTGATTCTGCTACAACAGAAGGTTATCTAGTTGTGAAAGAGTATTACCAAGCACTTGCGAATGGGGATTATCATAGTGCGTATCGAGAATTGAGTAGTCGTGAAATGGAACGATATGGCACCTTTGATCTTTGGCAACAGGCTAAGGCAAAGGAACAACGTTCTGCTGTTGAATCTATACAATTAGATTATGTGTCTCAAGATATTGATGATGATGTAATTGTGGATTATATCGGATATAGAGTGGACTTTGTAGATAAAAGACCATCTATGTTAGTACGTTTATATAGTGTGGGTAACGGTTGGAAAATCGTTGGTTTTGAAGAGTTTGAGGAGGACTAGTATGGCATCTGTAAATGTATATGATTTAAACTATACCGATGCCTTCGTGCTAGGCATCAAAAACTACGCCAATTTTAAAGGTCGTGCGAGCCGTAGTGAATACTGGCGATTCATGGCTGGAATGATGATGGTTCAAGGAACACTAGGGGGCGTAGCCATTCTTTGTAAAGGTATTGGTCTTTATAACTTCGAGTCTATTATTGATACGATTAGGTTGTTAGTCACTTTATTTTTTGTGATTCCCAATATTGCCATCACAACGCGACGTATGCATGATATTGGCCGTAGCGGCTGGACTCAACTGATTTCCTTTATTCCCATTATAGGCTTCTTTATATTCTTGAACTATGAATTGAAACGAGGCGATGAAGGCGAGAATGGTTACGGTGAAAGAACTGCCTATATACCTATTACTAGGAATATAAGTGAATCTACAGGGCTTGAAGCAACTCCATCTCGAAAACAAGACTGGGTTATGGGCATTACCATCTTTGTTCTTAAATCCATCGTCTTTGGTGATACTATCGGTGATATATTATGGTATGGCATTAATGCCAATGGCTACATATAGTAATAACCTGTATCAAATAGCATACTTATTATTTTATTTTATAAAAGTTTAACAACTCCTTTATAGACAATATAACACTTTGTAGTAAAATGAAATCAAGATGAATTTAAAAATATAGATATGGTTACGTTACAACATATCTAAGTTACTATATGTGTTAAGAACAACAGGACTTTATGAGCTTCACTGTTTCCTGCTGTGAATGGAAGGAGTTTAGTATGAGACCTTGTCCCTATTGTGGACACGAGGTGTTAAAAAGTGAACGATACTGTCCAAACTGTGGACGTATTCGTAAAGCACCCATTTCGTTAGATAAATATAGTCTAGGCATGATTGAAAACTTTAAACAATGTTTTGTTTATAAATACGCTGACTTTGAAGGGCGTGCCAGTCGTAGTGAATATTGGAATTTCTTTTTGGTGTATCAATTGCTATTTGTAGCTATTTTATTTACTTGTGCATTCTTGAGTTATATCAGTCCGCTCTCTAGTGTGGTTGGCGTTGGTTTCGGGCTAGTCATTCTTGTACTTATGTCCGTCGTTATGGTCATCCCTAGCGTAGCTGTTGCAGTACGACGCTTGCACGATCAAGGCCGTTCTGGCGGACTTGTCTTTGTGGGCCTCGTTCCTGTTATTGGTACAATTATATTGTTAGTGTTAATGGCTCTTCCTGGTGAAAGCCATACAAACCGTTTTGGATTACCAACAGGGCACGTTATCCTTACAAAACAAATGGCTCATGAAATTGGCTTAATAGATGCTACACCTACCACAGGCCTTACAGCAGGATTACTATGTGCAATCTTTGTGCTGTGGTTCCTGGTAGATCGATTACTAACAACAAGTGTGATGTAAAAATGACAACTCTCCTTATAGCTTCACTATAGGGAGAGTTTCTTTTTTAGTTAATTTAGATGTCTATTTATTGTCGCATATTGTTTTGGTGCTACTATTTTAATACAATAGTTTTACTAGAGGTTAAACGTATATAGGAGAGCGTGTATGAATGGTATAAATTGGTGGCGTCGCTTAGGGATAGTCTGCTGCGTGATGGTAACATTAGGTTGTATTAGTGGTTGTCAGTGGAATTTAGATAATCTAAAGCAATATAGTCAAGATTCATCAGCAAGAGACAGTAAAAAGGATGAAACGAAGAGGGTGTTTCGCTTCTATTTGGCTGCTACAAATGAGTTTAACTACAATGAGGTTAAATACGGTAGCCAATATGATCTAATCTGGCAACAGGCAAGTTCAAATGAACCACTAACGGATTTTAAGGTACAGGATTATGAGCGTCTTGAACAGGAACTAGTAGCTGCTAAAGAGGCAGGTCGTTCATACGAGGATCTTGAAAGCACAACAGATGCTCTATTGCCTATCTTGCATGACATCGTAAGCGATGTAAAGGCTTTAGATTCGTATTATAAAGCAAAGCAGTATGAAAAAGATAATTATGCATTTAGTCAAGCTACACTAGCTAAGCTTTCAGCGTTATTAGAAGTATTTGAACCAAAATATGAAGCGTTAAATGAGGCAGTTGCGGCTGCTCATAAAAAAGAACGTAATAAAGATATTGAGTTGATGCGTTCGAATGGTCAAGTGAATGGTGCTCATATGATAGAGATGATGGGGTACTATAGTGATATTGTTAGCCATATAATTGAGCGAGGGCCTAATAGTGATGTGCAATGGGTGAAAGCTCAAAAGGACGCAGCCAATGCAATTGTACCTAAGTTTACGTCTGTGGAGGTACAAAATCGGATTGAACAAGCTAAGAATCTTGATGCGGCTATTGATGCATTTGTAGCAGAACAAAGTGCTGAGACACATCATGAGGTAATTTCACAATATAATGAGCTAGCTCGGACACCGATGAATTTTAAATTACTAGATAAAGTACAAGATGCTTATATACCTGAAGGTATATAGTTTACTTGTTGACAATTTCCCCGTTTGAGTTCTATAATTATCTATTATATGAATATTGCGTTGAAAAAGACGGCACATCTCAGACGGATTTAGTAGAGACCAAACTCATGGGCTGAAAGGTTTGGAAATCTAGAGATTTGCGGATCACTTTGGAGCAAGCAGGAACCCTGCCGGTGAACACCGTTATATGTCTAAGTGGCTTTCACAAAATGAAGCCTAGTTATTTCGTATGCTCGGAATATTCTAGCTTTCACAGAAGGTCAGTAGGGTGGTACCACGGATATTACGTCCGTCCCTTCGGGGACGGGCGATTTTTTTATGTAAAAGGAGCACATCATGGATTACGGTAAGACGTTACATTTGCCTGAAACAGAATTCCCAATGCGCGGCAATTTGCCTAAGCGCGAACCAGAAATTTTAAAGTTCTGGGAAGACAACAAAATTTATCAAAAACGTTTGGAATTGCGTAAAGACGCAAAACCTTTCATCTTGCATGATGGCCCTCCATACGCAAATGGTAAATTGCATATCGGTCATGCCCTCAACAAAACGTTGAAGGACATCATCATGAAATACAAAACAATGACTGGTCATTATACTCGCTATATCCCTGGTTGGGATACGCACGGTTTGCCAATTGAGCATGCGGTTATTAAAAACACTGGTCTTAACCGTCATGAAATGGCGCCATTGGACTTGCGCAACAAATGTAAGGAATATGCATTAGAATGCGTAGAAACTCAAAAACAAGACTTCATTCGCTTTGGTGTATTAGGCGAATGGGAACGCCCTTATTTGACATTGCGCCCTGAATTCGAAGTAAAACAACTTGGTATCTTCGGCGAAATGGCAAAACGCGGCCACATCTATAAAGGCCTTAAAACTGTATACTGGTGTACACACTGCGAAACTGCATTGGCAGAAGCAGAAATCGAATACGCTGAGAAAAAATCCTTCTCCATTTACGTAAAATTCCCTTACGTATCCGAGAAAAAGGTAACATTGCCAGCTGGCGTAGATCCAAAACAAGCATACTCCGTTATTTGGACAACTACTCCTTGGACAATGCCTGCCAACGTAGCTATCTCTGTTAACCCAGAGCTTGAATATGGTTGGGTAAAAGTAGGCGACGAATACTACTTGATGGCTACTGAACTCGTTGATGCGGCTATGAAAGATATCGGTATCGAAGACTACGAAATCGTAAATCGATTCTCTGGTGCAGATTTAGAATTGGCTGAATTCAAACATCCATTTGTTGAACGTAATGCTACAGTATTGTGTGGTGACCATGTAACACTCGAAGCAGGTACTGGTTGCGTACATACAGCTCCTGCACACGGTGAAGATGACTTTAACATCGTTATGCGTTATAACAAGGAAGGCAAAACTGAACTTCCTATCGTATCTCTTGTTAATGAAACTGGTAACTACACTAAACAAGTGGACGACAACCGTTATGGTGATACTGAATTCCCATTGGCTGGTGTAGAAATCCATGATGCAGAGGTGCCTGTAATCAAAATCTTGGCGCACAACAATGCATTGCTTCATAAATCTAGCTTGCGTCACCAATACGCTCACTGCTGGCGTTGTAAAAACCCTGTCATCTACCGTGCTACAGAACAATGGTTCTCCTCTGTAGATGGGTACCGCCAACAAGCACTTGATGCAATCGACAATCAAGTACAATGGATTCCTAAATGGGGCCATGATCGTATCTTCAACATGGTTCGCGATCGTGGTGACTGGGTAATTTCCCGTCAACGTATTTGGGGCGTGCCAATTCCTATTTACTATTGTGAAAGCTGTGGCGAGCACATCATCAACGATGATACGATCAAAGCATTACAAGAAAAAGTAGCCGTAGAAGGCTCCGATGCTTGGTGGGCTCACAGTGCAAAAGAATTGTTACCAGAAGGTTTCAAATGTCCTCATTGCGGTCATGATGAGTTCAAAAAAGAAACAGACATCATGGACGTATGGTTTGACTCTGGTTCCTCTTGGTCTGGCGTACTTGAAGTTAATGGCTTAGATGTACCATGTGCTATGTACCTTGAAGGTTCTGACCAACATCGCGGTTGGTTCAACTCTTCCTTGTTGACTGCAGTAGCAACAAATGGTAAAGCACCATACAACTCCGTATTGACTCACGGCTTCGTTGTGGACGGCGAAGGTCGCAAAATGTCTAAATCTGTAGGTAATACAGTAGCACCTAGCGACATTATCGACGTATACGGCGCTGACGTTATGCGTTTGTGGGTATCCTCTGCGGATTACCAAGCAGACGTACGTTTGTCCAAAGACATCGTAAAACAATTGTCCGAAGTATACCGTAAGATCCGTAATACATTCCGCTTCTTGCTTGGTAACTTGGATGACTTCAATCCAAACACTGATAAAGTGGCTTATGCAGATATGTCCGAATTCGACAAATGGGCATTGTTGCGCTTAGAAGAAGTACGACAAAAGGTTACTGACGCATACGAAAACTATGAATTCCACATGTTGTACCATGCAATTCATAACTTCTGCACAGTAGACTTGAGCTCCATCTACCTTGATGTAATGAAAGATACTATGTATGCTGAAAGCAAAAACAACGTAGCTCGTCGTTCTGCTCAAACAGCAATGTACGAAATCTTGAAAACATTGGTAGCTATGGTATCTCCAGTACTTTCCTTCACAGCTGAAGAAGTTTGGAAATACATGCCTAAAGAAGACGGCATGCCTGAATCTGTTATGCTTCAAGATTGGCCACAAGGTCATCCTGAACACTTCAACCAAGAATTGGCTGATAAATGGAACCAATTGTTAGACTTGCGTACATCCGTACAAAAAGCATTGGAACTTGCTCGTCAAAACAAAACAATCGGTCACCCATTGGATGCATCCGTTACAGTATATGCTGAAGGCGCTGCATTCGACGCATTGAACGCTCTTGGTGAAGAAGGCTTAGCTAAACTCGTTATCGTATCCGAAGCTCACATCGTAAATGGCGCTGCTCCAGCAGAGGCTGTAAAAGACGAAGAAACAGGCGTTGCAACAGTAGTTGCTCCATCTGAACTTGAAAAATGTGAACGCTGCTGGATCCACCGCGATACAGTAGGTCAAGACAGCGAACACCCTACACTTTGCCACCGCTGTGCAGAGGTAGTAAGAAGTATATAACATATAATGAATATAAAGCGAAAAATGATTATATTTATCTGATATATCGGTTATAGTGACTTTATTAATTTTATCTGATTATAATATTGGACCTTTTAAGGTATAATGATTATATATAGAGGTTTCATTATTTTTGAATGGAGGGCTATATTATGTCCATGACAAAAAAAATAGAGAAAAAATTATTGGATAAAGAAGAAAAGCGCGCTAAAGAATTATTAGATGAGTTAGGTGTGGATAAAAAAGACGATTCCGACGTTAAAGTGAATGTGGAAACCGGTAATAAGCTCTATGATCGATTATTGGAAAAAAAGACAAAACGGTTGTATGTACAAGAAGAGGCATTAGGGATAAAACCTGATTCGGATAAAAAATAAATTTAGGTCAAGACAGCAAATACCCTACACTTTGCCATCGATGTGCAGAGGTTGTTACATCTCTATAATCCAAAGAACATAATACATACTATGATTTGTCTATTATGTATTAACTTCTAAATAGGAAACCCTTCTCTATACTATCTTTAGTTATTCTTATACTAAAGTAGTGAGAGAAGGGTTTTCTTGTTATATGTATCTGTCCTGTAAGTACGTTTATGAAAATTTACATCTCTTAGTTTGTTAATTATTAAAATTTTATAGAAATTTATGAATTCATTGTATGCTATCTTTCTCATATAACTAATCGTATTAATTGAGACATTGTCATTTCCCTCATGAAAAATTAATGTGTAAATTTTTACTCATTTCACATTAGATTTAATGTCCTAGTTTAAGATATTTATAGTTAGTTTAGTTATTGTGCTTATATGAGAAGGAGGAAGAGCAATGGTAGCAACTATCATTAAAGCAATTTTGGCTGCACTTACTGGTTTAGCAAACGCAATCTTGCCTTTATTCAAATAACAATTTCATTCCCCAGAAAAAAGACCACCCAGCTTGCGGGTGGTCTTTTTCTTTTGCCTGAAAATAGAAATCAATTTGTAACATAATGATTTAGAGAATCTTTAACTATCGTTTAACTATAGGGCTTTATATTGACTATGGAAAATAGCATACCTATAATTAAGATGAATAAACCATGAA
The DNA here is from genome assembly GCF_041431445.1 of Veillonella sp. 20925_1_51. Classification (NCBI taxonomy): domain Bacteria; kingdom Bacillati; phylum Bacillota; class Negativicutes; order Veillonellales; family Veillonellaceae; genus Veillonella; species Veillonella sp. 20925_1_51. Next base: position 99,202 of record NZ_JAPVXT010000005.1, read on the forward strand.
ATAAACGTGAAGGGCGGATAGGGTTGTGTGGTTTTATTTCTTATACAAAACGAGGGGAGCGTGTAAGTTATGAGAAAAAACATAATTATTAAGGCGTTAGTTTTAGGATCTATAGGATGTGCTTTCACTATTACAGGAATGGCAGCCAATGGGCATGGGCAAGGTTACGCAGATTCTACTACAGAAGTGAATGGGGCAAAGCATGAAGCAGTTCGTTCAAATTGGATGGATCGCACAGATATTACTGTAGGGGCTCAATCTAAGATGGGAGCTCAAGTTTCTGTTGAAACATTACAACCTTTGACCCATTATGATGAAAACTCTAAATCAGTGTTCTTTGTACAAGGCGGCATCGGTAAAGGTGGACAAGAAGATAAGGCTAGTTATTTCTCTGGTGGTAATGGAGGATTTTGGTATCCGTACAATCCAATTACAAAAAAAGGTGAACAACGGTATAGACCTGAGGAACATCATGATACTAAGTCATTGGGGACTGTTGCCAATGTTGGGTTAGGCTATCGTGTTCTCAGTAAGCATGAACATGCGTATGTAGGCATTAATACGTTCTATGACCATTCTTTCTCGAAAAAATATAACCGTATCAGCGGCGGTTTGGAATATGTATCTGGCCTTAATGAAGTTCGCGCTAATATCTATAAGGGGTTAAATAGTACAAAATCTGAACCTTATAATGTACCTTTATATGAAGGTTATTTTGAATTCTTGTTAGATGGTGGCCCTGCAGGCTATACAGTTTACAAATCTCAAAAAGCATTGTCCGGATATGATGTAAGCTATGCACGCACCTTTAAAAATGCTCGATGGGCACGTGCTTATGTAGGAGCTTATCATTGGAATGGTTTAGGTGTTAAAACTCATGGTGAAGGACCAGCCTTAGCTCTTAATGTTGGTAAAAGCCACGGCTGGCAAGCTGGTACTACATTGCAACTTACACCACATGTTTCTCTAGATGTAGGGTATACATCAGATAATAATCATTCTAGTGGGGCCTATGGCTTTGTTAAATATACATTGGGTACATCTAAATTTGCTTGGCATGGTGGTAAGCACAGTGATGATACCATTACCAATGCACGGGCTAGAATGTTAGATAAAGTAGATCGCAGTCCAATGCGAGTAGGTAATACCTATGAAGAATTCTGGATGGTAGTACCTTATGATCACTTATAAAGGTTAGTGGGGCGTAAGTAATATATGAAAAGCAAGTTAGTATTTAGAGCCATGGTATTAGGTGCCATAGCATGTGCATTTAGTGCTACAGGTTTTGCAGCAGATGTACAAAATGGACATGGACAAGGTATTGCAGATTCTACTACAGAAGTAAATGGGGCTAAGCATGAAGCGGTTCGTTCCAATTGGTTAGATCGAACAGATATTGCTATAGGTGTGCAAACTGGGGGCTCATCTGATTCACACAAGGGGATGTTCCCTAGTGATTATAATAATAACTTTTACAATACAAAATCAGATTACGGGAATATCACTAAAGCCTATATAGAAACATTGCAGCCTATTACCCATTATGATGAAAATTCTAAGAGCGTTGTGTTCGTACAAGGTCGTATTGGCCGTGGTGGTGAGAAAATCTCCTCTAAAGAGGTAAGAGGTTATTTCACTCCAGACCTTGTAATGTCACCATTTGGGTTTGATGTTTTTACGGAAATCAATACAGATGAAAAAACATCTGAGTCGTTAGGAACGGTTGGTAGCTTAGGTGTTGGTTATCGTATTCTTAGTAAACATGAACATGCTTATGTAGGTGTTAACGCTTTTGTAGATCGTGCTTTCACAGGAAATTACAATCGTATCAGTGGTGGTGTAGAGTATGTGAATGGACTCAACGAAGTATATGCCAATGTGTATAGAGGCCTTGGTGATAAGGAACTCGTAAAAGGCGGTGGCGGTAATCCATATCCTAAACGATTGTATCCTAATGGCTATCCAGATACATTCCCATACAATACCATTCCTAGTGAAAATTATAATACCTATGTAGGTGGTGGCGTGTTAGATGGATATGAAATAGGGATTGTAAGGTCCTTTAAAAATGCACGTTGGGCTCGTGCCTATGTAAATGGGTATCGTTGGAATGGCAATGGATTTAACCACAAACAAGAATATAATTGGGGTCGTCCAGGTCATTGGTCCGTGCCATGGTTTACTGCACGAAATGCTAACCATTATAAAGGCATTAAAATTGGTGCTGAATTACAGTTAACACCACATATATCTTTAGATATTGGGTATAACAATGCCAATAACATGTCGAAAGGGATGTATGGCACTCTTAAATATACATTAGGTACATCTAAATTTGCCTTCTGGGGTGGCAAGCATAGTGATGATACGATTACTACAGCTCGCTCTAAAATGCTAGATAAGGTACGTCGTCAAGACATGATTGTAGAATCCTTTGATGACATTGAATACGATTATTTGGCGCCAATTGATCATCTATAATACCACTGTAGTTTAGATTATAGATATTAAATAAGACATGTAATAATAGGAAAGTAATTTATATGAGCAAGACATTAATGATAAAAGCAATGGTTTTAGGTGCTGTAGCATGTGCATTTAGTGCTACAGGTTTTGCAGCAGATGTACAAAATGGACATGGCCAAGGTATTGCAGATTCTACTACAGAAGTGAATGTGGCTAAGCATGAAGCAGTTCGTTCTAACTGGATGGATCGTACAGATATCGTAGTTGGCGTTGGTATGAAAAATTCTGAAGAGTCGAGTAGCCATCACTTCCATAATTTTACGCCTTGGGAAAATCATCCTATTGTGGGGACTTCTGATAAATCCAAATCTACAGAACTCAACAAGTTATACATTGAGACATTACAACCTATAACCCATTACGATGAAAATGCTAAAAGTGTTGTCTTTGTACAAGGTCGTATTGGACGCAGTGGAGAAAAGATAACCTCTAATAAATTAAATAATTATTGGGTTCCAGCTAGACCTGCAGGGACGTTTACGGTATATAATGGGCAAACAGATAAGGAAGAGTCCTTAGGTGTAAATGCTAATGTTGGTGTAGGGTATCGTCGCCTTAGTAAAGGTGAGCATGCTTACGTTGGTGTTAATGCATTCTATGACCATGCATTTAAAAATGGATATAAACGTGTTAGTGGTGGCTTAGAATATGTGGTAGGGCTTAATGAATTCCATGCCAATATTTATAAAAATTTAGGATCTAATGAAAGAAAATATATAGGCCTTCATGGGCGAACTGATACATGGTATGATCCTACAGGATTGTATCCATATGGAATGGATCCTGATCAAAGTCTTTATGATTATGCTAGGGTTGATTATGAAAATCACTGGGCTCTAAGTGAAAATACTGTAGCTAGAGGTTATGATATTGGCTATGCTCGAACATTTAAAAATGCTAGATGGGCTCGTGTATATGCAGACTATTATAACTGGCGTGGTAGAGAGGCTGTAAAAGTAGGGTATTATAAATTACCAAAACGCGATGCTATTAAAGGCTTTAAAGTGGGGGCAGAATTCCATATTACACCACATCTTACTCTTGATGCGGGTTATAAAACAGCGTCTCATCATTTGAGTGGTCCTTATGCAACTTTGAAATATACAATCGGTACATCCAAGTTTGCTTGGCGTGGTGGTAAACATAGTGAAAGTGCGATTACAACAGCTCGCTCTAAGATGCTTGATAAGGTACGTCGCATTGATATGGTTGTACAAGAAACTGTAGAAGAAACTTATGATCATGGCGTTGTCGATGTAGGCTTATAGGGGCTTTTGCGTACATTATCGTCATAATCATTTATAATAGTTTAGCTTGTTCATAGGTTATAAAAAAGGAGCTAGTACATTATGTACTAGCTCTTTTTATGTTCTTGGTTATTTCTATTGTAATGCCTTAGGTACGCTGAGTTTTTTCCAGTTGTCTAGTTCAGGGATTTCTAAGGTATTAATCGTTTTTTGAATCCAGTAGTTTAATGATACTTCGTTACCTAAATGTTGTTCAAATAAATAGGTATTACCTGGCGTATCTAGAGGTTTTCCATCTTTGTCGATGGAGTGACGCACGGATTCTTTCAAATAGAGTTGCACTCTAAATGGATTTGCGTGATTACCTCTGAAAATGAAATAAGATGGGCCGATAAAGTCATGGGTACGGACATTAATTTGTTCGTACTTTTTATCTTTTAAGCCTTGTAATGCGGTTTGTATCATTGCGTTAGCATCGTCGTACTCCTCAAGTAGGAATGCTTGTTGATCTACATCGAGTACATAATGCCAAGTTGGTTTTTCCTCGTTCGTTTCGATGGACCAGTTATCTCCTAATGCAGGTAATTGGTGCGTATCGTAGAGGTCTTTTAATAGCTGAATGGTATTCTCTTTTTTGAATAGTGCTCGATAGATCATCTCTTGACCTTCTGTAGGGTCATAACCATGTATTCTGACTTGGTACGTATCACGTAGCATACGCTTTACATCTAGCTTAAAAATGTTGCGTAGCTTGTCTGGAACGGATAGGAAATGATTGTAAAAGCTAAGTTTCATTTCGTCTTGTGATGCTAAGGCGTGCTCGATGGTTTGCCAATCATATAAGGTAGTGTCCCATAAGAAGTCATCCATGTTTACAGATAAACGTGCTGCATTTTGAGGCCATTCAGTGTGACCAGGCCGTACTGTTGAAGTAGACTCTGTGAAGCCCTCTTTATAGTGCCAATGGCCGTCTATTTCTTCGAAGGCTGCCAAGCGCTCTTCTGCTTCATCATCGATAGGGATATCCTTCAGCTCTTCATCAAGATTTGCCTTGTGAGATAGTATATATTGATGAGAGTCTTCGTAATAGGCTACAGCGGCATCTAAATCAGGTTTGCCTGTGACATAGCCTTTTTCATAGGCATACCCTAAGGCAACTCGCGTTAAAGCTCGTGTAATATCATAGAAGAGAACACGATCTTCCTCTTCTAATGCGCGCTTTTCCTCATCGAGTACACGTGTTAATGATTGTACACCGAAACGTATATTTTTCGTTACCCCTAAGCCATGGATTCGCATGTAACCGATGTATGGCAAGGAGAACATAAAGCGTTCTTTAGTGGCTGCCATGTGTGTTAAGTCTGCAATGAGACCCCAGTCGAGAGGAAGGTGGCCTATGTGGAAAATATAACCGAAGGCCGCTTGCAATGCAGCATAGCCGGCGTCACTAAAATGCTTAGTAGCTGCGCGACGGTAGAGGCCGATTGCTTTTACAGGATTATACGGAATTAGGCGGCGTAGCTCTTTTGTATCATAAAAGTGATAGTAATAATCCGCTAATTCAGCGGTGCTTTCAGCTTGGCCCAAGGAGGCACCTTTCGTGAACCATGTGAAAGCATCCTCAAATTTTCCATGTTCATGACAGTCTAGGCCAGTGTAGAGCATCATAGTTGGATTGCCTAGCTCAGCAGCAGTTAAAGCTACACGGCGTGCATTATCAAAATCGCCTTCGTCGATATAGATGTTACGTAAATTGCCTTGGAACATGGCAAGTCCATTGTTGAGGGCCTTGTTAAACCATTCTTTGGCCAATTTAGTAGCATTTTCCTGTAATATTTCGTCTGAAACAGTGCCTTGTAAGGCTCCAATACGTTCTTGTATAGAACCTTTTTGTAAGCTTTGTTGAATCCGTTTTGCCCAGCTTAGGCGGGGTGGTGTAATCATATCCCGAGCTAAGCTGATGCGATCATCATCGCGCCAGAAAAAGACATTACCTATAATGTATTGGCAAAAGGCATCGCCTTGTTCAGCGTAGTCGTAAACGATACGAAATGCATCATTAAAGGATATTAACATATCCTTTTCAACCGTAGGTGTAATGGTTCCATTGATACGCAATGCTTGTAAGGTGCCGATAGGACTACAGCGGCGAATGCTATCGTGCAAGCATTGATAGGTGCGCATGTTGTTTTCAGGGAAATTAGATTCCTCCCACGTAAAGCGTGGACCTGCGTAGATACGAGCCAATAAAGCATATGCATCAGCTATCTCTCGAGACTCTGGATCGTTTGCTATTTTTAATGCGTCCTCTTTCGTATCGATTTCATTTTCTAGAGAGGTGGTCATATCGTTGCGCAAGGCTTGATGCTTTGTTTGCTCAGGGCTTTGCTGATTATTAACGATAAGCTCTAATTGGCGTAAGCCTTCTTGAGCCATCTCTTGATTATATGATGTGAAAATCATGTGGAAGACCTTTTCTAGGCGTTCCGTAAAGTACTGTGCCATAAGGCCTCCTTTAATTAGTTACATTTACTATAGAATACGTATTTATTATATAACGAACGCGAGGGACCGTAAAAGAGGGATTAGAATAAAAAATCCCCTCTGAAAAAACTTTGAAATCACAATACTGTGCGTCCTGTAGTCTTTCAGAGGGGTCATATTTATCCTAGTTTATAGAGATAGATATTATTTTTTGTTGTAATCGCCGAACCATTTGTCGTAGATTTTTTGGTAAGTGCCGTCTTCTTTAAGTTCTTTAAGAGCTTTGTTAACAGCTTCTTGTAAAGCTTTGTTGCCTTTTTTCACGCCAAGAACTGTACCTTCAGCTTTAGTAGGTTCGCCTACGAGTTTAAGGTCTTGATCAGCACCTTGTTTGAGGTAGTACATAGCCACTGCGTTATCGATGATAGCACCGTCGATTGTGCCAGCTTTCAATTCCATGAAGATATTAGCATTGGAATCGATTTGTTTTACTGTTGTATTAGGGATTTTTTGAGCCATTTCAACAGGGATTGTACCGATTTGAGCACCTACAGTATGACCTGCTAATTCATCCATGTTGTGGATTGTTGTGTTGTCTTTACGAACAACTGTGATGAAACCACCTTGGTCGAAGTATACATCGGAGAAGTCCAATGCTTTTTCACGTTCAGGTGTAGCGTTGATACCTGCTGCGATCATATCGATATCGCCAGATTGAACTGCTGGAATCAAAGCATCGAAGCCCATGGATTTGAATTCCATTTTTAAACCTAATTTTTTCGCAATTGCTTCGGACAAATCAACGTCGAAACCAACGTATTTGTCGCCTTCAGTGAATTCGAATGGTGGGAATGTAGTTTCAGAACCTACACGCAATACACCTTCTTGTTGTGTCATTTTTGGTTTGTCATTGCCACAACCAGCCAATAAACCCATTGCTGCTACCGCTACGAGGGCGATGGCTGTCAATTTTTTGAACTTAAACATAGAAACCTCCTCAAACATCCATATACATGGTTTATCAAATTCTGTTTATATTGTACGGAATTTTACAATAATAGGCAATAACATTGTATAATTAAGAGTAAATGAGTTTTATATTTATCATTATATTTAAAATTTTTATTTAAGATGGCTCTCTCTTAGGCCATATTTTATAGTAATATAACATTTTCCATTTTAGGTTGTAGAGCATCTTCATTCTTTACAATCATTGACGTATATATGGAGGCACTATGTCCCTTATCAATACATTTTCTGATCTTTGTAAAAGCTTGGCAACTGATGCTTTTGCCATCAATTATACATTAGCTAAGAACCCCGAATTGTCGAGTCATGAATTTGAATCCGTCAAAACGATCGGCGCTGTTCTTGAAAAACATGGCATGGATGTTACCTATGAATTCTGTAATTTGCCAACAGCGTTCAAGGCTTCTGCTGTGAAAGTAGATAACCCAAAAGGTCGTTTGGCTATCCTTTGTGAATATGATGCACTCCCTGAAGTAGGCCATGCATGTGGTCACTCTGCCAGTGGCTCTATGAGTGTTCTGGCAGCATTAACACTACATAAAATGCAACAAGACGGCGTTGCTTTCAATATGGACATTGATATTATCGGTACACCTGATGAAGAAGCCACAGGTTGCAAGGTGGATATGTGTAACGCAGGGGTATTTAAAGACTATGATTTTGCTATCATGGTTCACCTTGATGGGGAAGAAACACGACCAAATTCACAATTCTTGGCGCTCGACTGTTTCCGCGCTCGCTATCACGGTAAACCAGCTCATGCAGCCGGTGAGCCTTGGAATGGTATCAACGCGGTAAACGGTGTGCAACTCGCTATTCATGCGATGGATATGATGCGTCAACAAGTACGACCTGAAAGCCGTATTGGTACATGGATCATTGCCGGTGGCACTGCATCTAATGTCATTCCTGACTTTGGCGAATTAGAGGTGACCGTGCGTCATACTGAACGGGAATATTTGAATGGTCTATCTGAACAGATTAAGAACATCTTTGAAGGGGCCGCTCTCTGTACTAGCACTACTGTAGATGTAGAGTTCTATGGCAATCCTTATGATGATATGAACCAAAACCATAGAGGAACAGCTCTCATTGAAGACGTAATGTCTGATATGGGCATTGATTTCAAGCCAGGCCCAGCAGATATCGGGGGCAGCTCAGACATTGGTAATGTTAGCTATCAATGTGCTGCATTCCACCCTAAATTGCGACTCGCTGGGGAAGACAAGGTGTGTCACTCTAAAGAATTCGCTGCGGCTATGCTAGAATCTACCATTGAACAAACAATTGTGGACGGTGCTAATATCATAGGCCGTACCTTGTTACGATTGGTAGAAAATCCAGCTGTATTAGAAGAAATCGTTGCTGAATTTAATGCATCTAAATAAAGCGTTTTCTATATCTATCAGGATGGCTGTAATAGTGTAGGTAGAATTCGTGGCCTTTTTCAGAGTTATTAATTATGGATGATAATGAGATGTTTCCATTTATGAAGCTCTGAATCTTGGTGAAATAGGCACCTAACTCACGTTCGTGATAATAGAGTGCCCAGACCACGTTATTTCCAGCGATGATTGGAATGTACTTAAACTCAAGGAATTCAAATAAACCAGCGATAGTGATATCATTTGGTACGGTAAACTCTTCGCGATGATGATTCATATCATCGCCTGCACAAACTGCATCTCGATCTATTATGATGCGCATATAATTTCACTTCCTATCTATGCCTTACATACTATCTGTGTATCCTTTTAACAGATATATTTGTAACTATTACTGTACTACTGATTGAAAATAATATCTATCTATTTATATACCGTATTAAAGGAGGCTTTATGTCCTCAACTGAAACATTACAAATTAAAAATTATATAGGGCTTACCGGTGATAAACCCATCCGATTCATTGCATCCGATGTAGATGGCACCTTGGTTAATGATGCGAAAGCAATTCCTGATGAGGCTATTGAGGCGATTCGTGCTGCTCGTGAAAGTGGGATTCGTGTAGCCATCGCTTCTGGTCGTGCTTGGAATGAGATGAACGATGTCATCGAGAAGTTGCCATGCTTACGCTACTTCATGTGTACTAATGGTGCTTATGTAATGGATAAGGAAGAAAAACGTTCGCTATTCCATGTAACATTTGATAAAAAGCAAGCCTTATATTTATTGCGTAAACTTTTAACCTATGGCGTCTATGTGGAGGCCTATGTAAAAGATAAAATCTATGGCATGTATCCACCATCTCGTTGTATTACGCCGGAACGTTTATGTGCCTGTGCAGATGAACGTAATGAGGGCGATGGCAGTAATACAAAGAGTTCTCATAGCGTAATGAATAATCATATTTCTGCTGATACAGAAGGTCATCTGCCTGGTGAAACCCATGATCACTATGCTTTGGCTGAAGGTGATGCAGCAGCGAATACAAAGATGTCTGAGTGTGAAGTCGAACAGTCTAATTTCTTCTTTAGACCTAATATTCGTCCATTTATCTTGGCAACACGTACGATGGTGCCTGATTTACTGGCTCATATGGAAGCCTTAGACGAAGGCCCTGAAAAGATGCAAATCTTCTACGGTGATGAGCCTATGCGCCAACACATCTTACAAGACTTACGCGATGAATACCAAGGTATGTCTCATGACGGTACAGGCCGTGAACGTTTTTATGATGTACTACTCTCTAGTGAAGGTAACTTAGAATTCGTATTACCACATACCACAAAGGGGACAGCTGTTGAGGCTTTAGCCAGTCATTGGGGCTTTAGTCCAGACGAAGTAATGACACTGGGTGATAGTGAAAACGATCTATCCATGCTACGCTTTGCCGGTGCTAGCGTTGCTATGGGTAATGGTAAACCGAATATTAAAGAAGCAGCGCGCTACGTGGCTACAGATAACAACCACCAAGGCGTAGCAAAGGCTATCTATTCAGCTATTGCGTATAATAATGAATTACTTAAGAAATCGTAATCATATCTCAAATTAAAGATACTACCAGTTAAAAATAAATACTTTTAACTGGTAGTATCTGAAAAACTATATATATTCCTTTGTCGTTTTATATCAAAATAGCAGGAGGTGATGTAAATGGGGAATCTAAAATTTCATATTGATGATACTTGTGTTAAGTGTGGTGCATGTGCCGTGGATTGTCCTGTTCAGTGCATCACCAAAGGGGAGACTCGATTTAATATTGGGAAAGGCTGTATCGGCTGTGGCGATTGTTATTCCATCTGTCCGGTTGGGGCCGTCAAAATGTCTAAACGCGAGGATCATAAAGAGTAGGATTTAACATAAAGAGCTGGCCAGAGTAGGATATAGTTGGTAGTTGTTGGAATAGCTTAGGTTCATTTCGGGGAAATACATTAAAATCCGAACATTAAAATCTTTTCTATAAATTTCATACGGAATATATGGAGTCCATATACTTCGTATGGTATAATGAAATGTAATGAAAATTAGCGTTTGCTTCGAAAAAACGCACCCCCAGTACAGAAATGTATGGGCATTAAAAAATGGTGAATATACTTTCACAAATAGATGCATATGGAGGAAGGCATGGAAAACAAGGAATTTGTTATTGTTGTTGACTTTGGTGGTCAATATAATCAATTGATCGCGCGCCGTGTTCGTGAAAATCACGTATACTGCGAAGTATATCCATACAACAAAGCGCTGGACAAAATTAAAGAATTAAAACCGCAAGGTATCATCTTCACAGGTGGCCCTAACAGCGTGTATGAAGAAAACTCTCCAAAAATCGAAAAAGAGATTTTTGAACTTGGTATTCCTATCCTTGGCATGTGCTATGGTATGCAATTTATGGCGCATACATTGGGTGGTGAAGTTAAATCTGCGGATAACCGTGAATTTGGTAAAACACCTACTAAAGTGGACACTACATCCCCATTGTTCAAAGGCTTGGACGAAGACCAAGTTGTTTGGATGTCCCACGTTGACTATGTAGCAAAAGTACCTGAAGGTTTCGAAATCGTTGCTCATACAAAAGACTGCCCTGTTGCATCCATGCAAAACAAAGAGCGTAAATTATACGCTATGCAATACCATGCAGAAGTATTGCATACTGAACATGGTAAAGAAATGCTTCACAACTTCTTGTATGAAGTGTGCGGCTTCACAGGCACATGGACAATGGCAAACTATGCAAAAACTGCTATTGATGAAATCCGTAACACTGTAGGCGATGGTAAAGTATTATTAGCATTGTCTGGCGGTGTAGATAGCTCCGTTGCGGCAGCTCTTATTTCTAAAGCTGTTGGCGACCAATTGACTTGTATCTTTGTTGACCATGGTTTAATGCGTAAAAACGAAGGCGACGAAGTTGAAGCAGCTTTCAAAGATTCCGGCATGCATTTCATCCGCGTCGATGCGGAAAAACGTTTCTTAGATAAATTGGCTGGTCTTGAAGATCCAGAAGCTAAACGTAAAGCTATCGGCGAAGAATTCATCCGCGTATTCGAAGACGAAGGCCGTAAAATCGGCTCCGTTGACTTCTTGGCACAAGGTACAATCTACCCTGACGTTATTGAGTCCGGTACTGGCGAAGCAGAAGTTATTAAATCTCACCACAATGTAGGCGGCTTGCCTGCAGTTGTAGACTTCAAAGGTCTTATCGAACCATTGCGCAACCTCTTCAAAGACGAAGTACGTGAACTTGGTTCTGAATTAGGTTTGGCTGATTACCTCGTATGGCGTCAACCATTCCCAGGGCCTGGTCTTGCTATCCGCGTAATGGGCGAAATCACTAAAGAAAAACTCGACATCTTGCGTGATGCGGACTATATCTTCCGTGACGAGATTGCAAAAGCTGGACTTGATCGCAGCATCAACCAATACTTTGCAGTATTAACATCTACACGTACTGTAGGCGTTATGGGCGACTTCCGTACATACGATTACACATTGGCATTGCGTGGCGTAACAACAACAGACTTCATGACTGCTGACTGGGCACGCATCCCTTACGACGTATTGGACACAATCTCCCGTCGTATCGTAAACGAAGTACAACACATCAACCGTATCGTGTACGATATTACATCTAAACCACCTGCAACAATTGAGTGGGAATAATAAATACATTTGGCGATATAGAGCCTCCCATCAGTTTGGTGGGAGGCTTTTATGGAAATTGGAATTTTATTTTAATTATTGTAATTTGTTAGCATTAAATATTTATTTTTATAAGAACAAGCTTGATAAATTTTAGAAAAGGAGGTAGGCTAAAAGTAGCGTATGGTTAGAGTTTTTGCTTGTGGTTCGCAAGCGTTGAGTCTAATGTGAGAATTGCTTTCAGCTCTCGATGATTCTTTAGTAAGTTCATATAAATATGATGAATTTGAGATAAAGAGTAACCATACGCTTTTTATTATGAGTAATTATGATGAAGCTCGTAAGGAAGTAGCTAAGCTGATAAATATTGAGCTTAGAGCGATTACTTATGTGCTATATAAAATAGGAATTGAAGAATCATATAAATCATTTGAAATTCCAAAGAAAGCTGGAGGAACTCGAGTAATTGATTCTCCGAATAAGCAGCTAAAAAGAATTCAAAGACAATTAGGTAAAAAAATATATGATATTCATAAAAACTATATAGATCAAAAAAGAATAGCTTCGAATATATCTCATGGGTTTGAAACGGGCAAAGGTATAATAACTAATGCTCGAATACATAAAAATAAAAAATATCTATTAAATATAGATATTGCTAATTTTTTTTCATCAATTAATTTTGGTAGAGTACAAGGTTATTTTAATAAAAGTCAAGAGTTTATGTTTTCGAAAGAAGTTTCTACCATAATTTCTCAGTTAGTTTGTTATGCGAAGAAACTACCTCAAGGTGCACCAACATCTCCAATAATTTCTAATTTAATTTTTAATATTGTGGATTTACGTATTTTATCATTGGCAAAAAAATATAGGCTATCGTATACTCGATATGCTGATGATATGAGCTTTTCTACTAATAATAGAGCCTTCAAAACAGATCATATTGAATTCATAAAAGAATTGAAGGTTCTTCTTAAAAATAGTGGATTTGATATTAATGAAAGTAAAACTAGATTAGAGTATTACTCCTCGCGACAAGAAGTAACTGGCTTAACTGTAAATAAGAAGATAAATGCTCATCGTAAATTTATAAAACAGACTAGAGCTATGGTTGATCAACTCCTTAAAACAGATAGTTTTAAAATAGATGGGGTTATTGGTACTCAAGAGCAATTAGAGGGCCGCCTAGCTTTTATAAATCAACTAGATTGGTATAATAATGACCTAGAATCTGAAAGTAAAAAGAACAAAGGCAATAAGAAATATATATCGGGTTTAAATGCTCGAGAAAAACAATATCAGTATTTTTTGTTCTATAAGTATTTTTTTAAACCGAGTAAACCTACTATTGTAACTGAAGGTAAAACTGATATCATCCATATAAAGGCTGCTTTAATGAAGTATAGTGATAGATATCCAAATCTTATTACTAAAAATGATTCAGGTAAATATGTATTTAATTTATATTTTTTGAATAAAACTAAACGATTAAAGTATTTTTTGGGCATTGTACAAAATGGTGCTGATACAATGAAGAATATTTGGAATTTTTATAATGGAAGTAATAACTGTGATAATTTATTAAAATACATAAATAATAAAAGAGAATATGGAATGATAACAGATGTTAATCCTGTCATTCTTTTATTTGATAATGAGCAAAAAACAGATAAACCATTAAAGAAGTTTCTAAAACATATAGGAGCTGAATTAAATACAAATCAAATTTTGATGCATTTGAATGCTAATTTATATCTGCAAACAATACCTTTAATTAATAAGTTCCGTGAGTGTGAAATAGAAGATTTATATACTGAAGAGGTTTTGAATATATCTATTCATGGAAAAAGATTTGAAAAAATGGTAAAAGATAGTGCTGAAGATACCTTTTCAAAAGATATATTTTCAAAATATATTATAGAAAATTATCAAGAAATTGATTTTAGTAACTTTCTGCCTCTATTGGATTCAATAAATCGAGTTAGTAAAACTGATTGAGCTCATAATATAGTATTAACTGTATAGTGAAATATAAGAAACCATGGGATGATGCTACTTGTAATCATCCCATTTTTGATAAGTAATTATGTATATACTATAATGAAAGGACTTATTAGTTAATACATTTGTTTATAACTTGTAGAGGATGTAATGTATTTTAAGCTTGATTCTATATTTAAAGACGTTTATTTTACACTGTTTCATGAACTTATACTTTACAGGCAAGATGGTATATGTAATTGATGAGGTCTAATATGAGCAGTTTAGATTTTACGATTAGTTGCACTGTTACTTTCTTTAGTAAGAAAAGGACAAACCCACCAAATTTAATTAATGGAAAGTATAGTCCTCATATTGTTGTAAAAGGCACTGAGGAGCATATTAAAATCAACTTTATTGATGGTGAAGATGTTATCTTTGATCAGCCAATACGAGCCAATGCGCTGCCAGTAAATGAGGATGTAGATTATTCTAGTTTACAAGTTGGTATGGAGTTCTTTATCATGGAAGATAGTGTAATTGTTGGAGCGGGGCTTGTAAAAGAAATCTTTCAACATGGACCACATAAAAAGAAATAATTGTAAGGCATTATATTCATTGGAGTTTTTATGATTAACATAGTTGATGGCAAACCGTATTTAGATCAAGTAAAAGAGTTAATTCAAGAGTATACTCAGTGGCTCGGTCGTGATTTGTCCTTTCAGAATTTAGATAAAGAATTGGCTGATATTGCTGAGAAATATACGGCTCCGAATGGTGAGTTATTAGTAGCTATCGATGGTAATAACGTGGTGCTTGGCATGGTGGCGTATTATCAGCATAGTGAGAGCCGTTGTGAAATGAAACGTCTCTATGTACGTCCTGAGGGGCGCGGTCATGCTCTAGGTGATCGTCTTATTGAAAGTATCATGGACCATGCTAAGGTCTCTGGTTATAAAGAAATGGTGCTAGATACAATTGCACCATTGCAAGCAGCGATCCATTTGTATAAGAAGCATGGCTTTGTTGAATGCGAGCCGTATTATCATAACCCTATGGATGATGTGATCTATATGAGCAAAGAACTTGTTTAATAGAGATTATCTATTTGATAGAGCATATATCTCAGGATTTGTTGGAGGTGCTGTTATGGCGATTACCTATACTGAAGAAAGAAATTTTACGCCCCAGCAGGTAGCAGATTTATTTCTATCTGTTCGTTGGGTGATAGGCAAGTATCCTGACCGATTGCATAAGGCTCTAAAGAATTCTTCTCGCGTGATTTCTGCGTGGGATGGTGACCGTTTAGTCGGTCTAATCCGCATTATGGATGATAGCGAGCTAGTGTGCTTTATCAATTATGTGCTAGTGCATCCTGATTATCAGGGACATGGTATTGCAGGCCACTTACTTGAAATGGTGAAAGACGCTTACAAGTCGTACTTGTACATTAATGTTATGATTGGTGATAGCACTAATGCACCGTTCTATGAGAAGCATGGGTTTAAGATAAAAGAGAACTCATTGCCGATGCAGTATCGAAATGTACCTAAATATACGAAAAGATGATCGTCGGATAATCTGTATAGCAAGTAAGTGGTCACATTGTTAATAAAAGGCTGCACGTACATAGCGTTACGTGTAGCCTTTGTTATGTAAACAGTATATACTAAAACGGATATGTAGATGCGATGGAGAAGAATATGGATATATTAATACGAAAAGCGACACCCGAGGATTTAGATTTAGTTACGCATATAGAAGCAACTTGTTTTCCTCCGGCAGAGGCGGCATCTCGTGAGGCGTTTAAGGAAAGATTAGACCATTATGCAGGTCAGTTTTTAATTGCCTTTGACGGGGATACGCCAATCGGTTTTATCGATGGTTTTGTATCTGATGATGAAATATTAACAGATGAAATGTTCGCCGATGCTTCCTTGCATAATCCTAACGGAGCATGGCAGATGATATTTGGACTAAATACATTGCCAGCGTATCGGAATCGTGGCATAGGTGGTAAGTTAATTGAAGCTTTTATCGACCTTGCGAGAGAGGAAAAGCGTAAGGGTGTTATTCTAACCTGTAAGGAAGAAAAGATTCATTATTATGCCAAGTTTGGCTTTGTGAATGAAGGTGAATCTGTATCTGATCACGGCGGTGCTAAATGGTATCAGATGCGTGTTGTGTTCTAGCCCTATAATTACATACAAAAGAAGAAGCTGAAATCTTGCAGAGTAGCATTGATTTCAGCTTCTTTTTTGTTGGGAAAATATGTATTTTTGAAGGAGTCTAATTAATATTCATTAAATAAAATTAATTAAATGATTTCCTTTACCTGCGCTACACCTTTATCGGTAAGCATATAGTAGCCGTTTGTTACATATAGCAAGCCTTGTTTCTTAAGGTGTGATGCGGCTTGGTGTGTATAGTCTGGCTTCCAGTTCAAGTGTTCGTGAATGGTGCCGATGCCGTTTTCAATGGCCGCTATAGGTGTATTCATATGGGTATAGATGTGACAGAGCATCATTGTTTCTCGATAGTGACGACGTAAGTGGCGTTGGCGACGATAGGTTGCTATATAGCCCGTCTTTGGCGTGCCAATAACAGCGATTAATAGGGCGAGACCTATGGTTGTGGCGATAGCACCTGCAATGGATACGTCTAGGGTGAAAGCAACTTCTGTACCGATGACAGCGCAGATAATGCCGATGATAATACTGCTAATGAGCATGGCTTTCACAGAGTCAGTCCATAAATAAGCGATGACCGCAGGTCCGATCATGAGTCCGATAACGAGGATGGCCCCTACCGCTTGGAAGGAAGCCACCACGGTAAGGGACACCATGGTCATGAGCACGTAATGGATGAGTGCTGGCATAAAGCCGAAGAGCCCTGCTAATAGTGGATCAAAGGTGGATAGCTGTAATTCTTTGTAGAAGAGCATAACCAATACGAGGTTGATAAGCGCCACCCCTAGAGAAATCCATAGCGATACGGGACCTAAGTCAGTGCCGTTTACAATCCATCTATCAAAGGGTGCAAAGGCGATTTCTCCTAGAAGTGCCGTATCTACGTCGAGGTGTGCGTTACCACTGTAGAGACTGACGAGGATGATGGCAATAGAGAAGAGGAGGGGGAAGATGATACCGATAGAGGCGTCCTCGTTGACGAGGCCCGTGTTATGGATCATTTCTGTAAGCCATACAGTGCCTACGCCGACTAGTGTTGCTCCTACTAGAAGCAAGGGCGAGTTTAAGTCTTCCGTCACAAAGAAGGCGAGCACGATGCCGAGGAATACGGTGTGTGTAATAGCGTCGGCCATCATGGACATGCGGCGTAGCACTAGGAATACACCAGGAATGGCGCATGCGATGGATACCGCGATGGCGATGAGTAAAATCTCTGTATGTACTGTCATGGGGCACCTCCTATGCGAGGCTGTCCACCCTCGGCTCTATATATCCTTTGTTGTAAATCAGCAGGACTTATCTTTGCAGTTTCCGATAGTAAAGCTCGTTTTGATTGTCTATTTTTACGAAGCTGCCAGAGCATACCTCTGTTTGGCGCAAAGATAAGGCTCAACAGTACGATAACCGATAGAATGACGATGATGGCAGGGCCTGTTGGTAGTTTTTGTACTGATGTACTCCAGATAGTGCCGCCGATGGCGGATATCATGCCGAAGAATCCTGCTAGTATACACATGGTACCTAGCTTGTTCGTCCACTGACGGGCCCCTACGGCCGGTGCAATGAGTAGGGAACTGATCAAGATAGCACCTACTGATTGAATGCCGATGATGATGGTCATGATCAATAGTGAACGATATAAAATGAGGGTAAAGGTGACGGGAATTTGCAAAGTTTTAGCGTATTCTACGTCAAAGGAAATGAGCTTTAGTTCTTTCCAAAATAAGGCTGTTAAAACGATAATGATGAGCGCTGCCGCCGATGTAATGTACACATCGCGGGCTAATATGGTGGCGGCCTGTCCAAATATAAATTTTGAAAGCCCCGCCTGACCTGCATTGTTTAGACTTTGAAGGTAGGTGAGTAGGACCATACCAAGACCAAAGAATGCAGATAGTATAGTAGCCAGAGCACCATCGAATTTGATTTTACTGTTTTCGACGGTAATGGTAATGAGCCAAGCTGCAGTAATCGAGGAGAGGGCGGCACCTATAATCAGTACCTCGATATCTTTAATGCCGGTCAGCAAGAACGCGATGACTACACCGGGCAGTGCCGCGTGGGAGAGGCCGTCACCGATGAGGCTTTCCTTGCGCAGTACTGCAAAGGTGCCTGCAATACCACTGGCAAGGCCTAAGAGAGCTGTGCCGAGCAATACCATCTGCGTCGTGTAGGATTGGAGTATGGTCATACAATCCTCCCCTTGCCGTAGGTGCGCTCGATGGCTTCTTCAGTAAAGGTCTCTGTGACAGGACCATAGGCAACAGTTTGCTTGTTGACCATCGTTACCCAGTCGAAATACTGAGGCACCGTATTTAAATCGTGGTGTACGACAATCACCGTTTTACCGCGCGCTTTCATTTCTTGTAAAAGGGAGATAATGGCGTGCTCCGTCGTTTTATCTACGCCCTTGAAAGGCTCGTCCATGAGGTAAATGTCAGCTTCTTGTACGAGGGCTCTCGCGAGGAATACACGCTGTTGTTGTCCCCCTGAAAGTTGACGAATTTGTCTGTTTACATAGTCGCTCATGCCCATTTTTTCAATCATGGAGAGGGCCAGCTCCTTATCCTTTTTACTTGGTCGTTTGAACCAACCTAGATGACCATAGCGGCCCATAAGTACAACGTCTAATACGGTAGTAGGAAAGTCCCAGTCTACGCTACCGCTTTGAGGAACATAGGCGATTTTCTTGTAATCCTTTTTGTCCATTGCAAGGTGGTGGTCGATATAAAACTTAACACTACCTGAGATAACTGTTAATAGGCCTAACATGGCCTTTAATAATGTAGATTTGCCGGCTCCATTAGGGCCGACGATGGCCGCTAAGGAACCGATGGGTACCTTCATATCTACGTCCCATAATACGGGTTTTGTCGTATAGGCTACGGTCATATCTTCAACTTCAACGGCCCATTCCATGGAGACCTCCTTTTATCAATAGTGCTACTATCGCTGTATTGTTAGTAGTACTTATACTTACATAGGACGTACCCTGTATGTCGTCCTTGTTTTGAAACGTTATTTGTTATTTAAGTGCTTTAGCGATGGTATCGATATTGGCTTTTACCATGCCAATATATGTGCCGCCTTCAGTGCCTTCAGAACCGAGGGAGTCGGAGTATAATTCACCACCGATAGCAACGTTCCAGCCTTTAGACTTAGCTGCTTCTTGAACGGCTTCAATTGTTTTGTGTGGTACAGAAGATTCTACGAAGATCGCTTTAATTTTGTGATCTACGATAAATTGAACAAGTTCATTCACATCTTGTGTGCCTGCTTCTGTAGCAGTACTTACACCTTGCAAACCTTTTACTTCAAAGCCATAAGCGCGAGCAAAGTATTGGAAGGCATCGTGTGCTGTTACGAGGACGCGAGATTCTTTAGGAATTGATTCTGCTTGTGCTTTGATGTATGCATCTGTTTCATCTAATTTAGTGAGGTACGCATCATAGCGTTTTTTGAAATCCTCTTTGTGAGCTGGATCTGCTTTTGCAAGACCTTCGTAAACCGCTTTGGCAGCAAGTTTCCAGTTAGCTACATCGAACCAAATATGAGGGTCTTTGGTTTTCACGCCATCTTCTTCGTCAAAGTCGAGTAGAGTAGCTGGATCAATGGCGTCAGATACGCGGATAGTAGCTTTATTTTGTTTTGTTAAATTGTCGAAAATGGAACCCATTTTACCTTCTAAGTGAATGCCGTTGTACACCACAACATCTGCCTTAGACATAGTTGTTACATCGCCAGCGCTCGCTTGATAGAGGTGAGGGTCTACGCCAGGGCCCATAAGTCCTTGGACGGATACATGGTCACCGCCAATTTCTTTTACTAAATCCGTTAACATTGTTGTTGTGGCAACGACGTTTAATTTCTTTTGACTGTCCTGTGCTGCATCCTTACCACAACCTGCAAGAGCTAATAACATAAGTGCTAATGATACGACGACTAATACGATTCGATTGAATTTCATGACAAACCTCCTTTTGGGGAAAATCAATTTAAAAACTTTAATACTCTAGTTTGAGGATATATTTCTCCTAATAATAAAACATTGAAGAAGGAGAATACTTCCCTAAATTTAAACAGAAAAATAGCCGCTACTAACGTAGCGGCTATTGGCAGTTATACGGTTTTCTGCTAAGGTCATGATCGTTTAGTGGATGAGAGATTGTAGATGGTTTGGCCCAATGATGGCAACAATACCAAGTACCATCATGACCTTCATTTGAATACGCTTTCTACGTCTCATGATGAACCTCCTTTGTGTAATTTTTTTTGTCATATCAACCTGATATGTAAGTCCGAACAGTTATCTTGAACCCAATATATCATAAATGAGAAAATTTATCAATAAGGAAATGTTCTTTAAATATTCATCTTTATTTAGTATGATATTATTCATAGACTTAAAATAAATAAGGAGGCATATTATGAATAAATTATTCCGATTCACTGCGGCGGCTTTACTTGTTGCATCCTTTGGCGTATTAGGTAACTATACAGCTGATGCGGCTAAGTTCTTAGAATCTCCGCGCGAAGTGGAAATTGTAAAACCTGAGTTGCCTGAGGTTCCTCAAACAGCTACAGTAGCGCCTAATATGCGTGTACGATTCTTGATTGATAAAAAAGGGAATGTAAAAAACGTATTCGTAGAACGTTCCTCTGGGTATGCACCAGTTGATGAAGCTGTGAAAAAAGCCATTCTACAATGGAAATTTACACCTGCTATCGGAGTAGACCAAAAGGCTCATGAATCTATTATTGGGATGACAATTACTCTACCTAAACAAGCTGTAACAGCTAAATAAGGAGAATGTGATGAATAAAGTGTTGCGTTGTACTGTATTAAGCGCATTGTTTGCAACTAGTATGGTAGCCTCTGTGTTGGCGGCTCCATTTCAATTGCCTGTAGCAATATCTACACCATCTATAGATCAAATTAATATTGCTGGTTATGGCGATTCCATTCATAGTGCAGATGTGCGTTTTACAATTAATGAAGATGGCTCTGTAGGGGATATAGAGGTCGTAAAATCTAGTGGAGTTAGTGCTCTTGATGAGGCTCTTGTTGATAAAATCTCCACATGGCGATTTAATCCGGCTACAGATTCTAATGGTAATCCTGTGGCATCTTCTAAAACTGAATATATAGATTTTAGAAATTAATAGAAGGCACTCATACATTGTATGGGTGCCTTTTTCTCAAATATATTTAAATGTGTATCCATAGCAACTGAAAATTACTTTCAAAATGGGTATAATAAAAGTATATTTAATATAGTAATAATATATTGTATATACTAATAGTCTTTGACCCGTGGAGGTATAAGCATATGAATCCATTACAGCAAAAGCTAGACATTAATAACGAACGGTACAGAATTATTGTATCTATTAAAGAGGATTATTTAGACGGCAAATTATCCTTAGAAGAGGGTAACCGTATTCTAAAAGAGAAGTTAGGTACTTGCACGCCTGATGAGTTTGCCTATGCAGAGCAAAGTTTGAAAGGTGTATATAAGGATGAAGAAATCCTAGATAAGATGGATGATCTATTGAACTTATTTGACGGTGTGTTGGTGCGTGCCGAAAATGAGTACCCTGAAAATCATCCGTTGTGGGTGTACTTAGAAGAAATTAATGCTGTTGAAAAGGTAGCTCTTGAAGCGGATGAATTGTTAAAGCACGATACGTTTATTAAAAATCCTTGGCTTGGGGTATTCGATTCCTTAGCACAATGGCGTATTCATCTATCTCGTAAACAAAATCAATTATATCCAATGCTTGAAGATCATGGATTTGATCGTCCTACCCGTATTATGTGGACCTTTGACGATGGTGTGCGTGATGCTATCTCTGCGTCTTATGCATTACTCCGTGAAGATAAATATGAAGAGTTTCTAACATCTGTACCAGATACATTGGCAAAACTTCGTGATTTAAACTCTAAAGAGTTAGAGGTTTTATTACCAACATCCTTTAAATTACTAAGCGATGAAGAATTTGTGCGCATGAGCAAAAATGATCATGAAATTGGTTATGCTATCATCAATCCACCAGGTTTGTATGTAGTGCCAGGCATCAATGATTCTGCAGCGCAACTAAATGCCAATAACTCCGGTCAAAATGGTGCAGTATCTAACGAATTCTTAAACGATTTAGCAGGCCTATTGTCTAAATATGTTGGTCCTGTAGGTGGAGCACAAGTTGGTAAGGATGCTGTCCTCGATGTAGCTACTGGCAAATTAACATTAGAACAAATCAATCTACTGTTCCGACATCTACCTGTAGATTTATCCTATGTAGATGAAAACGAACTTGTTAAGTTCTATAGCGATACGCCACATCGCATTTTCCCTCGCAGTGCTAATGTTATTGGCCGTGAGGTGAAGAATTGTCATCCCGCAAAATCTGTTCACGTAGTAGAAGAAATCGTTGAGAAGTTCCGTTCTGGTGAGCAAAGCCAAGCTGAATTCTGGATTAATAAACCAGGATTGTTTATCTATGTAATCTATACAGCAGTACGTGATGAATATGGTAAATTCCGCGGTGTCTTAGAAATGATGCAAGATTGCACTCATATACGTGAGCTTGAAGGATCTCGTACATTGTTGACATGGGATAAGACGGATTTTGTAGGAAATACAGATAATAATGGTAATGATAAATCCTTAGCTCAAGAGGCGGCAGAAGAGGTCGATGAAGAACCACTTACTACCGATGCAGATGGGAGATTCCATATCGATGCGAAGACTACGCTATCTAACTTGATTAAGCAAAGTCCTGAAGTGGTAGATTATTTAATTTCTTTGAATCCTAAATTTGAGAAATTGAAAACACCGATGGTAAAGGTTATGGCTAAGGTGGCTACCATCAAGATGATTGCAGAGCGCGGTGATTTTGATGTAGATGAATTAGTCGATAAAATTGATGGCTTTATTAATAAAGCTAAAAAATAAATATGTTGCACTAATTCAAAATAAACATACAATAATTTCCTATAATTCATCTATTTTATGTATACAAATTTGTCTGAAAAGGGTACAATAAAACATAATGAAAGTATTTGCGGATGCAGTATTTTCTTATCTTAAACTACTTTTACAAGAGAAATTACGTATATATTAAAGGTGAGGATCTGGATACTATGTCGACAAGACGCGTTTGGAAGCAAAGTGAAATTAAAACAAACCCATTATTTTCTAAGATGCGCAGTACTATTGAAACTGCATTTTATGGAAACAATGTAACGCCTATTACATCTGTGGCACAAGCGTACCAATTTGCCACTGAAGAACCAGGTGTTATCGTCCTCGATATGCCTGTATATAAACCATGCGAGCAAGGTTTGCCAGCTGATGCAAAGGTACTAGTTACAAACGATGGTAAAACTACAGGTCGCTATGCAAAAGCTCGTCGCATTATTGGCGATGAAGGCATTGACGAAGTGGAACTTGCTAATATTGCACGTGATGCAGTCTATGATAGCCGCGGTAAAGAATGGATTTCTGCTGATACTATCGTAGGTCTTGATAAAAAGTTCACAGCTCGTGCGCATTTGATGATTCCGAAAGACCATGCATCTATTTTGTATTCTTGGATCATGAACTTCAAGTTCTTTGATGCAGCTGTAAAAGAATTCTACAATGATAGCGTAGAAATTCCAGAAGGCGACATTTATATCTATTCTGATCCTGACTATGTGGTACCAGGTCATCCAGGTGGGCTTGCTATTTTTGACCCAGCTCATAACTGCGCTATGATTCTTGGTATGCGCTACTTCGGTGAACATAAAAAAGGTACCCTTACATTGGCGTGGTCCTTGGCGAATCGTTTTGATTATGTAGCATGCCACGGTGGTATGAAACGTTACAATCTTGACAATGGTAAAAGCTATACAATCGGTGTATTTGGCTTGTCCGGTTCTGGTAAATCCACATTAACTCATGAAAAGCATGATGGTCGTTATGATATTTCTATCTTGCATGACGATGCGTATATCATCAATACTAATGACTTGAGTTCTATTGCTCTTGAACCTACATATTTCGACAAAATGCAAGACTACCCTGTGGAACATCCTGCTAATGAATTCTTGTTGACTCTACAAAATGTTGGCGTAACTATGGATGAGGATGGCCGTAAGGTTGTGTTGGCAGAAGATGTGCGTAATAATAATGGTCGCGCTATTAAATCTCAATTCTGGACAGATAATCGTGTAAACTACGTAGATCAACCAGTTAATGCCATTGTATGGCTTATGAAGGATAAAACGTTGCCACCAATCCTTAAAATTAATGACCCTGTTTTGGCATCTACAATGGGCGCAACACTGGCGACACGTCGTTCTACTGCTGAAAAGCTGGATGCTCACGTTGATCCAAATGCACTTGTTATCGAACCATATGCAAATCCATTCCGTACATATCCATTGGTTCGTGACTATGAAAGCTACAAAAAATTATTCTCTGAATGTGGCGTACAATGTTACATCATGAACACAGGCTTCTTCTTGGAAGACAAAATTCCTAAAGAGGTAACTCTTGATTTATTGGAACGTTTGGTAGAAGGCACATTGGACTTCAAACCATTTTATAAATATGAAAACCTCTCTTATGTTGAGGTTCCTGGTTTTGAACCACCATTCCAAGTGCGTGAATACCATCACCAATTACACAAAGCGTTTGAGTTCCGCTATGACTATGTAGAAAAACTTATTGGTCATAAAAACGAATTGCCCCGAGAAGTATTGGATGTATTAAAAACGCTAATGTAATATATTGAGTCAGTTGCATTTCTGTCTTGAGATTATTTAAAACTTTAAAGAACGAGCCCTCCTTGTGGAGGGCTCGTTCTTTTGTGGTAATATATACTTATGATAAATCAATAATGTTTTGTTATAAGGTGTTTTTATGGATATAAAGGATATTAAATATATAAGTACCATCGTTGAGATGGCATCATTTTCAAAGGCGTCTAAAAAACTATATATCTCTCAACCTGCATTGAGTCAAAGTATTCGTCGCATTGAGGCTGAGTTAGGGGTGCCTTTATTTGCTCGAGATCGGACAAAGGTTGTACCCACCGCTGCAGCCTTACAAATTGCTAAAGAGGGTATGCCTTTAGTAGGAAAGGTAGAGGCTTTAACGCAGTCTATCATTAATCAAGGGTCTGATGCAGCTTATCATGTGCGGATTGGATTGTCTCAATTTTATGGCCATCATATGTTGGGGAAAACATTGAAGAGCTTTCAACAAATTGAACCGTCTTGGGAATTCCATGTAGTAGAAGGGGAGTCCCATTTTTTGGAGCAACAAATTTGTGATGGATTGGTTGATGTAGGTCTATTTCCAACACCAATTTACTCGCAAGCTCTTGAAAGTTATCCTGTGTTAGATGAGCAAATTTTATTAGCTGTTAGTGTAGAGAATAAAAAAGCTATAGCTATTGCTGACTCGCTTATGACACCGAATGGAATACATGAGATAGCACCATTTGGGTCTTTCCCTTTTATTCTCATAAGAGAAGGCCTTAAGTTGCGAACCTTGGTAAATCGTCTATGTCAGGCTGAATCCTTTGTGCCTAAAGCGGTTATTGGTTCTGAGAATCTTGATACTTGTAGATCCTTGGTAGAAGATGATTATGGTATTACATTCTTACCAAGCACATTAAATAGTAAGGGCGATGATGATAAAGTTAAATTCTATCCTTTAGCATCAAAACTATGTTTCCGTCAATTAGTTCTTGTAGCGAGATCAGATAGAGCAAAGCGATTCCATTTGCCTGAAGTGGCTCAAGTTATGCAACAATTCTTATAAATTATACAGATGGAATGTTAGAGTATTAAGTACTGTTTGCAAATAATAATTCATATAAAACAATATATAAATATAGTATTCTATAGATAAAAGAGGTTAATTCCCTGAGTTCACAGGAATTAATCTCTTTTGTTTTATGAAAGAAATCTGAAAGTATCGAATTTGATAAATGTAGTTATTATAATAATTTATAAGCATAAATGAGTCAAAAATTTCTCAAAATTTAATTGACAAATGTCCTTTCAGAAAATATACTTAAATAAGGTTAAAACATATTTAGGAGATAGGATTTAAAACCCACAAGTGTGGTGGATTTAAAAAATAAAATAAAAGTAGAATATGTTTTCTTATTATTGTTAGTTGGCCTACGTAGGCCCTTAGGAGGTTTATTATGAATAAAGATGTGGAAAACAAAAACACCCATGACCACAGCCATGGCGAACATCATCACCATCATGATCATGACCATCATCATGACCATGATCACTGCCATTGTGGCGGTCACCATCACGATCACGACCATGATCACCATCATGACCATGACCATAGTCATGGCAAAGCGTTGCCTACGGATAAATGGGTGCCACACACTCATGAACCAGGGGTACCTCATGAACATGGCGTAAACGACTACATGAAAGCCGTTGCAGAATATCGTAAAACTTGGCCTACAAAACAAGATGTTATCGAACAAACACCAGATCCAGCTGTACGCGAAATGATTCTTCGCATGGAGCAAATTGGTTGCGATACAGTATTTGACCGTTTCGATAAACAACAACCACAATGTACTTTCGGTATTGCTGGCGTATGTTGCCGTATCTGCTTCATGGGTCCATGTAAAATTACACCTAAGAGCCCTCGCGGTGTCTGCGGTGCTGATGCTGACCTTATCGTAGCTCGTAATATGACACGTGCTGCTGCAGGTGGCTTGACTCAACATGGTGCACATGCTCGTGAAATCTTGATTTCTTTGAAAGCTGCCGCTAATGACCAATTGGATATTCCAATTATGGGTGAAGAAAAAATTCGTACTGTATGTAAAGCTTTCAACATCCCTGAAGAAGGCCGTTCCTTAAAAGAAGTGGCTAATGACTTGGCAGATGTATTGCTCGAAGATTTGAGCCGTGCATTGCCTGGCGAATATAAAACAATTACAGCGTTAGCTCCAGCTGAACGTCGTGAAGTATGGAAAAACTTGGATATCTTGCCTATTTCTGCGTATAATGAAGCATTTGATGCATATCATCGTACATGCGTAGGTACAGATGGCGATTGGGAAAGCAATATGAAACAATTCTTGCGTTGTGGCCTTGCTTTCACATTCACTGGCGTAGTGGCAGCGGACATCGCAACAGATGCATTATTCGGTCTTGGTGGTCGTCGTACATCCAAAGTTAACATCGGTGCTTTGAAAAAAGGTTATGTTAACATCGCTGTTCATGGTCACTTGCCAACATTAGTATCCCAAATTTGTAAAATTGGTGCCTCTGAAGAGTACTTAGAAAAAGCGAAAGCTATCGGTGCTAAAGGTATCCAATTCTACGGTATCTGCTGCTCTGGTTTGTCCAGCATGTACCGCTACGAAAACGTTATTCCATTGTGTAATGCTATCGGTGCGGAACTTGTACTTGGTACAGGCGCTCTTGATTGCTGGGTAGCTGACGTTCAAGACGTTTACCCTGCTATCATGGACGTAGCACGTTGCTTCAACACAAAAGTTATTACTACATCTGATGCAGCTCGTTTACCAGGTGCAGAACACATCGGTTACGATCACCATCACACTAACTTGTCTGAAACAAAAGCATTGGCTCGCAAAATCTTGGATCGCGCTCTTGAAGCTCATGAATTGCGTAAAGGTATGCCTGTATTCATTCCGCCATACGAAATCACTGCTGAAGTTGGTTTCTCTCCAGAATCCACTGTTAAACATTATGGTTCCTTCAAACCATTGGCAGAGGCTTTAAAATCTGGTAAAGTTCGTGGTATCGTAAACGTAGTAGGTTGTTCCAACCCTCGCGTTATCTACGAAAAAGCAACTGTAGATATCGTTGATACACTTATCAAAAACGGCTGTATCATCTTAACAAATGGTTGTGCATCCTTCCCATTGATGAAACTTGGTTACTGTAATACAGATGCTATTAAGAAATGTAGCCCTGCATTGCAAGAGTTCTTGGGCGATGATCAACCACCAGTATGGCATGTTGGCGAATGTGTAGATAATGCTCGTTCTTCCGGTATCTTTGCTGGTATTGCAGGTGAATTAGGTCTTAACTTGCCACAAATGCCATTTGCAATGTCTAGCCCTGAATGGTCTAACGAAAAAGGTATCGATGCATCCCTTGGCTTCCGCTTGATGGGTATCAACTCTTACCACTGCGTTGAGCCACCTACACAAGGCTCTGATGCTGTTACAAAATGGCTTAAAGAAGACACTAAGGATATCTTAGGTTCTGTTATGTATGTAAATACTGATCCTGCTAAAGTAGCTGAAAAAATCTTAGCTGATATCGATGCTAAACGCGCTGCTTTAGGTTGGGCTGAAGTAAAATAGTTTATCTTTTGATAGATAATAATTTGTAGTTAAGTATAAAAACACCCTCTATAGATCTTATAGTTATTATGACTATTAGAATTAAGAGGGTGTTTTTTATTGTTTGTGGATATATTTTTTACTAGTCTTGTATTAGCCGTAGTATGATGTACTAATTGTTTTAGACCTATTAAAGTGTGATGGTTTCACCATCTTCAGGCACTGCTACATGGCTTTCAATGTTGTTGCCTTTGATAAATTTGCGCACATCCTCACGGCTTGTTGCTGTGTGATTAACTGTATCCATGTGAACCGCAATAATTTTTGCCTCTGGTTTGCGTACCACCATGCGGCCAATATCTTTTGTACCCATAATAATACTATCTTCAAAGCCTAAAACTTGAGCATATCCAGTGTTCATAATAATAACGTTAGGGTCGAAGCGAAGGAGGGCCTTCTCTACATCACTTGTCCAAACTGTATCGCCTACAAGGTACACAGTTGGTTCGTCTGCTGCTTCAAAAATAACACCCATCGCATCGCCTGCTAATGGTGCGAGAACTGGATTTGCATACATTTCTACCGTGCCGTGGGAGCCACCTGTTTTTCTTAATGTGATACCATTAAACTCCAGACTTTCAAAAATGATGCGTACATCATTAAAGCCTTGTGAAGTAATAAGTTCTTTGTCCGCTGTATTTTGTACAAAAATAGGAAGTGATTTTGGAATAGCATTAATTGCCGTTTCATCCCAATGGTCAAGATGTGTGTGTGTAACTACCACTGCAGTTACATTGCTTAATAGATTGTCCATTGATAGAGGTAAATCAACCATAGGCATTCTTTGTTGATAGTTAAATGTTCCTTCAAAACCAGGATAAGTATCTTTTGGTGCTAAAAATGGATCAATAAGGAATGTTGTATTTTTTATTGTTAATTTTCCTGTAGCATTTCGAATGTGAGTATATTGTGTCATAGTTATCTCCTTAATTAAATTATTGTCGATTTAATTGAATAGATTATTATTTGTAATCTCTAGAACTAGTGTACCTTGTTTTGTTATACTAGTCTCAACAATAATTAACACTATGTTTATTAATAGACACATTGTATAAAAGTGTCTATATTGGAGGTTATATGATAACTCGAAAAGAAATGACACGTATGTTGTTAAAAGAAGGCTTGCTTAGTTGTTTAGCAAACAATTCTTTTGAGTCTGTAACAGTAACATCGTTGTGTAAAGCTTCGGGTATAACTCGTTCTACTTTTTATTTACACTATAGTAATATCATGGAAATTGTTGATGATTTAGTGGATGATGCAATCGCTTATTCAAAGCCAGGAATGGTAGATAACAACAATTTACAAACTATAGCCAACACCTTATCAGCTGCTTCTAATTCTGTTTTGTTGAGAGAAGCATACGATTCTATTTTTGATAGATTGCCTTTATGTCAGCGTATTATACGACATAAAAAGTATTTACCTTTATTTTTAGATGAACAAATTTCAGAATATGTATTACAACGCATTATAGGACGTGAAAAAGATCGGCAAGGGCTCGTTATGGCAGAAGCACTTGGGGTTTCGTTTGATGTGGGGGTATCCGTTTTTGTATTTTTAGTACACGGTCTATATGCTGTTAATAAACAATATAAGTGGTCTCAGAGCGATGAGTGGTTAGAAGCTCAGAAAATTATTTTTGAACTCGTTTATCGTGGATTACAAAGTAAATAGAATTTATACACGCTTGTATTTTGAGATTTATTGAAGTTTTATATAACGAAAAAAGGACTCCAACTGGAGTCCTTTTTTCATGTAAGGGGAGTGTTAGTATTAATATCAAATGAACCATGTATTTAAACAAGTAGTAGGTTTGGGGTTAGTATTACTTGTCGGGAGATAAATACACGTATGGTAACCAGGGAATTGTTACCTCTATTTATCATTTGACATTGTCATTATAAGAACAAAAAATGAGTTGAAAATGAAATTTTTTAAGAAATTTCTTTTAATTTCTTGAAATTCTAAAAAAGATAATAATTAAGTTTAATTATTGTTGATAAATATGGGACAATTTTGGTATTATATATAAAGGAGAAGTTGTATATTTTATAAAGGTTTAATGGCTATTAAAGTTTTATAAAGTATACAGCTCTTAGGCATGAGAGGAGCAGTCATATGAGGAAAATATTAACCATATTGTCCCTTTTGTGGCTACTCAGTATAGGGGGGACCGCTAACGCAACGGACTGGTATTATGTTGGACCAGATGCGTCAGGAAACCAATTATTTATTGACAATGACAGTGTTCAAAAAAGTGATTATGATGCGCTTTTGTGGCTGCGGGTCAATGAACTGGGTGGCGACGAATTGCGATATAAAGTGTATATAAGTAGATATAATCGTACCATGGAAACGTTAAAGGTAGATGCGTACATGGCAGACGGTACACCTTATGAAAATGTAGAGTATAATGAAAACCCAGAACCTATTGAAGGCAATACAAATGGTCAAGCCATTTATAATTTATTGTGGCAATAAAAGAACCATCTAGCACAGCAAACTAGATGGTTCTTTTTTATATGTGTAAAAAATTTATAAATCTTAGGAATATTTTTTATATACAACATTCTCAAACGAGAATGGTATATACGAAAATTTAAACTTGGGCAGAATTGCGACTTAGCTCCAAGTCTTGAATCATTTGGAGATCGTCTTGTGGAGAGCGACCACCAGTTGTTAAGTAGCCACCAACCATGATGCCGTTAAGACCACCTTTTAAAGCATAAGCTTGTAAGTCACGAAGATTTACTTCACGACCGCCAGCTGTACGAATCAATGCGTTTGGCAAGATGAAACGGAACACAGCGAAGGTACGTAAAATATCTAGAGGACGTAATGCTTTATTATTTTCAAATGGTGTACCTTTAACAGGATTTAAAATGTTGAGTGGTACAGAGTCAATATGCAAACGTTTAAGCTCGAATGCCATCTCTACGCGTTGTTCTAATGTTTCATTAAGACCGAAGATGCCGCCAGAGCAAACTCGAATACCTGCTTTTTGAGCATTATCGATAGTAGACATTTTATCTTCGTAGGAATGGGTTGTACAAATATCTGGGAAGTGACTAGGCGCTGTTTCGATATTGGAGTGGTATCGAGTTACACCCACTTCTTTTAATTTGAGAGCTTGTTCGTAAGTTAACAAACCAAGAGAACAGCAAATTTCGAGACCTACTTCGTTTTTAATACGGTCTAATACGCGAATGATTTGGTTAAATTCATTTGGGTTATTAGTATTACGACCACTCGTTACGATAGAAAAACGAATAGCGCCTGCTTCTTTAGCTTTGCGCGCCGCATCGAGGATGCTTTCATCATCCATGAACGGATATTCTTGAACACCTGTTTCGTGATGGGCAGATTGGGCACAGAATTTACAGTTTTCAGGACATTTGCCAGAACGTGCATTTACAATGGCGCATACATCCACGGAGTTGTCATTGAAATGCTGGCGAATTTTATCGGCCATAGCAAGTAAAATCATAGTGTCATCATCTGAAGTATGAATCAGCTCGATTGCTTCTTTCTTAGTGATTTCGCCGCCGTTCATAATGCGGTTGGCAATAGTAAGGATTTTTTCGTATGTACCCACTTGGGTTGATTGTTGATCTGTAGGCAAAGCCATAATAGCCTCCAAGAATTGTTAACTTAATAAAAACATAAAATATTGACAATTTGATTGTAAACGTTCGTGTATAAATTGTCAACTTAATGTATTTTTAAGTTAACAAAAATATCGCAGTAGGTTTTAGACTATTTTGAATACAGGTAAGACCTATAGTTTGAATCTAATGGGAGATACTATATTTTAGTATCTATTTTGATAGATTGATTGATAGTTATTTTTAAGTAATCTTTACGGTTTTGTAGTATAATAAAATATTGTAATTACTATATATAACTATAATAAAAGTACTAATACAAGGAGTGGATATAGATGCAGCCATTTCGATTTATACACTGTGGTGACCTGCATTTAGGGGCACCCTTTCAATATGCTACAGGTATTAGCCGCGCCGTTGATCGTGCCGTGAGCGAATCTACCTATGTAGCCTTTGATACAATTATTGACACTGCTATTGATGAGCATGTTCATGCTGTTGTCATAGCTGGTGATATTTATAATAGCGAAGATCATAATTTAGAGGCACAGGTGCGATTTGTGCGCGCCATGTATCGCTTGGCAGAACATCGCATTGCAGTATATATGGTGCAAGGTAATCATGACCCTGCTGAAAGCTGGAAGGCTCAATTGCAGATGCCTGACAATGTGCATGTATTCTCTAGTGAACAAGTACAACGTTTCCCATTAATTGTTAACAATATAGAAATTGGTGGCGTTTACGGTATTAGCTGTGGCCATGGTAATGAAAGCGACAATTATGCGCGCCAATACCGCGCCTTTGAACGAGATGAGTTTTCTTTGGCTGTCATGCACGGCACAGTCGGTTCTAGTGTAGGCTCTGAAAACCATAATGTGACCGGCCCGTGCAGTTTAACTGATCTAGCAGAGGCGGCTATGGACTATTGGGCGTTAGGACATATTCACAAATCTCAAGTTCTTAGCGAGGAACCTCTTGTTGTCTATTCCGGTAATCCCCAAGGTTTACACCGCAAGGAAATAGGCCCTAAGGGGTGCTATCTCGTCTCTGTATCTCATAATGGTCATTGTGAACCTCGTTTCATTGAAACAAGTGCAATCCGTTTTGAAGAAATCAAAATTGATATTGCAGGCATGAAAACGGAAGCAGAATTCTTAGAAATTTTACGCCATAAAAAAGAGAATCTGCGTAAGCAACATAAGAAAAATATCTTGCTTTCCATTGTTCTCGTAGGTACAGGTCCATTGCATCGTTTATGTACACAAGAAGGTGTGCGCAAATTATGGTTGCAAGAGTCCCAAAGTGAAGAGAAAAGCAAGTCTATATTTGTTATGCCTTATCGCATGATGTGTAATACGCGACCTAGCATTAATTTGGCTGAACGTAGATTGTTATCCGATGTGGTAGGGGATTATTTACGCGCCTATGATGATATGGTTGATGGCAATGCGGTACAGACGGTACGTCAAATTTTGGCAGAACGACCTGAGTTTAAACGCTTAGGTGTATATGCCGATTTGTTGAGTGATGAATTATTGCTTCGCGCCTTGAAGCGCTGTGAAATTGAAGGTGTTACTGTATTGATGGGGGCTAACGATGAACATTAAACGCATACGATTTGATGAATTTGGCCCGTATCGCGACTGGTCTTTTACTACGGGAAATCATGGTGTTCAGCTCATGTATGGACCTAATGAGAGTGGCAAAACCTCCTTGCTGGAAGGGATGCGCACACTTCTATTTGGTGGTACGCATAAGGCTTATGGGCCTATGACGGGTGCCCTTGATGTAGAGCGTAATGGTGAAAGCTACTACATTGGTCGTAAGGGTAAACAACTAGACTTTTACAGTCCTGGAAATCCAGCCATTCATGAGGAGCCAGCTCAACACTGGTGGCATGGTATTGATAAAAAAACATATAACCGAATTTTTGCATTGACCCTTGATGATTTACAAGGTCTCGATGTTCTACAAGAGGTAGAGGTTCGGTCTCGTTTCTTCGGCGCTGAAGGGGGCGAGCATTTAGGTTCGGTCGTAAAAGATGTGGAAAAAGGCGCTACTGATCTATTAGTAGCTTCCTCCAATGGTAAACGGCGCATCAATGTGTTGATGGATGAGCTTAAAGAAAATCGTCAAAAATTAAGCCATTTAGTCGAACATGAAACGCAATATGTAGAATTGCAAAAAGCCTTTCACAGTACGGAACAGACTGAGGCAGAATTGCAAGGTCAGTTGCAAGAGTGGAAGGAATACCGCGATGGTATAGATGTGGTATTGCGCGCGTGGGATACGTATCGCCGTAGCGAAGAAGCGCGTATGCACATGCAGCAGTATAATAGCGAGCTTGCTTTGAGCCGTGATGAGTTCCTTCGCATCGATGAGGAAATCAAACGAGCTCGAGACAATATGCAGTTGTGGCAGGAAAAGGAAGCGGCCTTGATGCCAGCTAACTTTAGCCCGGATAGTCCATTTGGTACGTATGGTCAAGATATTGAAGACCTTATTCAACAAGGTGCCAAGTGGGAACAATTGCGCCGGGAGTGTGAAGAAGGGGATGCGTATATCTTTAAGGTACGAGAACAATTAGAGTTTTCTCGTTCTATGCATTCTGCATGGCGTGATGATGAGCCGATGGCTGACGATGTGAATTGGTTTGAAGGAGAGCGCTTAGCAAGTCGCTTACGCACTGCTAAAGATCAATTATTACATTGGCAATATCGCAAGCCTGCTGAGGCTTCTGATGATTTGCCAGTAGCCAATCTCGACGGAGCATCGTTACCAAATTACAGCGAAGAGGATTTGGCGAAAAAAGAGCATCTCGAACGTGAACTAGAGCTTATCATGATGGATATTGATCGAGTTACAGAAAAACGGGATAGCTATGGTCCTGATGCACAACCGACCAATTTGCCAAAGTGGTTACAACGCATTAGTGGCGTAGCTGCAGTGATTGGCGTTTTGCTCGTATTAGCAGGCTTATTAGTATTAGAGTCTGTACTCTATACGATTGGCGGCTTTATACTATTAATCCTATCTATGGCATTGTTCTGGTATGCTACATGGAGACGTCATAACGGCAATTCTGATGTGTCTAAACTGAATTATGAGTTACAAATCTTGTCATCTCGTAAATCTGATGTAGAACATCAGTTAGAGGCGCTTGTGAAAGCCGCAACACCTATGGTGAGCCCAATTCCATCCATAGAGGGTGCAGCACATCTTGATCGTTGGGTCCAAGAAGGTCATACGTTGCAAGCTATTTATGATGAAGCCCTTGCAGCTTGGCAGAATTGGTTACCTCAAGGGGCGGCGAAGAGTCTTAACGAAGATGATTTCTTTGGCCTCAAACAAGAGTATGATCAATATCATGAACAATTGCGCACCATTGAAGGTTATGAAAAGCGATTAGCTGAGCATAAAGAAGGGTTGCGCGTTATTGAAGATCAAGCGATGACCTTGTGGTATAACCTTGGTGTTGAAGCGCCAGTATCTCCAACAGAGTTAAAACGTATTTATAACCAATACAAAAACTTCCAACAAAATAAAATTGTGTGGGAACAAAAGGAAGCACAACGTAAAAGCTTCCGCAATGAATACGATAATTGGCATCGCAAAGAAAAAGAATTGCTACTTCGTCAACAAGAGCTATTGCATAAGGCTGGCATGGATAGCTCTAACGAGTATCGTCAACATCTTATTGATGAAGATCAATACAAACAATGGCAAACCATTTACAAGCAAAGTCAGGTTCAGTTAGATTTATTAGCGCCTGATGCGGAGAATAGAGATTTATTCTATCGCCGCTTGCGTGAAGGTAATAAGGATAATTGGTTAGATGAGTTAGCTCATTCTGAACGAGAAATAGCTTCCATTGAAGATAAGTTGGCTATCTTGTATGAACGTCGTGGTCAAATTGTAGAATCTATGCGTGCCCTAGGTTCCGACCAAGAGCAACACCAAATGCTTCAAGAACGGGAAGCGTTGCAAAATGAATTAGAATCTGCTCTCGAAGATTGGGCTACACAAGTGTTGATGAGTCACTGCATGGATAAGGCTCAACAGTCCTATGAGCAAGAAAAACAGCCTCATATGTTAGAGCTTGCATCTTCTTATATAGAACGTTTGACTGGCGGTATCTATACCTTTGATATCCTCGGGATCAACGAAGGCGTAGCACTGGTTAGTGGCAATGGAGAACGCTTAGAACTTAAGTTCTGGTCTAGTGGCTTAGCCGACCAAGTATACTTGGCATTGCGCCTAGCATTAGCTAAGGTATTCTCTTACCAAGTTGAATCCTTGCCAATTATCCTAGACGATATTCTTGTGCGCTTTGATGAAAACCGTCAACGTAGTGCGTTAGAATTATTAGCAGAAATAGGCAAGAACCAACAAATCTGGTTGTTTACATGCCAACGCTCTGTATTTGATATGGCTCAATCTGTTACAGGTATTGATCGGCATAGATTAAGTCGCAATTAAATGTAATCCCTGTGAAGGTATATAGCTTTCACAGGGAATAGTAATAGCAACGTTATAAGTGATGTAACTAAAGTAACTGTTTTAGTTATCATAGTGTGTTAGTATAAATTAGAAAGAAAGGGGTTGAGTACTTGAATACAGCATATTTAGATATGATCCAAGGGAAGAACCCTGGTGTAACACCTGTGTGGTATATGCGCCAAGCTGGTCGTAGCCAAGCGGAATACCGCAAAATCAAAGAAAAATATACGCTCTTTGAAATTACAAAAGAGCCTGAGTTGTGTGCTCGTGTTACAGAGCTACCTGTAAAAGAATACGGCGTAGATGCAGCGATCCTTTACAAGGACATTATGAGCCCTATGGTAGGCATGAATGTAAACGTAGAGCTCAAGGCGGGTGTGGGACCTGTGTTTAATACACCGATTCGATCCATGGCTGATGTAGATACATTAGATACCTTTGACCCTACAAAGGTAGATTATATTGGAAAAACGATTACATTATTAACATCTGGTATGCTCGACGTTCCGCTCATTGGGTTCTGTGGCGCACCATTTACGATTGCGTCTTACCTCATAGAAGGGGGACCAACAAAGAATTATAATAAGACTCGTGGCATGCTTATAGGTGCACCAGATGTGTGGAATGCATTGATGACAAAGTTAGCAGATATGTCCATTGAATATTTGTCTATGCAAGCCGAAGCCGGTGCGAACGCACTACAAATCTTCGACTCTTGGGTTGGTGCAGTGAATGCGGACCAATATAAACAAGGTATTTATCCTCATATGGAACGCATTATTAAGACTGTAAAAGATCGATACCCTCACTTGCCTATGGCCATGAATGGTGTTGGTACCGATCATCTCGTATCTATTTGGTCTCATTTGCCATTGGATGTAATCGCTCTTGATTGGCGTAGCTCCATCGTTATGGCTAATGAACGAGGCGTAACACAAACGGTACAAGGTAATCTCGATCCAGCCTACTTATTCGCTGATGAAAAAACATTAGCTCACGAAGTGGATCGCATCTTACTTGATGGTGTTCGTTATGGCCGTCATATCTTTAACTTAGGTCATGGCGTATTCCCAGAGGCAGATCCTAAAAAGCTTCATTGGCTTACAGACTATGTACATGAACGCAGTCGTGAATTATGGGCACAAGAGGGGTAAGCTAGTGAACATCGAGAAAAAAGGATTATTATTCTTATCCTATGGTAGCCCTTCGAGTAAGGCTGATTTAGTGCCATACATGACGAGTATTCGTCATGGTCGCGTGCCGACCGATGCTGAAGTTAATAATCTTACCCATCGTTATGATGTCATTGGTCAGTGGTCCAACGTAGAATTACAAACGATGGCAGAACGTCAATATAATAGACTGCTTACTTTGTTGCCATCCATACCATCGGCCATTGGATATCTTCATATGAAGCCGTCCATTGCTGATGCGGTAGATGCATTAGTCAAACAAGGTGTAGAGCATATTATCGCTATCGTAACGGCCCCATTCTTTACGTCTCTTGGTACTGGCGCTTATGAGAAACAAGTGCAGGCTGCAATTGGTGACTTTCAAGATGTAACCTTTGATGTTATTCGTGCTTGGTGGGATCAACCTTCCTTTATCGAGTATTGGGTAAAAGCAGTTTCAGACTGCATCAATGATACTAAAGATGTATTTGTTATTTTTAGTGCTCATAGCATACCTCTTATTAATAGTCATAATGCAGACTCTTATGCTTTGGCCTTAGAGGAAAGTGCAAAAGAAATCGCTCAACGTTGCGATTTAGAACAGTGGTCTGTAGCTTGGCAGAGCGCAGCCCCTCATGGACAATGGTTAGGGCCAACCGTAGCGGAAGCGATCAATCAAGCTTTGCGTAGTGGTGCGATACATATAGCCTTTGTACCATTTGGCTTTGTAAGCAATCATGTAGAGGTATTGTACGATAATGATGTAGAGTGCAAAGAACTCGTTGATGCTGGCGGCGCTGTATATATGCGTGCAGAAATGCCGAATTGTGATGAAACATTCTTGCAAGCGATGGCGAGTGCAATAATAGAAAGGATTCATTCGTGAATGTAACAATAGTGGGCGGTGGCCTAACCGGATTGACAGCGGCTTATTATTTAGGCCATGCAAAGCCGAACTGGACCATTACTCTTTATGAACAAGCACCACGATTTGGTGGGAAAATACAAACACAACGCGTCGATGACTTCGTGGTAGAGCTCGGACCTGATTCTTACTTAGGCCGTAAAACGGAAATGACGGATCTCGTCTATGATCTCGGATTAGGGGACACCCTTGTATCGAATGAAACAGGGCAAGCCTTTGTGTATGACAAAGGTTCTATTCATCCTATTCCAGGGGGCTCTATCATGGGCATCCCTACGGAAATGATGCCTTTTGTGAAAGCAACGCTTATTTCTTGGCCTGGCAAATTACGAGCTGGTTTAGATTACTTTAAAAAGCCATACCAGCTAGATAAAAATGGAGATGTATCTATTGGTCATTTCTTTCAATACCATTTAGGTCAAGAAATGATGGATAAGCTCATCGAGCCTCTATTGGCGGGGATCTATGGCGGCGACATTTATAAAATTAGCTTGTTATCTACATTCCCTCATTTTATTCAAGTAGAACAAAAATACGGGAATATGGTAAAAGGCATGATGGCTGCTAAGATGGGCCACTCTAAAGCGGGGGTTACTAAAGCGGCTAAAGGTGCCGTAGCTGAAGGCGACGTACCGCGTGCTGGTAAAGGGACTATGACAGACCGTCAATTTGAAAGTCATGAAGCGAAGTCCACTAAGGCCCATGCGGATATAGCGAGTCGCAAGGGCACTGCTGCTCAATCTGGCATGTTCCGTCAATTGACAGGTGGCCTTGAAAGCGTTATAACAGCCATCGTTGAGGCCATGCCTA
Source organism: Veillonella sp. 20925_1_51 (assembly GCF_041431445.1). NCBI lineage: Bacteria > Bacillati > Bacillota > Negativicutes > Veillonellales > Veillonellaceae > Veillonella > Veillonella sp. 20925_1_51. Next base: position 139,167 of record NZ_JAPVXT010000005.1, read on the forward strand.
GCAATGTACAGTTACATACGGGGACACTAGTATCTAATATTCGATATGTTGAAGGTATGTATGCTATCGATGTGGTGAATTCTGTAAACAATGCTTGTGGCTGTCAATCTACTACAGATTCAGCTACAGAGGTTCTTCTCGATAAAGCTCCTGCTATGGCGGATCATGTGATTATCGCGACACCGCCTGCCACATATACGCAATGGTTTAAGGATGATCCGGGTTTTGATTTCTTGCGCTCCATGGAGCAGTCTAGCTGCGCTATTGCTATTATGGCCTTTGATAAAGCTACCTTTGATGGTGATTTAAAAGGTTCGGGTCTCTTGATTACACGCAATACAGATACGCCTCTTACAGCGTGTACTATTCTTAATCAAAAATGGCCTCAAACAACGCCTGACGATAAAATCGTATTGCGCGTCTTTATCGGTAAACCTGGCAATGATGTGGTAGAACATCTCGATGATAAGGAACTTTCAGCATTAGCAGTAAAGGAAATTCAACGTATTATGAATTTCTCCACGCAACCTGAGTGGGTGCGCATCAATCGTCTCATTCACTGCATGCCGCAATATAATGTAGGACATCGAGCAGGCATCACAGCAGTACGTGAACATGTGGCAAAACACTATCCAAACTTACATCTCATTGGTACACCGTTTGATGGCATCGGTATTCCTGATGGTGTAAAACAAGCAAAAGAACTCGTAGAGTCTATTGCAGAGAGCAATTGAAAATTAATATTAATAAATAATTATAAGAAAAGACTCCATATGCTATAATAGTATATGGAGTCTTTTCGATTCTTAGAGTAATAGAAAGATATTCTTTAAATATAATCACCATAGATAGGAGTGATCACAATGGGAAAAGCAATCCCTACAGTAGAAGGTTGGCATAGCCAACACATGGTCTTTGCCATGGATTTCAGTGCATGGAACTGCTTTACAGCTGAAGAAAAAGCAGAAGCGCGCAACGAATTAAAAGCATTTTTAGCGGATCTTGAAGCTAAACATCAAGCTAAAGAAGGTAGCTATGCATTCTATGATTGTAATGGCGCAAAAGGGGACTTAATCCTATGGATCCTTGGTCCATCCCTTGAATACTTGGCACAAGTAGAACGCAAATTCCGTCGTTTGGCTATTGCAAGCGTATTAGTGCAAACATATTCCTATACATCTGTAACAGAAGTAAGTGCTTACGTTAAAGCTAAACTCGATACAGAAGAAGTTAACCAAAAACTATACCCTCATGTACCTCGTGACAAATACATCTGCTTCTATAACATGAGCAAAAAACGTGAAGGTGATGACAACTGGTTCATGCTACCACCGCAAGAACGAGGCATGTTGATGAAATCTCACGGTGAACTTGGTAAAACATACTTAGACGTTTTATCCGAATTTACAACAGGTGGCTGTGGCCTAGACGACTGGGAATGGGGCATTACAATCTTCAGTAATGACGACATCCAATTCAAAAAAATCGTATATGATATGCGCTTTGAAGTAGCCAGTGCAAAATACGGCATCTTCAGCGACTTCTACGTTGGTACCATCATCGACGATGCACTACTAGAAGAAATCTTTGGATAATAAAAGAAAACCCCGCATCGATCCGACTTACGAGGTCCTCCCTTCGTGCTTAGATAACAGAAACTATAATTTACATTCCCCTAAAATGCTAATACATGTCTAATTTTTAATAAAAGGCTTATAGGACAAAAAGTGTGTGTAAAAACCCTTATAACACTAGTAAATATCTAGTGTTATAAGGGTTTAATCTTTTTCTGGAGAAGTTTGAGGGTGGACAAAAAGTGTGGGTGAAAACATCAATTAACCCTTGTAATTACTGACTAAAATGAGGTTATATCTTCCTATATATAAACAAATATGGAGGAAGAGTTTATGCGACAAATAAAATGTCCTGATTGTAATGAAACATGCATTAAACACGGTGTTTTAAAATCTGGTTCTCAGCGTTGGTTTTGCAAACATTGTAAGGTGGCATTTACCGTTAAAATTAATAATTTAAGTAAAGAGTTAAGCCTATTCTTGAATTGGTTATTCAGCACCAATATTCAAGCTGATATGCCTGGTAAAGGTCGTACATTCAGGCGTAAAACCGCTAAATTTTGGTCCATATGGCCATTGCCACCAAAAGTGGAAGAAGTACATGATGTGGTATATCTTGATGGAATTTACTTAGCTAGGAATTTATGTGTATTGATTTGTTGCAATGATACTCATGTTCTAGGATGGTATGTCTGCCGTTATGAGCATGCTAGAGCTTGGCAGTGCTTAATGGAACGGATTGCTGAACCTAAAGTCGTTGTATCTGATGGCGCTAATGGTTTACCTAAAGCATTACGAAAAGTTTGGCCTCATAGTAGCCACCAAAGATGCCTATTTCATATTTTTTGTCAGGTTAGACGATATACGACAAGTAGACCTAAAACGTTAGCAGGAAAGGATCTTTATACTCTTGCTAAAGATTTATTTAATGTGAAAACAATGGATCAAGCTTTTATATGGATTAATAAACTTTCGGCGTGGCGAATGACATATTCTGATTTTTTACGAGAAATGACGATTGATGAATTCGGAAACAAACGCTCTACACATGAGCGTTTGCTTAAAGCTGAATCATCATTATGGCGTCTGATTAGGCAACAAACTTTATTTACATTTTTGGAATGTATTGATATTACAATACCTACAACAAATAATCGTATTGAAGGTGGAGTAAATGCTCAATTAAGAAGTATGTTACGGGCTCATAGGGGCCTTTCACTTGAAAGAAGACTAAAAGCGGTCTATTGGTGGTGCTATATGCACTCACCAAGACCGCTTTCTATTTCAGATATATTAAATTGTATGCCTACAGATGAATCGATTGCTGCTATCTACAAACGGTTATCTGATTATTGCCAAATAGATCGTTCAATCCCTCAATGGGGTGATGCTCCTGTTTGGAATGAGCTACATATGTCTACAGATTTTCCAACTTATTGGGATTAGTCACACACACTTTTTGTCCTATAACCCTAATAAAAGAACTCCCTCATAAAATCCGACTTGCGGGTTCAAGGCCTATGGCCGCAGAACCAAATCGCATGGAGGATTGTTGAGGGAGTCTTTTATTACCTTATTGGGTTGTAAATTATAGTTTCTGTTACACCCTATACGTTCATGTTTGCGCTTTTACGTACATAGAACCAGTAGCATACTGCTACAGTTACGATGTTGAAGGCTAACAATACAGCAAAGGCTGGATGGATATTACCAAATGTGGAATATACAAAGCCGAAGATTTTAGGTGTAATAAAGGCACCGTATGCAGCTACGGAAGCAACGAAACCTGTAATTAAAGAGGAAAGCAATGGATTGCCAAATACGTGTGGAATCATACGGAATGTTGCACCTGTTGCGAAACCACAGCATACGAAGGTCAATACGGACATTGCAAAGAAGAATGGGAAGTTGTGCATGTCTACGCCAACTGCAATCAGAGCCGTTGTAGCACATAGGCCGAGAAGGCTTACAAAAGTAACTTTTGTACCGCTGTTAATTTTATCGGCTAACCAACCACCTACAGGGCGAAGGGCACCTGCTACGAGTGGACCTACGAAGGCGATAGAAGCAAATGGAACTTCAGGGAATTCTTTGCCTACTAATAAACCAAGTGCTGCCGCGTAACCCGAGAAGGCACCGAAGGAACAAGTATAAAGCAATGTAAGTGCCCACGTGTGTTTGTTACCAAAGATTTGTACGAGGTTTTTAGGATTTGGTTTCTCCAAAGGCAAGTTATCCATGAAGCGTGTCATAAGAGCAAGGATAACAACGAGTGGTACGATCCACATGAAAGCCGCATTGGCAAGGTATACTGCATTACCTTTAATGATGGCTGGTGTTACACCAAATACGCTACCTAATGCAGCAGAACCCATAGCGAATGGAGCTAAGAAGTAGATTACGGAGACACCAAGGTTACCAACACCGCCGTTGATACCAAGAGCTGTACCTTTTTCAGATTTAGGGAAGAAGTTGCCAATGTACGCCATGGAGGACGAGAAGTTGCCTCCCGCTAAACCGATAAGGACAGTCAAAATCATGAATGTCGTATAAGAAGTTGTTGTATCTTGAACAGCAAAGCCAAGCCATACAACAGGAACTAATAAAATAAGTGTAGAAATAAATGTCCAGTTCTTACCACCGATTAAGGCTGGCATGTAGGTATATACGAAACGTAATGTAGCACCTACAAGACCTGGTAATGCGGCTAATGTAAATAATTGATCTGTTGTAAAGTTAAAGCCAGCGCCATTTAGTTGTGCTGCAATGGTTGCCCATAAATACCATACACAGAATGAAAGGGTTAATGCAATTGTGGATATAACCAAGTTTTGTTTAGCAATTTTTTTACCAAACTTTTCCCAAAATTCTGGATTTTCTGGTTGCCAATTAGCCACAATTTCGCTACGGCTTGCCCCTACTTGAGGCATTTTTAGTTCGCTCATTTTGAACTTCTCCTTACTAAAAAACTATACATGCAATGAAGACATGGAAGATACAATTATCAGTCAATGTATATGAATATTGCAATTTATAGAATTTCTATAGAAAATATTCGAATTACCTAGAGAACTGAGTTATAATTATTGTATCAACAAAATTTGCAATGTCTTATATCACAAATATATTATATATTGTAAAATTTTTTGTGAATGTGACATAAAACACACATATTCTGAAATTAATAAGTTATAATAATCTTATATATACAAAAAAGTATATAATACATGTGCTTTTACTATAAATAGATTAGTATAACTAATGGATTTTATTTTAAAAGTACAATGGAGTGGTGAAGGTATGGATAAAAATTTAATTAACCAATTACTTGCTTTGCCGGGCGAGGAACTCCATCTTAAAAAAGGTGATTTTCTCTTCCACGAGGGGGACAAGGCAGAACACTTTTACGTAGTGTTAAAAGGTAGAATGAGCATTAAGAAATTCGAATCTAGTGGGCACATTTTTGCGTTGCGTCTAGTAGGTCCGAATAATGTAATTGGTGAGGTTCCGTTGTATGAGGAGAACACAAGAACTTATGTGTTCAACGCCATCGCTCGGGAGGATTGCTCTGTTTATTCCATTCGCTATGATGTGTTAGAGCCAGCTATTGCAAAAGATCATTCATTGGCTATTGCGATGATGCAAATCTACACATTACATATGCGTCGTCAACAGGCAAAATACCGAGACTTGCTACTATATGGCAAGAAGGGAGCATTTTATTCTACCTTGTTGCGCTTAGCCAATAGTTATGGTGTAGAGCGCGAGGATGGTATCTTTATCGATATCGCCCTAACAAATCAAGAGTTGGCTGAATTTGCTGCCACATCAAGAGAAAGTTTAAATCGCATGCTAAGTGAGTTGCGTAAGTTGGGCTATGTAGCCTATGACAAACACCATCTAGTAATCTGTGATTTTGATGCTTTAATCGGATTGCTTGATTTAGAGGTTGATAATATAGACCCTAATATTAGTAATATCGAATAACAGTATTTTCTCCTTTGTGTTAGCTCAGCTAGCACAAAGGATTTTTTTGTAGTTTTGAAGGAGGACACGAGATGAGCTTGTTGTCTCAAAAGTTTAAGTTTCTTCGCAAGAAGAACGTATCTCCAAGCGGCCATCAAATAACTGAAGATGGCGGTCGCGAGTGGGAAAATTTTTATCGTGACCGTTGGTCTTACGATAAAGTTGTCCGCACAACGCATGGCGTAAACTGTACTGGTTCTTGTAGCTGGAATATCTACGTTAAGAATGGTGTTGTAGCGTGGGAAAATCAGGCTACTGATTACCCTGAAACACCAGATGATATGCCGGATTACGAACCACGTGGGTGCCCTCGTGGTGCAACATTCTCTTGGTATCTCTATAGCCCATTGCGCGTAAAATATCCATATGTACGCGGCGAATTGGCTGAGCTTTGGAGAGAAGCTAAAAAGCATGCTAAGAACCCGATCGAAGCTTGGAAATCTATCGTAGAAGATCCTGAAAAAGCGAAAAAATACAAATCTGCCCGTGGTATGGGTGGCTTTGTGCGCTCCACATGGGATGAAGCGACAGAAATTACTGCTGCATCCTTATTATATACTGCAAAAACATACGGCCCTGACCGCAACGCAGGCTTCTCTGTAATTCCAGCGATGTCCATGTTGTCCTATGCAGCAGGTGCTCGTTTCCTTAATTTAATGGGTGGTTCACCATTGTCCTTCTATGACTGGTATGCCGATTTACCACCTTCTAGCCCTCAAGTTTGGGGTGAACAAACTGATACACCTGAATCTGGTGACTGGTACAATGCTGGTTACATCATGACTTGGGGTTCTAACGTACCATTGACTCGTACGCCAGACGCTCACTTCTTAACAGAGGTTCGTTACAAAGGTACTAAAGTAGTATCCGTATCCCCTGACTATGCAGAATCTACAACTTCTTCTGATGCTTGGCTCAATGTAAAAGCCGGTACTGATGCGGCTCTTGCTATGGCAATGGGCCACGTAATCTTAAAAGAATACTACATCGATAAAGAAACTCCATACTTCAAAGAGTATGCTAAAGAGTTCACAGATATGCCATTCCTTGTACGCGTTGAAGAAATCAACGGCACTGTACAACCAGGCCGCTTCTTGAATGCTAAGGATTTGGGTCGCCAAGAGGAAGGCGCTAACTTCCAAATGGTATTAATCGATGATACAACTAATGAAATCGTTGTTCCTAATGGTACAATGGGCGAACGTCACACAAATCCACAAAAATGGAACTTACGCCTTGAAAACCGCGATACAGGGGCTAAAATCGACCCTCGCTTATCCGTGTTTGATCAACGCGAAGATGTGACTATTGTTAAATTGCCATACTTTGGCGATGAAGAGCACGAAGGCGTAATTGAACGTGCTATTCCTACCATTACAGTACAAACTGTAGATGGTCCTGTAAAAGTAACTACCGTATATGACCTTATTCTTGCTAACTATGGTATCGATCGTGGTATCGGTGGTGAAGTGGCAACATCTTATACAGATGACACTCCTTACACACCTACATGGCAAGAAAAAATTACTGGCGTAAAAGCAGATATCGCTATTGCCACAGCTCGTGAGTTTGCAGATAATGCAGAAAAAACTAAAGGTCGTTCCATGATTATCATGGGCGGTGGTATCAACCACTGGTACCATGCTGACGTGATTTACCGTACAATCTTGAACCTTATCATGTTCTGTGGTACAGAAGGTGTTAATGGTGGTGGCTGGGCTCACTACGTAGGTCAAGAAAAACTTCGTCCTATTGAAGGCTGGGGCGGTATCATGACAGCTAACGACTGGAGTAAAGCTCCTCGTTTGCAAAATGGTACATCTTGGTTCTACTTTGCTACAGAACAATATCGTTCTGATTGCATCGACTTGGCAGACCGCGTATCTAAATTAGCTAAGCCTCGTTATCGTCACCCTGGTGATTACAACGTATTAGCGGCTCGTTTAGGTTGGTTGCCATCATATCCTACTTTCAATAAAGGCAGCCAAGACTTGATTAACGATGCTCGTGCAGCTGGTGCTGGTACAGAAGCAGAAATTAATCAATATGTGGCGCAAGCGTTGAAAAATAAAGAATTACAATTCTGCGTAGAAGATCCTGCGGCTAAAGAAAACCATCCACGCAACTTGTTTGTATGGCGTGCGAACCTTATTGGTTCCTCTTCTAAAGGCCATGAATACTTCTTGAAACATTTATTAGGTACTAAAAATGCGGTATTAGAAGATGACGATGCACCTACACGTCCAGAAGAAATCAAATGGCGTGAAGCTGATGGGGCAGGTAAACTTGACCTCTTAATCGACATCGACTTCCGTATGGCTTCTACAGGCTTGTACTCTGATATCGTATTCCCTGCAGCTACATGGTATGAAAAAGAAGACTTGTCTTCTACAGATATGCATCCATATGTACACGTATTCCAAGCTGCTGTTGATTGCGCATGGGAAACTAAATCTGACTGGGATACATTCCGTACCCTTGCAGAAACAGTATCTCGCGTAGCAAAAGAGTCTGGCTTCACAGAATACGAAGACATCGTAGCATTGCCTCTTGGTCATGACAGCCCAGGTGAAGTGGCTCAACCAGAAGGTAAGGTTCTCGACTGGAGCAAAGGCGAATGTGAACCAATTCCCGGTAAAACAATGCCTAACCTCGTTCATGTAAAACGCAACTATAGCCAAATCTTTGAAAAATTCATTGCTTTGGGGCCTAACATCGAAAACAAAATGGGGGCTCATGGCTTGGCTTGGGATGTATCTGATGAATATCAAACATTGTACGCACAAAATGGTACAATCGATAATCCAGAATTCATTTCTCATGGCCGTCCAAGCATTTACGAATGTAAAGAAGCTTGTAATGCTGTATTGACATTGTCTTCTTGTACAAATGGTAAATTGGCTGTTCGTTCTTGGAAGGCAATGGAAGAAAAAACTGGTCTTTCTGATCTTGAAAAGAACGCAAAAGGTCGTGAACAAGAAAAAATTACCTTTGATGACATGGTTCGCCAACCACGCTTCATCATTAGCTCTGTAACAAGTACTGGTAAAAACGATAAAAACCGTCGTTATTCCCCATTCACAACATCTACAGAAGATAAAGTACCATTCCGTACCGTAACAGGTCGTCAATCCTTCTATTGCGATCATGAAATGATGCGCGATTACGGTGAAGCTATGGCGTTGTACAAACCTGTATTGTCCTACAAACCGGTACAAGGTGACTACAAACAAGAAGGTATTCCAGAAATTACATTGAAATACTTAACACCACATAATAAGTGGTCTACTCATAGTATGTACTTCGATAGCCAACAAATGTTGACATTGTTCCGTGGTGGTCAAACTATTTGGCTCAACGAAGATGATGCAGCAGAAATTGGCGTTAAAGATAATGACTGGGTAGAAGCTTTCAATAAAAATGGTGTAGTTGCAGCTCGTGCAGTTGTATCTCCACGTATTCCTCGTGGCATTTCCTATATGCATCACTCTCAAGATCGTCACATCAACGTTCCTGGTACGCAAGTTAAGAAAGACCGTCGCGGTGGTACACACAACGCACCAACTCATATTCACATGAAACCGACACACATGATTGGCGGTTATGGTCAATTGAGCTATGGCTTTAACTACTATGGCCCAACTGGTAACCAACGTGATATGACAATTGTGGCTCGTAAGTTGAAGGAGGTGGATTGGCTTGAAGATTAAAGCTCAAGTATCCATGGTCCTAAATTTGGATAAGTGTTTAGGCTGTCATACATGCTCTATCACTTGTAAAAATACATGGACGAACCGCGAAGGCGCGGAATATATGTACTTTAATAACGTGGAAACTCGCCCAGGTGTAGGCTATCCACGTAATTGGGAAGACCAAGAAAAATGGAAGGGCGGCTGGACGCTAGATAACTCTGGTAAATTAGCTCTTTCTACAGGTTCTAAAACAAATCGTTTGATGAAATTATTCTTCCATCCTGAACAACCAGAGTTGAAGGATTATTTCGAACCTTGGACTTACGACTATGAAACATTGATTCATGGCGGTCGTAAAAATAACCAACCAGTTGCTCGCCCTCGTTCTCTTGTAACGAAACAAAAAATGGAAGTTACTTGGGGTCCTAACTGGGATGATGATTTAGCAGGTGGTCAACATGCTCGCTCTGATGTGAACTTAACTAAGATGGGCCAAGATATCGTATTTGACTACGAAGAAGTATTCATGCGTTATTTGCCTCGTCTTTGTAACCACTGCTTGAACCCTGCATGTGTAGCTGCATGTCCATCCGGCGCGATTTATAAACGCGACGAAGATGGTGTGGTTCTCGTATCTCAAGATGTATGCCGCGGTTGGAGACATTGCGTTCCATCTTGTCCATACAAAAAAATCTTCTATAACTGGGAAACTAATAAAGCTGAAAAATGCGTATTCTGTTACCCACGCTTAGAAAATGGCTTGCCTCAAATATGTGCTGAAACTTGTGTAGGTCGTATGCGCTATGTTGGCGTTGTATTCTACGACATGGACAAAGTTGAAGAAATGGCAGCTACAAAAAATGAACAAGACATTTACGAAAATACATTAGATTTGATTTTGGACCCTCATGATCCAGAGGTTATCAAAGCGGCTCGTGCTGAAGGTATCTCCGAAGCCTGGATTAAAGCAGCTCAAAAATCTCCTGTATACAAACTTGTAAAAGAGTGGGGCGTGGCATTGCCATTGCATCCTGAGTATCGCACATTGCCAATGGTTTGGTATGTACCACCACTCAGCCCAATCTTGCAACGTGTAACATCTGATGTATACTTGCCAGATGCACATGAAATGCGCGTACCTGTACAATACCTTGCTAACTTGTTTACAGCAGGTAATACAGAAATTTTAGCTCGTACATTGCAACGTGTTCTCGACATGCGTGAATACATGCGCCGTCGTGAAACAGGTGACGGTCCTATTGAACATAAAGTTGATTTAACAGAGGATCAAATGTACGGTATGTACAAATTGTTGGCATTGTCCAAATACAATGATCGCTTTGTTATTCCATCTGACGTAAAAGTATCTCGCGAAGGTCGCCTAGAAATGCAACATAATCGCGGTTTTGCTTGCCCTACAGGGGGATGTCAATAATGAAGGATGCTCAGAAAATCGCTCTTATTGCGTCATTTCTTCTACGCTATCCTGATGAACAATGGTATAACGAACTACCTGAATGGAGAGAGGACGCCCAATCTGTTGGGCATCCTCAACTTCGTCAAGGTTTATTAGAATTCTTCGACTATGTAGAGGAATCCGATAAAAAAGAATTTGAAGACCAATATGTTCGTACCTTTGATTTTAGTCAAAATACAACTATGTATTTGTCGACTTATGAATTACAAGGTACTGGGGAACAAGCAGAAGAACTCGTTAAATTTAAAGCTTTCTTCCTAGAAAACGACTATGATTTGCCAAAAGAAATGCCAGACTATGTTCCAGCACTTCTTGAATTATGTGCCGTTATCGATGATGAAAAAGCAAAAGAAATTTACGACTATTGTAAGCCAAAATTGGAATACATTAGAGAACGCTTCATTGAGGCTAAATTGCCTTATGCATTCTTGTTTGATATTATCTTGTCTGTTGCAAATGGATTGGAGGACGGTGCACGATGAATCTATTCCTTTGGGGCGCTTTGCCTTACATCGCTTTCACCTTCTTAATCGTAGGTACTTTGGTTCGTTTCTTCTACTTTGAAAGAAACTGGACTACAAAATCGAGTGAATTTTTAGAGAAAAAACAATTGCGCATTGCCAATCCATTGTTCCACTTTGGCTTGCTTTGCGTTATCGGTGGTCACGTAGTAGGTGTGTTAATCCCTAAAACTTGGACTGCTGCAATCGGTATTAATGACCATTTGTACCATGAAGGTGCGTTATACATGGGTGCTGTAGCTGGTATTATCTTCATCGTAGGCTTCTTGCTCTTGATGAAACGCCGCTTTACTGTGCCTGCTATGAAAGTTAACACATCTGGTCTTGATAAATGGTTATATTTGTTCTTAACATTAGCCATTTTCAGTGGTATGGCTGGTACATTGCTTAATGCATCTGGTTTCTTTGATTACCGCGTATCTATCGGCCCTTGGTTCCGTAGCTTACTATCCTTTATGCCTGATCCATCCTTGATGGAAGGCGTACCATTCATGTTTAAATTCCATATGTTAGCGTGGATGGTGGTAGCTATTATCTTCCCATTCAGCCGTTTGGTACACTGCTTGAGTGTTCCACTCAACTACTTAATACGTCCGTTCATTGTATATCGTAAACGTGACGAAAAATAATTAGGATAATGATTGATTTGTATGCCCTTCATGATATGACAAATTAATCTTAGCCCCTTGTAATAGTGAATGCTGATGCTCACTACTACAAGGGGCTTTTATTTATTAATTTTTGTTAGAGTAGTTTAGATAACATAACATAACATAACATAACATAACACTCTTTCTGATTGAATTACCTAGCTTTTACCGAAACACTTTTGAGTTGTTTATATAGTTAGAATGAAAGACTAAATTAGAATTATTCTTATAATGAATGCTACCTATCTAATATAAGTAATCTGCAAATTTCGATTTAAATGATAAAATATGTTAAGTAAAATTGATATTTCAGGAATTATGTTAGAGAGGTTTATGATGAATCAAGTGGAAACGAAACAGTATAAGAGTATTTACCATATCTTTATATGGATTGCAGTATTCTCCTTAATTATGATCGGTTTGCTAGAGTGGGGCTATATCGTAGGTGGTCGTGCCTTCGGGAACTATAAAGTCTATACAGGTCTTGTACCTTGGTGTACGTGGATTGTGATGACTTATTTGGCAACTCGTCCTAAATGGTTTACAAGTCGTTATAATTTATGTGAAATGTTCAAGGTTCACCGTGCATTAGGTATTGCATCTGTAGCTGTTATTGCATTCCATTTGTATCTCTATTTCGGTAAAGCTGCTAAATCCGTTCTCGGTTGGTGGGGTGGCTATGTAGCCCTTACTTCCTTCGGTATTGGTACAATCTCTGGCCTTGCGTTCTTGACGCCAAAACTTAGAAAAGTAACTGCATCTAGCCGTAATATTGGTATTTGGCTTCATCGTTTAAATCTTGTAGCATTAGTTGCTGCGGATATCCATATTCATGGTTTTAATCGTATTTCTAAAATGGTACCATTCTTACAAGTCTTTGATATCATTACATATGGCCTTGTTATCTACTGCATCTACTTGATGTTTAAAAAGAAATAATAAGATACATACAAATCCCTTCTGTATTATACAGAAGGGATTTTTTCGTTATTGTCTTTAGACTGGTTCGCGACGTAGTCGCGAATCATTAAACCACCCGCTATGCGGGTGCGGCAACGAAAGTTATACAAAAAAATCACCTTGCTTAAGTATAATGTAGGTGTTCAAGCCGCATTATATGCAAAAGAAAGGTGATTTTATATGGCAACAAAGACACAGAGCCTTGCGCACACAAAATGGTTATGCAAATACCACATAGTATTTACACCTAAGTATAGACGTAAAGTTATATATAATCAATACAGAAATAGTTTACGTGAAATACTGAGACGTTTGTGTGAATATAAGGGCGTCAAGATTATAGAGGGGGAGCTTATGGCAGATCATGTGCATATGCTAGTATTAATCCCACCTAAAATATCAGTTTCATCTTTTATGGGATATCTAAAGGGTAAAAGTGCACTAATGATGTTCGATAAACACGCAAACTTAAAGTATAAATTTGGAAATAGACACTTTTGGTCCGAGGGATATTATGTAAGTACGGTAGGTTTAAATGAAGCTACCGTAAAAAAATATATACGTGAGCAAGAGTTACATGACCAGATGAAAGATAAACTTAGTGTAAAAGAATATGAGGACCCTTTTAAGGGTAGCAAGTAATACATATCCCCTTTAAGGGGAGCGTTACGAGTCAATGGCTATGCGGCTTGAACGTAGTGAAAGCCAGCGCCTTTAGACGCTGGCCTAGTACTACGGGCTTATAGCCCGTGAGCAAACCACCCGTTTTACGGGTGGTTCTGATTTATATTTTTATTTTCTAAGAAATAAAATATTCTATATTATTAGTTTAATGCATAATTGATTATGAGATTGATATACATTCTCTCTTTACTGACCAGATGAAAATTGCTATTATCTTTATGTTAAATATGATAATGATAATTATAGTCATATAATTCATTATTTCTTCATTTTTTTATTAATCATTATTTATTGTGTGAGGTTTATTATGATTAAACGTAAAATGACCAGTGCTTTTGCAGTGGCAGCCATGATGGGTGTGGCTACAGCCTTTGCTGTTAATCCATTTTCCGATGTTCCGTCCGATAGCTGGGCATACCAAGCAGTAGATCAATTGGCTACAGCTGGTATTATCAATGGTTATCCTGATGGTACTTTTAAAGGCCAAAATAACATTACTCGTTACGAAATGGCTCAAATGATTGCGAAAGGCATGGCTAATCAAGATCGTGCTAATGCAGAACAACAAGCTATGTTGAACCGCTTGGCCGATGAGTTTTCCAATGAATTGAATACACTTGGTGTGCGTGTAGCCAAATTGGAAGACCGCGTAGGCAATGTAAAGGTTACTGGTGATGCTCGTATCAACTACATCGGTAAAGAAGGTATCGATGGTTATGATTACGAAGATAAAATTACGACTCGTGTACGTTTAGGCCTTGATGCAAAGGTTAATAAAAACACATCTGTGAAAGCTCGTATTACAACAGGCTCTATTGAACTAGGTGATAGTTCTAAAGATGCTCAAGCTAATTGGGATTTAGCATATGTAGAGCATAAATTCGGTAAAAATGTTGTAGTTGATGCTGGTCGTTATACCCAAAAATTTGGTGGTGGCTTGATTTATAGCTCTAACTTTGATGGTGTAGGCGCTACAGTGAAGCTAGGTAAAAAGGTTACATTAAATGGTGCTTATGGTTATATGACAGCAGGTCGTTTTGCTAAGACTAGCAGAGAAGATAATGGTGATGTAGGTCTTATCAATGCCAATGTAGTTGTTAATGATCGCTTTGGCTTCGGCGGTATGCTCGCGCATGTTGGTACTGCAAACGTTCGTATGGGCAATGGCTTGAAAAACAATGATTTTGATAATGTATATGGTTTCAATGCACATTACAATGTTGGTAAATTCGCCGTTGAAGGGGAATGGGTAAAAGCATCTGGCTTGAGTGATTCCGATATTTGGAACGTAGGCGCTAAATGGGGCGATTATAAAATCAATAAGAAAAACTCTTGGGCAGTACGCTTAGATTACTTTGATCAAGCTAAAAATGCACCTGTATTTAAAACGCAAAAATATGAATCTAATGATTTATTGAAGAAAACACGGTTTGAAGGTTATAAAGCATGGCAATTAGGTGCATCTTATGCACCGGAGAAAAATATTGGTATTAATGCATACTATGGCTTCCATGCGAAAACACAAGATGGTAACCGTGTAAATGATTTCTACCGTGCAGACCTCAACTTCAAATTCTAGTTCTAATTTTAGGATGGATCTGGATTTAATAACTAATTAGTTTTAAGTTCTAAGTAGAATGCTATGTGGATTGAAATTGTTAGCATGCTACATTAGGCCAACTAGATATATACTAGTAGTTTGTATAAGAAATAGTGAGGTTTATATGGCAGAAGTAGTAAAAAAACAGTTTAAGAGTAAATACCATATTTTAATATGGATTGCGGTTTTATCCCTAATATTTATGGGAATGGTAGAATATGGTTATGTAACAGGCGGTAGATCATTTGGTAACTGGAAGGTTCACTTAGGTCTTATTCCTTATGTTGCATGGCTTGTATTAACATATATTGCAACAAAACCAAAATGGTTTATCAAACGATATAATCCAAAAGAAATGTTTGAAGTTCATCGCATCGTAGGTATCGTTAGTGTTGTTCTTGTATGTGCACATTGGTATGTATACTTCTTGAAAGCATTGAAGTCCTTCTTAGGATTCTGGGGCGGTTATATCTCTCTTGGAGCCATGTTTATTGCTCTTATCTTTGCCGTATTGTACTTAACGCCTTGGGTAGGCAATATGGCAAAATCTGTATCTCGTAAAAAAGCAATCTGGATTCATCGTTTGAACCTTATTGCTATCATTGCAGCAAATATTCATGTTCATGGTTTTGGACGTTTGTCTAAAATGGTACCATTCTTGCCTGTATTTGATGTAGTGACGTATGCACTTGTTATTTACTACATCTATTGGATGTTCAAACAAAAATAAATAATGTATACGTACTTTTATTCTTATAAAAGTCGTATAATCATAGAATTAAAAAGAGACCATCTCTACCCTTTATATGTGGAAGAGATGGTCTTTTTTTGTAGTTTACGATACAATAATATTATGAGTATATTCTATTATTTTGTGCAAGTATATACTGATAAGAAAGAAGGTCACTATGGATTCTTCTTGGAAACGAATTATCTATTTAATCTGTATTATACAGATCGGTGGGGGAATAACAATTATAGGGGTACTATCATTCCTACCCTTATTTCTTATAGAGTTAGGTCTACATAATCCAGGTGAAGCTGCTATGTGGGCAGGTATTGTATCCGGTGTAACGCCGTGTATGGTAGCGCTTAGTGCACCGTATTGGTCGCGCAAGGCAAACCAGCTTGGGCCACGTAAGGTAATGATGTTTATCTTATTCACCTTAATGGTTACGGTGGGGGCCTGTGCTTTCACACAAACCCCGTCTCAGCTGTTGGTTCTAAGAATTTTGCAAGGTGTAGTAGGCGGCTATGTGCCGATAGGACTGGCCATTATTGTACTCATAACACCTGAGGAAAAGGTGCCATGGGCGATGGGGCTGTATCAAGCATCTATGGTGATGGGCCTCGTCTTTGGTCCTCTTATGGGTGGCTTAGCGGCTGATCTATTAGGTTATAGAGCGCCATTCTTTATATTTTCCGGATTGACTGGCATTTGCTTATTAGGTATTTATTTCTTAATGCCTAATTTACAGTTTAAGCATAAGGTGGACGCTCAAGAATCACAGGTTTCTTTGATTAAATCATTTCTCATGATACCTCGAGTTCGTCTATTAGTGGCGATGCAGTTTTTATGTAACTTTGGTATTACTGGTATTGGTCCTATCTTACCGCTTTATATCAAACACTATATGGCCGTGAATGATGAATTTGTGGCTACCATTGTAGGAATTATTATCTTTGGGGCTGGTTTGTTTAGCGCCTTAGCATCCATTTCAATCGGTAAGGTAACACAACGATTGACCATGCCTCGTATTATCTTTACTGCTACATGGGCGGTGGGATCTTTATTTATTTTGCAATACTTAATGCCTAGTATATGGGGACTTGGTGTATTCCGTGCTATAGCCGGATTCTTTATGGGCTTTATTACGCCAATTGCAAATACGCTGATATCCAAGGCTGTCCCTGTTGAGCGACGGGGCATTGTCTTTGGTGCCGTATCTAGCGTAGCCATGATGGGTAATGTTTTAGGCCCTGTTATTAGTGGTGTTATTGCGCGTGCCTTTGGATATGGTGCTGTGTTTTGGTCTACGGCGACAATATTCTTTGTGGCGTCCTGGTTTGTATATCGTAATTTAGTTATGTCTCGTGAAAGCAGTTCATCATAGTGAATCTACTTTCAATGAAATATAATAATTGTAGTTGTAGTTGTAGTTGTAGTTGTAGTTGTAGTTGTAGTTGTAGTTGTAGAGAAAAATATTATGTGAGTAGCAAATACCAATGAGAGGGGTTGGTGTATGTTGTGTAGTGGACTAGTAGATAGAGTAAGGCTACTAATTATAAGAGAGATGAGAGTGTATCGTTATGTTGTTGAAACAATTAGAGTATTTTGTGTGTGTAGTTGATAATAATAGTTTTACTCAAGCTGCGACTGAGCAGTATGTGTCTCAATCTGCTATTTCACAACAAATTAAAGCCCTTGAAACGAGTTTAGGCGTGGAGCTGATGGTACGAGAAAAACGAAGCTTTTACCTAACACCAGCGGGGCAATATTTATATCGATCTGGTAAAAAATTACTAGAACGCTTTCACGATATTAAGGTAGAAACAACCCGCATTGGTACAGATGCACGTGTTAGCTTACGAATTGGCTATTTAAATCGCTATAGTGGGATGGCTATGCAGCAAACGGTCATTCGCATGGCTAAACGCTATAAAAACCTAGATATCCGCATGTATAGTGGCAGCCATGAGGAACTATATGGCATGTTAGATGATCGTCGCGTAGATGTGATTTTTAATGATCATTGGCAGATTTTATCTGATGATTATGAAAGTCATTTGATTGATAAGGCGACCACAGTAATCGAGGTGCCACAAGGTTATACAAAGGAAGGTAGCGTCGAAATTAAAACTATTGATGACTTACCACTTATCTTAGTATGTCGCGGTAAGTATACGCTAGCTGAGGAAGAACATTATCGTAAGGCCATTGGTTATGCTGGTGCCTTTGCCTATGCTCGTACATTAGAGGAGGCGCGCTATTTAGTAGCAGGTCAACAAGGACTATTGTTGCTTGATCGTTTTAAATATTTAACCGACTCCATGCCAGGTATTGAGCGCAAGGTATTAACTAACCATGGTAAATCGATGGAGCGCAATTACTACTTTGTATCGCAACAAAATCAAAGTAACACCTATGTAGAAGCCTTTAGAGAAATGTTTAAACAAGTTTTAGCAGAGTTTTAATGTATCAAAGACGGATTATGTAAAATAAATTTAATCGTCATATAACAAATAAACAATTACAATATAAAAGCCGTTAGCATATGCTAACGGCTTTACTGTCTATAGATTGCGTTATTAAAGTTATTTTAATTAAAATATTCTAAGAACATTGTGACTCCATCGATAAATAATTTTATGCCATAAATGACGAGTACTGCACCACAGAAGCGATTGATCCAAGCCATATGGGTAATTTTTATTTTTTTAGCTAATAAATGCATGGTGGCAGCCAAGGCTCCAAACCACATTGGGGTCATAGCTAGGAAGCCTCCAAAGAAATAATAAATACCTTCTTCAGGTATATTAGCTTGAAAGGCGCCGAGCATCATAGTTGCATCAAGAACGGCTTGAGGATTCCCCCAGGATACAGCGATAGCGGATAGGATAATTTTACGAATTGGAATATTCGTATTTACATTGCGTATATCTGGCTCAGTTCTGAATATATTAAAGCCCATATATACAATCAGTAGGCCCCCAAAAAGGAGTACGATAAGCTTTGTAAGCGGCCACATTTCAAGAATGGCGCCGACACCAAAGAAGGCTGCCGTACTGAGGCTCATATCAAATAGTGCCAATATGATAAGGGTCAATATGATACGACGTATAGGCTGTACCAATGCTGTGTTGATGATGAAGAGGTTTTGCATGCCAACAGGGGCAAATGTTGCGAGACCGACAAGAAGTCCTTGTAAGAAGTACATGTTAACCCTCCTAACTATAGTATGATAAAGTACTAATAAGGTGAATAGTAGCACGAAACCCCTCCATTACTGGAGGGGTTATTACTATTCTAACTATATACAATTATATCATATTAAAATAGGTATGTATATTTCTTACCATAAACCAATCATATGTTGTGTAGCTAGGCTGACTGCTGTGATGGCAATCCAGCAACAAGCACCCATTGCAAGGGCAGAACCACCGGATTTTATCAATTTTACGATATTAGTATTAAGTCCGATAGCAACCATGGCCATTGTAATAAAGTATTTGGAAATAGTTTTGAATACACTCAAGAATTGAATATCTACATTCGCATAGGATAATGCTGTTGTAATAAGAGAACAAATCACAAAGTATAAAACAAATTTAGGGAAGATTTTAGCGATGCTAACACTGCTACCATCAGCTTGAGCAGCACTTTGTTTTGCTTTATATACTTGGTAACTTGCTAAACCTAAACAAATAGGAATAATAGCGAGGGTACGTGTTAATTTAACGATTGTCGCATATTCTAGTACTTGTGTACCAGTACCTTTCATACTATCCCATACGGCAGCTGTAGCTGTTACAGAGGATGTATCGTTTACGGCGGTACCAGCAAATAGACCAAAGCCCATATTGGAAAGACCAATAGCATCACCAAATGGAGGGAATACAAAGGCAGCTACTACATTGAAGAAGAATACAACAGAGATAGCCTGTGCAATATCTTGATCCTCTGCCTTGATGACTGGTGCAGCTGCAGCGATAGCAGAACCACCACAGATGGAGGAACCTACGCCGATAAGTACGGCTGTATTAGAGTCGATATGAGTAAGGCGATAAATAATATAGGATACGATTAAAGATGTAGCGATGGTTGAAATGATGACAGGTAATGAAATCCAACCTACATGTAAAATTTGTGTAATGTTTAAGCCAAAGCCCAATAAAATAACGGCCCATTGTAAAATCTTTTTTGATGTAAATCCAATGCCGGCACCAGTTTTTTCGCGTTTCCAAGATGTGAATATAGAGCCAATAATTATACCTAAGATGATAGCAAAGATCGGGCTACCGATTAGATGAAACTCTAGGCCTAATAGCCAACAAGGAATAGCGAGGACCGCACAGAGCAGAATGCCTGGCAATGTTTTTTGATTGATACCCATAATAAAAAACCTCCTTACTGTACATACAGTTCACGTCATATGTGGTATCATGTGGCGTTTTTTCTATGATTTTAATAGTACCACATTAGGGGAATTAAAATCTACTAGTAATGTAAGAAAAATACGGTATATTTATTTTTGTGAATGTATAAGGTTGAAAAGTATAATAAATGAATATTAATTATAAATATAGAATTAATACGATTTTTATGGATTTCTTATGAAGGATATAGGTTATAATAAATATTTATATGTGATTAAAACCACTTGTTTTGTATTGAATATATTGTATATAATGAATAGAATCTATTTTATAGATAGAAATGTAAATGAGGTACCTTATGATTGATATTAAACAAATAATTGAAACCAATAAAGAGTATGTGAAAAACCACCCAGAATTACCAAAAGCAGGATTAACAAGCCATCCTACTAAAAAACTAGGTATTGTCACATGTATGGATACGCGTTTAGTCTGCATGCTAGAAGATGCATTAGGTTTTAACCGTGGTGAAATCATCGTTATAAAAACAGCCGGTAATAGTGTAACACAACCTATCGATAATATCGTACAAAGCTTGCTTGTTGCTACCTATGGTATGGAGATTGAAGATGTATTAGTCATCGGCCATGAGAACTGCGGCATGATTGACTTCTCTGCTACAACTTTTATGGAGTCCATGAAAGAAAAAGGTATCAGTGAAGATGCGATTCGCATGATCGAACCAGGACTTATTGACTGGATGGATCGTTTCCACATCTCCGAAGACAATGTAATCTATACAGTTAACTTCTTGCGTCACCACCCACTATTCCCAAAAGGAATGGGATTCTATGGAGGGATGATGGATCCTGATACAGGCGAATTCCGCTACCTCGAAATATAACCTTTGATTTGATGGGGCCCAAGTTGATTTGTACATTTAAGTGAAAAAGGACGAGAACTAACCTCTACGCTCCAAAGCGAGCTAAGTCGCTAATCGGTTAGTTCTCGTCCTTTTTCTAACTGTACCTATGAATTAGTCCCATCAAATCTAAATGTCCATTAACGAGTTAGCGTAATTTCGCCGTATCGAGAGTGGGGGAGAAATTAATGGGGCCCCTTTACATAAGTACATTTAGGTAAAAAAGAGTGATGACTAACCTCTACGCTCCAAAGCGAGCTAAGTCGCTAATCGGTTAGTCATCACTCTTTTTCTTTTTCTCCATATATAGCCAACCTATTATTCTCTCATTTATGGTTGTAGATAGGACTATATGGGACTGTTACATAAGTACAGCCATAAAAATCACAGAACCTAGTAAAGAGCGACTTAGCTCGCTTTGGAGCGATGAGCTAGGTTCTGTGATTTTTAACAAGGCTCGCACTAATGTATGGGGGCCCCATATAGTCCTATCACGGTAAACCTTAAGCGTAATAATAGGTTGACTATATATTCCCTTTGGCTGTATATTGTAATTAGATTGTAAACTTACTCACATAAATTGGTTAACCTATGCGGCGTTAAGTATCGCTGAGAGGAGACGTGTATGAAGCAGTTAGGTATTTCTATAATTGGAACCGATACAGATGTAGGCAAGACGTTTGTGACAGGGTTGTTAGGGGCTATGGCTGTAGATGATGGCTTTGCGGTTGGTATGGTTAAACCGGTGTCCTCCAGCGCAGTACCTTTTCCTGAATGTGTAACGATGGATGAGGATAATTATAATGTGGATCTTGAAAGCAAGGATGCTACATATTTGATGCGTTCCGCTGGCATTCCTGAGTCGCGCCGTCACGAGGTTAATCCATATGCTATTGCTGGAGATTTTTCTCCTCGTCTGGCAGCAGAATTGGCTGGTATAGAAATCAATTATGATGGTGTAGTAGCTCATACATTAGATGTTGTTAATCGCTATGATCTAACCTTTGTAGAAGGTGCTGGTGGTATTACAACACCTCTTTACGGCGATAAAACATTCACGGATTTAATGAAAGATATTAAATTACCGGCCATCGTTGTAGCTGATGGACGGTTGGGCTCCATTAATCGCGCTATTTTAACTTGTGAATACGCGAAGATGCATGGTATTGAGGTGAAAGCCATCATTGTTAATGATACAACGGCAGTGGATCCGTTCTTGTTGAAAACAAATGTGGAAGACATGGAACGATATACAGGTATTCCTGTAGTGGCTGTAGTACCGCCATACCAAGGTCCGGATATCCAAAAGGTTCAGCTAGGTTGGGCTCGGTCCTTTGTGGACTCTAAGAAGGTGTGGAATACAGTATTAGGCATATAGTAGTTAGATATTGTAATTTAATCTGGACTATTCATTTATATTAATAGATTGTTATAGTAGTAGATTGTTATAGTAGTAGAGCTTTATAGGGATAGGGAATTATAGTTTGTAAAATTGTACGTATGAGGTGACGAAATGGCAGAGAAACAGCTTTCACAAGCAGCACAATGGGATCATGAGTTTGTATGGCATCCATTTACACAAATGCAAGATTGGTTGGCACAAGAACCAGTCGTAATCGAACGTGGTGAGGGGGTATACCTCATCGATGAGAATGGTAAAAAGTATTATGATGGCGTTTCCTCATTATGGGTTAATATTCATGGACATAATCATCCTGTATTAAACCAAGCGTTGAAAGAGCAAATTGATAAAATTGCCCATAGTACATTATTAGGTCTCGTAAGCCCACCATCTGCACAGTTGTGTAAAGAATTAGTAGAGCTCGCTCCAGAAGGTTTAAATAAAGTATTTTTGTCTGATGATGGTAGTACAGCTATTGAAGTTGCTATTAAGATGGCCTACCAATACCGCCAACTAGTGGGACAAACGAAAAAAACTAAATTTATCGCCCTTAATGCAGGCTACCATGGGGATACATTAGGTACTGTATCTGTAGGTGGTATTCAATTATTCCACCAAGTATTCCATAATTTATTATTCAAACCTTTGACATTGCCAAGCCCTGGCGTATATCGTGACGTAGCAGATCGAGAAAAGGCCTTTGAAGAGTCTTTGGCTGAACTAGAACGCATCCTCAATGAAGAGGGTGATGAAATCACAGCTCTCGTTATGGAACCATTAGTACAAGCTGCAGCAGGCATGCTCGTAATGCCTCATGGCTATTTGAAACGGGTTCGTGAATTAACGGCGAAACATGATGTATTCCTCATTGTCGATGAGGTAGCCACAGGCTTTGGCCGTACTGGTAAATTCTTTGCCTGTGAACACGAAGGTGTGGCTCCAGATTTCATGACCTTGTCTAAAGGGATTACTGGCGGTTATATGCCTCTCGCTGCCACATTGACTACACAACGTGTATTCGATGCCTTCCTCGGCACATTTGAAGAAAAGAAAACCTTCTACCATGGACACTCCTATACAGGTAATGCCTTGGCTTGTGCCGTTGCATTAGCTTCGTTGAAAGTATTCCGCGATGAAAAGGTTATCGAAGGATTACCTAAGAAAATTGAGGCTTTCACTAATGCATTGAAGCCAATCGAAAACCTGAAACATGTTAAAGAGGTTCGTCAACGTGGCCTCATCGTAGGTATTGAACTTGAAAAAGATGTGGCTACGCATGAAGCATATCGTCCAAATGATGCGGTAGGGGCTAAGGTGGCCATCCTTGCTCGTGAACAAGGGCTCATTTGCCGTCCGATCGGTGATGTGGTGATCCTCATGCCTCCATTGGCGTCCACTGTGGAGCAATTAGCGGACATGGTTCGCATTGTTGGTGAAAGTATTCAACGAGCTACCGAAGAAGAGGGAATCCTCGAAGATTTACGCCCAATAATTCTATAACAATTTACGTCTAAGTATTTAATAAAGATTTAGGGCAAACGTAAAAGCTATATATGTCATGATTCTACGGTTCTAGAGTCGTTGGCATATATAGCTTTTTATATGTTTAGCGTATAATGTTTCGTTAAGTCTTTAAACTATAGACTATACATTGTGAAAATTCGATGATATTTTTGCATATCTATGATACTATATACGTATAAAGGAGGTCATCGTATGGACATTTATGTAATTATGCAAGTTATTATTTTATTTGGTGCCATCTTCCTTGGTGTTCGCCTCGGTGGTATGGGCATCGGTTACGCTGGCGGCCTTGGGGTAGTATTGTTAAGCCTTGGTATGGGTATGTTCCCTGGACAGATTCCGTGGGATGTAATTCTCATCATCATGTCTGCTATCGCTGCCATCTGTGCCTTACAGTTAGCCGGTGGTCTTGATTATTTGGTGCGTATTGCGGAAAATATTTTGCGCAAAAACCCTAAACACATCAACTATTTAGCACCAACAGTAACGTATTTCTTAACTCTATTAGCTGGTACTGGTCATACAGCATTTTCTATGATTCCGGTAATCGTAGAGGTGGCAAAAAGTGAAAACATTAAGCCATCTGTACCATTATCCATTGCCGTTGTAGCGAGCCAAATCGCTATTACAGCGAGCCCAGTATCTGCAGCAGTTGTTGCTATGAGTGGTTTCCTTGAACCATTTGGTGTAAACTACCCAACATTACTCGCTATTTGTATTTCTACAACATTCGTAGCAGTTATGATTACTGCCTTTGTTATGTCTACATTTGCGAATAATGATTTGTCTTCTGATCCAGTATACCAAGAACGTTTGGCAGCAGGTCATGTGGCTCCACCTCGTGAAAAGAGTGCTGATTTCCACTTGAAACCAGGTGCGAAAACTTCTGTATTGATTTTCTTGATTGGTATTATTTGTATCGTATTCTATGCAACTGCCATCTCCAAGAACATTGGTCTTATTAAACCAGTTATCTTCGGTCGAAATGATGCCATCGTTGGATTCATGATGATTATTGCGGCTGCTATTACATTCTTCTGTAAGATTGATACAGCACAACTTGTTAATACAAGCACATTTAAATCCGGTTTATCCGCATGTGTCTGCGTATTAGGTGTAGCATGGTTGGGTGATACTTTCGTAAAAGGTCATATCCCTGAAATCAAAGCTCTAGCATCTAGCTTGGTAACAGCTTATCCATTCCTATTAGCCGTAGCATTCTTCTTTGCTAGTACATTGTTGTATAGCCAAGCGGCAACTACGCAAGCGTTGGTACCAGCCGTAATTCTAGCTCTCGGTATTACTCCAGAGAACCCAGGATCCGTATACATTATCATCGCATCCTTCGCAGCTGTATCTGCACTCTTCGTATTACCTACATACCCAACACTTTTAGGGGCTGTACAAATGGACGATACCGGCTCAACACGAATCGGTAAGCTCGTATTTAACCATCCGTTCTTCATCCCTGGTGTACTATCCATTGCTATCGCAGTAGCACTTGGCTTTGTAGTAGCTCCATTGATGCTGTAGTTGGTAAAAGCTAAATAAGGCTAATTCAAACATATTCAAATAAGAAATGGACGTAACTTTCAAAAGTTACGTCCTTTTTGTTGTACGCCGAATAGGCATGACTAAACCCCCAGTTAAACTGGGGGTCGGTAAAAATTCTTAGAGAAAAGGAAAGAACCTCCTAGTGATAGAATGAAGTTGGTCTGGCAACCACAACATTTCAACATAGGAGGTTCAATGTCAATGAATGACGTAAAAAGCTTATCACATAGTAAATGGAGATGTAAATATCATATTGTTTTTGCTCCAAAGTATAGAAGACAAATAATTTACGGTCGGATAAAAGCTGATGTAGGTAAAATCTTACGAGATTTATGTAAGAGAAAAAATGTAGAGATAATAGAAGCGGAATGCTGTCCGGATCATATTCATATGCTAGTAACGATACCACCACATTTAAGCGTATCGAGTTTTATGGGATATTTAAAAAGTAAAAGTAGCCTCATGATATTCGATAAACACGCAAATTTAAAATATAAG